>NZ_JBHWJQ010000017.1:99388-139476 GCF_042731435.1 Streptomyces sp. NPDC059861 | reverse complement strand
CCAGAACCCCCACCATCACTCTCGCCGCCTGACTATCGCAAACACCCGCATACCAGGCACCACGTCCTTGACGAAGGACATAGAGACACCCCCCCGCCGGTGGCACCCCGACGTCAGGCCACGCCCAGCTGCCGTCCGGCCGCGCCGACCGTCTGTTCCAGCAGCGTGGCGATCGTCATCGGGCCGACACCACCGGGCACGGGGGTGATCAGCGCGGCCCGTTCGGCCGCCTGGTCGAAGTCGACGTCACCGACGTTCCCCGCGTTGTACCCGGCGTCGATCACGACGGCGCCGGGCTTGACGTCCTCGCCCCGGATCAGACGTGGGCGCCCGACGGCGGCGACCACGATGTCCGCCTCCCGGACGGCCGCCGACAGATCTTGGGTACGGGAGTGGCAGTACGTCACCGTGGCGTCCCGGGCGAGCAGCAGCATGCCGGCCGGCTTGCCGAGGATGGCGCTGCGGCCGATCACCACGGCCCGCTTCCCGGCCGGGTCGACCTCGTACTCGTCGAGCAGCCGCATGATCCCGCCGGGTGTGCAGGACACGAACCCCGGCAGGCCGAAGCTCATGGTCGCGAACGACGCGAAGGTGACCCCGTCGACGTCCTTCTCCGGCGCGATCGCCTCGAACGCGGCCCGCTCGTCGATGTGCTCCCCGACCGGGTGCTGGAGCAGGATGCCGTGCACCTCGGGGTCGTCGGACAGGGCCCTGAGCGTGCCGACGAGTTCGGCGGTGGTCGTGGTCGCGGGCAGCACCACATGACGGGAGGTGATGCCGGCCTTGCGGCAGCGGTTCTGCTTCATACGGACGTAGGTGACGGACGCGGGGTCCTCGCCGACCAGCACCGTCGCCAGGCACGGGGCGGTGCCCGTGCGGTCGGTGATATCGGCGGCGTGCTTCGCGGTGTCCTCGACGATGCGCCGGGCGAGCGCCGTACCGTCCATGAGCCGGGCCTGAGACATGATCCACTCCTGGGTCGATCGACCGGATCGCCCAGGCGCGCGGCATCGACTCTGCGTGGACCGCTCCCCGGTGGTACTCCACCTCAGCGCCAGTCACGGTCCCGGAACAGCGTAACCGAGGCCGTGCCGCACCTTCCGTCCCGCCGCTGCCCCGTCCCGCTACCCCTCGTCCCACGCCTGGATCAGGGTCTGTTCCGTGATCTTGCCGTCGCGCAGCCGGAGCATCGACTCGGACAGGACCCGGACGCCGTCCGCGTACTCGCAGGACTCGGTGAAGGCCGCGCGGTCTCCCTGGACCACGCACTCCTCCAGCCTGTGCGTCATGTCGCGGCTGTAGACGTCGTCGAGCATCGCGCTGATCGCGTCCCGGCCGTGCAGCACCCGGGGACGGCTGGGCTGCGTGTTGTGGTCCACGACGCGCACCTCGGCGTCGTCGGCGTAGAGCGACAGGAGGGTGTTCGGATTGCCTTCCACGGCCCGGCGCAGGGTCTCGGCGTCGAAGGCGGGACTGGCCGCAGTACCCATCGTGACCTCCTTCGGGGGCCGCGGCCCGCGGGCGGCGGGCCGCGCGGAGCCTCTCCTACGAGACTCCTCCGCACGGTCGGCCCCGGCAAGCGCGGCAGGGGCTGCGCCTGACGGGTGAGGGGACTGGGCCGACCGTGTCCGGCCGGGGGCGGTACGCGTTGCTGAAAGCATGATCTCAACACGTCGTTTCGTCGCAGCCGTTGGGCTCGCGGCCAGTGTCGCCGGACTCGCCGCCCCGTCGGTGAGCGCCGCTGAGGCCGACGCCCCGGGCGCCGGCGCACTCAGCCCGGTCGCCCTCCTCGACTCCCTCACCGTCAGCGACATCCCCGCCGAGTACAAGGAGGACTTCCCGCGGCCCTCCGCGCAGCTGACCCAGATGAAGCGGCTGAACGACCTCAACCAGCTCCGCCAGATCACCGACATGGCGGCCCCCGTCACCGGACTGCTCCCCGACGTCCGCTGACCCTGCCGCCGCGGCCCGTCAGCCGGCCGTGGCGAGGAACTGCGTGGCCGCCAGCTCCGCGTACAGCGGGTCGGCGGTCACGAGTTCACGGTGCGTGCCCACCGCACGGACCTTGCCCGAGTCCATCACCACGATCCGGTCGGCCATCGTCACCGTGGACAGCCGGTGCGCGACGACCAGCACGGTCGTCGTACGGGCCACGTCGGCGACGGTGTCGCGCAGCGCCGCCTCGTTGACCGCGTCCAGCTGCGAGGTCGCCTCGTCGAGGAGCAGGAGTCTCGGACGGCGCAGCAGCGCGCGGGCGATCGCCACCCGCTGACGCTCCCCGCCCGACAGCTTGGTGCCGCGATGCCCGACGAGCGTCTCGACTCCCTTCGGCAGCCGCTCGACCAGCCCGTCCAGCCGGGTCGTCTTCAGCACCCGCGCGAGGGCGTCGTCGCCCGCCTCCGGATTGCCCAGCAGCAGGTTGTCGCGCAGCGACCCCGACAGCACCGGCGCGTCCTGTTCGACGTAACCGATCGCCGAGCGCAGCTGCGGCAGCTCCCACTCCGTGAGGTCCCGCCCGTCCAGCGTGATCACGCCCGACTCCGGGTCGTAGAACCGCTCGATGAGCGAGAAGACCGTCGTCTTGCCCGCGCCGGACGGGCCGACGAACGCCGTCATGCCCTGCGCCGGCACCTCGAAGCTCACGCCGTGGTGGACGTACGGCAGGTCGTCGGCGTAGCGGAAGCGGACGTCCTCGAAGGCCAGCGCCGCCGGGGGCGCGCCGGCCGACGGCAACGAGGCGGCGGTCGCCCGGGGTTCGGCGGGCAGCCGCAGCGCCTCCTGGATCCGGGCCAGGGCGGCGGCCCCCGTCTGGTACTGGGTGATCGCGCCGACGACCTGCTGGATCGGCGACATGAGGTAGAAGACGTACAGCAGGAAGGCGACCAGCGTGCCGATGTCCACGGCGCCGGTCGCGACCCGCGCGCCGCCGACCGCGAGCACCGTGATGAAGGCGATCTGCATCGCCAGCCCGGCCGTGTTGCCCGCGGCCGCCGACCACTTGGCGGCCCGCACGCTCTGTCGCCAGGACTCCTCGGCCGCCGCGTGCAGCGTCCGCTCCTCGCGGTGTTCGGCGCCGGACGCCTTCACCGTGCGCAGCGCGCCCAGCACCCGCTCCAGCGAGGCACCCATCACGCCGACGGCGTCCTGTGCCCGGCGGCTGGCCTTGTTGATGCGGGGCACGATGAAGCCGAGAACCATGCCCGTGCCGAGCACCACGGCGAGCGTGACGCCGAGCAGCACCGGGTCGACGAAGCCCATCATCACCACGGTCGCCACCAGCGTGAGCCCGCCCGTGCCGAGGCCGACCAGGGAGTCGGTCGTGACCTCGCGCAGCAGTGTGGTGTCCGAGGTGATGCGGGCCATCAGGTCACCTGGCTCGCTGCGGTCGACCGCGGATATCCGCAGCCGCAGCAGGTACGACGACAGGGTCCGCCGCGCGCCGAGCGCCACCGACTCCGCGGTGCGCTGGAGCACGTACCCGCCGAGCGCGCCCAGCGCGGCGTTGGCCACGACGAGGGCCGACATGGCCAGCAACGCACCGGTGATGGCCCGGTCGTGCGAGAGGTCGTCGATCAGCCCCCGCGCCACCAGCGGCAACGCCAGGCCGGTGGCCCCGGTGACCAGCGACAGCAGCGCGCCCACGAACAGCGTCCACCGGTGGGGCCGCACATAGCCCAGGAGCATGCGCCACGGGGGCGGGGCGGTCTCCGTCTCTGCGATGCTCACGCTGCTCCTTCACGGGTCCGAGGGGATGCTCAGAGACTACGGGGGAGCACTGACAACCGACGTGCGGGCAGGACGTCATGACCGGCCCGGGCCGTCGGACGGGCGGCGGGCCCGACGGCGACGTGCGCGGCGCGCACCCGTAACCGTCCCCTTACCGATCAGTCACGCGTAGGGTCGGATGTCGGGACGGACGCGCGGAGACGGAAGGGGCCAGCACATGGCGCAGGAAGTACGCGGCGTGATCGCACCGGGGCGTGACGAGCCGGTGCGGGTCGAGACGATCGTCGTACCGGACCCCGGGCCGGGAGAGGCCGTGGTGCGGGTACAGGCCTGCGGAGTCTGCCACACCGACCTGCACTACAAGCAGGGCGGCATCACCGACGAGTTCCCCTTCCTGCTCGGCCACGAGGCCGCCGGGGTGGTCGAGACCGTCGGGGACGGGGTCACCGACGTGACACCCGGTGACTTCGTGATCCTCAACTGGCGTGCGGTGTGCGGCCGTTGCCGGGCCTGCCTGCGTGGCCGGCCCTGGTACTGCTTCGACACCCACAACGCCGAGCAGAAGATGACCCTCGCCGCCACAGGCCAGGAACTCGTCCCGGCCCTCGGCATCGGCGCGTTCGCCGAGAAGACGCTGGTCGCGGCCGGGCAGTGCACCAAGGTCGACCCGGCCGTCTCCCCGGCGGTGGCCGGACTGCTCGGCTGCGGTGTGATGGCCGGCCTCGGTGCCGCCATCAACACGGGCAACGTCGGCCGCGGTGACACCGTCGCCGTCATCGGCTGCGGCGGCGTCGGCGACGCGGCCGTCGCCGGGTCGCAGCTGGCCGGAGCGGCGCGGATCATCGCCGTCGACATCGACGACCGCAAGCTGGAGACCGCCCGCTCGATGGGCGCCACCCACACCGTCAACTCGGCCGCCACCGACCCGGTCGAGGCGATCCGCGAGCTGACCGGCGGGTTCGGCGCCGACGTCGTCATCGAGGCGGTCGGCCGCCCGGAGACGTACAAGCAGGCCTTCTACGCCCGGGACCTGGCCGGCACGGTCGTCCTGGTCGGTGTGCCGACCCCGGAGATGAAGCTCGAACTGCCCTTCCTCGACGTGTTCGGCCGCGGCGGCGCGCTGAAGTCGTCCTGGTACGGCGACTGCCTGCCGTCCCGGGACTTCCCCATGCTGATCGACCTGCACCTGCAGGGGCGCCTGGACCTGGAGGCCTTCGTGACCGAGACGATCCAGCTCGACGAGGTGGAGAAGGCCTTCGAGCGGATGCACCAGGGCGACGTCCTGCGCTCGGTGGTGGTGCTGTGATGGCCGCGCGCATCGAACGCCTCGTCACCTCCGGGCAGTTCACCCTCGACGGCGGCTCCTGGGACGTCGACAACAACGTGTGGCTCGTCGGCGACGACCACGAGGTCGTCGTCATCGACGCCGCCCACGACGCCGACGCGATTCAGGCGGCGGTCGGGGACCGCCGCCTGAAGGCCATCGTGTGCACGCACGCCCACAACGACCACGTCAACGCCGCGCCCGCGCTCGCCGACCGCACCGGAGCCGTCATCTGGCTGCACCACGACGACCTGCCGCTGTGGAAGCAGACCCACCCCGGCCGCGAGCCGGACGCCGGGCTGCTCGACGGGCAGGTCATCGAGGCGGCCGGCGCCGACCTGCGGGTGCTGCACACACCGGGGCACGCTCCCGGCGCGGTCTGTCTGTACGACCCGGGCCTGGGAGTCGTCTTCACCGGCGACACCCTCTTCCAGGGCGGTCCCGGCGCGACCGGCCGTTCGTACTCCCACTTCCCGACGATCATGGGCTCCATCCGCGACCGGCTCCTCACCCTTCCGCCCGAGACCGAGGTCCTCACCGGCCACGGCGACCCCACGACCATCGGGGCGGAGGCCCCGCACCTCCAGGAGTGGATCGCGCGCGGCCACTGAGGCCCGCTCCCGCCGGGACAGCGGAGTGACCGGCCGGGAAAGGTGACAGAAGGTGTCCGGCTTTCGCGGGAGGCTCGTCTCCGGGAAACAGCCACACGGGAGGTCGGACATGTCACAGCCGTTGCGGGGCAAGGTCGCGCTGGTCGCCGGAGCGACCCGGGGAGCGGGCCGCGGGATCGCGGTGGAACTCGGCGCGGCCGGCGCCACCGTCTACGTCACCGGTCGCAGCACCCGCGTCCGCCGCTCCGAGTACAACCGCCCCGAGACCCTCGAGGACACCGCCGACCTGGTCACCGAGGCGGGTGGGCACGGCGTCGCCGTGCCCACCGACCACCTCGATCCGGGGCAGGTCCGCGCCCTCGTCGACCGCGTCGGCGGTGAGCAGGGCCGCCTCGACATCCTCGTCAACGACATCTGGGGCGGCGAGAAGCTCTTCGAGTGGGACAAGGCCGTCTGGGAGCACGACCTCGACAACGGGCTGCGGCTGCTCCGCCTCGCCGTCGAGACGCACGCGATCACCAGCCACCACGCCCTGCCCCTCCTGCTGCGCCGTCCCGGCGGCCTGGTCGTGGAGATGACCGACGGCACGGCCGACTACAACCGCGACACCTACCGGGTCAACTTCTTCTACGACCTCGCCAAGACGGCCGTGCTGCGCATGGCCTTCTCCCTGGGCCACGAACTGGGTCCGCTCGGCGCCACCGCGCTCGCGCTGACCCCGGGCTGGCTCCGCTCGGAGATGATGCTGGAGCACTTCGGCGTCCGCGAGGACAACTGGCGCGACGCCCTCGACCAGGTCCCGCACTTCGCCATCTCGGAGACCCCGCGCTACGTCGGCCGCGCCGTCACGGCCCTCGCCGCCGACCCCGAGGTCTCCCGCTTCAACGGCCGGTCCCTCTCCAGCGGCGCCCTCGCCCAGGAGTACGGCTTCACCGACCTCGACGGCAGCCGCCCCGACGCCTGGCGCTACCTCGTGGAGGTCCAGGACCCGGGCAAGCCGGCGGACACGACCGGGTACCGGTGACGAGCGGACGGGGCGGGAAACCGGCCCGTGCACGGTACCTGCCCCGTTGATCACTCGGGCAGTACGGTCTGCGCATGACCGACACCAAGCGCTTCGACGGGTACGGAGTTCTGATCACCGGCGCGGCCCGCGGCATCGGCGCCGCGACCGCCCGGCGACTCGCCGCGGAGGGCGCGGCCGTCCTGGTGACCGACGTCGACGCGGCGGCGGCCGAGAAGACCGCCGGGCAGTTGCGCGACGACGGGCTCCTGGCGCAGGCGCACGCCTGCGACGTCGCGGACCGGGCGTCCGTCGAGGGCGCCGTCGCGCGGGCCGTCGCCGCGTTCGGCACCCTCGACGTGCTGGTCAACAACGCCTACAGCTGCCATCCCGACGCGCCGCTCTTCGAGGAGGAGACGGACGAGGGGTGGGCGCGTGACCTGGACGTCACCCTGACCGGGGCGTACCGCTGCTGCCGGACCGCACTGCCGCACCTGGCCGCCTCCGGGCGGGGCGCCGTCGTCTGCGTCGGCTCGGTGAACGGCCTCCAGGACTTCGGCAACCACGCCTACAGCGCGGCCAAGGCCGGCCTCGGCTCGCTGACCCGCACCCTCGCCGGGCATGCCGCCGGGCGGGGAGTCCGGGTCAACCTCGTCGCCCCCGGCACCGTCCGTACCACGGCGTGGCAGGGCCGCGACCGCGAACTCGACGCGCTCCGCCGTCACTACCCCTTGGGCCGGGTCGGTGAGCCGGAGGACATCGCCGCCGCCGTGGCCTTCCTCGCCTCCCGGGACGCGTCCTGGATCACCGGCACGACGCTGGTCGTCGACGGTGGGATCACCGCCGTGAACACCGGCTTCACGACGCTCACGGGGCGCGGCGACTGACGCCCATGAGCCCGGCGGCCGCGCTCCCCTCCACGCCGAATGTCACCGTTTTGTCGCGGTCGGCCCGCGCCTACAACCGAATCCGCCCCTGACCGGTCTAGCAGGCAGAGACCGCGCGGCAGACGCGCATCCGATGCGAGAGACAAGGCCAGCCCATGGGGGAGATTCGCAGACGGGCGACCGTCGTCCTGGGGACCACCGCGCTGGTGGCGCCGCTCACACTGGCGCTGGGCGCAGCCCCGGCGCAGGCGGCGAGCTGCACCACGCAGACCGGGCCGTACCAGAAGCAGGTGGAGAAGTTCCTGGGCCGCCCGGTGGACGGCAGGCAGTCCAGCGCCGACTGCAAGGCGACCCAGGCGTTCCAGACCAAGCACGGCATCACACCGAACATCGGCTACGCGGGGCCCGTCACCTGGGGCGTGATGGACCTCATGAACAAGCAGAAGGCCGTCGGCAAGAACCCGAACAAGGCCGGGAAGTGCCCGGTCAACAAGGGCCGTATCGCCTGTGTGAACCTCTCGCTCCAACTGAGCTGGATCCAGGACGGCAAGAAGCTCGTCCACGGCCCCGTCGCGGTCCGCACCGGCCGCAACGGCTACGAGACCCGCACCGGCCTGAAGAAGATCTACTGGCGCAACATCGACCATGTGTCGAGCATCTACGACGTCCCGATGCCCTATGCCCAGTTCTTCGACGGCGGCCAGGCCTTCCACTCCGCCGGGGTCAGCATGTGGAACCCGCCCGGCTCGCGCGGCTGCGTCAACATGACCAAGACCACGGCGAAGAAGTACTGGTCGCTGCTGAAGAACGGCGACGACGTCTACGTGTACGGGCGCAAGCCGGGCACCTGACGGGGCACCCGGCCCACCCCGGCGCCTCAGGCCTGCGGCGCGTCGCCGAAGTCCGGGATCTCCAGCCGTACGCCACCCTGCCGCGCGGACTCGTGCGCGATGATGCCCGGCAGGGTGTAGCGGGCCGCCACCCAGGCGTTCACGGACGGCAGTGAGCGCGTGTTGACCGCCGTCACGAAGTCGTCCACCAGGAAATGGTGGCTGCCCTCGTGTCCGTTGTGGAGGTGGTCGAACGTGCGCGGCAGCCGGGACCGGTCGTGCACCGGCGCCGAACCCGAGGTGAAGGCCGCCCGCAGATCCGGCGCGATGTGCTGGAGCGACGGGTCGTCGGGGGACATCGTCTGCTTGGGCTCCAGCAGTTCGGAAATGTCGGTGACGCCCGACTTGTCCTGCCAGAGGGCCACCGTCGCGAGCTGCTCCATGCTCGCCTCCGTGCCGAAGAAGCGGAACCGGGACTCCCTGATGTGGGACGGGTAGCCCACCCGCCGGAACTCGTTCGTACGGAACGAACCGCCGCCCGCGACCTCGAACAGCGCCGTGGCGTTCGAGACGTCGTTGTCGAACTGGCTCACCGACCGGTCGAACACGCCGTCGCCCCGCTCGTCCACGACCCCGAGCGCCGACACGCTCACCGCGTGCGTCTGCCAGGCGCCCAGCACACCGCCCACCGAGTGCGTCGGGTACAGCAGCGGCGGGTAGCTCGCCGTCGCCTTCCAGTTCTCCCCGCCGCTGTACTGGTACGCTTCGTAGAACCCCAGATCCATGTCGTGGACGTAGTCGCCCTCGGCGTAGAAGATCCGGCCGAAGGCACCCTTGGCGATCTGGTCGCGGGCGTGCACGGTCGCCGGGTTGTACTGACTGGTCTCGCCCATCATGTACGTCAGCCCGGTCGCCTTGACCGCGTCGATGATCGCCGCTATCTCCTCCGTGGCGATCGCCATCGGCACCGCGGAGTAGACGTGCTTGCCGGCGTTCAGCCCCTGGAGCACCAGCGGACCGTGCGTCCAGCGCTGGGTGAAGATCGCGACCGCGTCGACCTCCGGTGACTCCAGCATGGCCTCGTACGTCGGGAAGGTGCCGCTCAGGCCTTCCGCGGCGGCCAACTGCTCGGCCCGCTCGGGCAGCAGGTCGGTGACGTGGACGTCGCTGACGCCGGGGTGGGCGAGGAAAAGCTTCGCGAACTGTCCGGAGAACTGCCCGGCGCCGACGATGCCGAGGGAGAACGTCATGTAAGGGATGCCTTTCACTGGCCGAGGAGGAAATTGATCTGACTGTTGGTCTGGTCCAGGCCGCTCACCGGAGCGTCGTTGGCGTAGATGTCCTGCATGGCGGGGCGCATCAGCGCGAACACGTCTGCGGCGTAGTCGGTGACGGGGAAGGAGAAGGTCGAGAAGTCCCCCTCGCCTGCGACCGGTTCGGTGAAGGCCGAGACGTCGACGCCCTTCTTCCGGTACGCCGCGACGGCGGCCTCGGTGCCGTCCGGTGTCGCCGGGAAGACGATCCCGTAGTCGCCGACGGTCCGCTGGCACTCGTCCGAGGCCAGGTAGCGGACCCACTTCTTGGCTCCCGCCTTGTTGCGGGCGTTCTTGGTGATCGAGTCGGCGAGGCCGTTCATCATCGTCGCCCGCTTGCCGGTCGGGCCCTGCGGAGTGACGGCGGTGCCGACGTCCAGGCCCTTCGCGCCGTAGTAGGTGGAGATCATCCAGGCGCCGTCGAAGGCGGCCGCGGCCTTGCCGGCGGCGATCTGCGCGTTGGGCGGGTTGGCGTTGTTGCTCCAGTCCGCGAACGGCGCGAGATAGCCCTTCCTCGCCAGGCCGAAGTACCAGTCGACGACAGACTGGAAGGTCTCGCTGTCGTACTGGTACGCGCTGCCCCAGCGCTTCTCGTCCGTGTAGCTCCAGCCGGCCGACGCGGTGAACGGGCTCCACTGCGTCTGTCCGTCGCCGTCGCCCGCGCCACCCGTGGCCAGCCCGTAGACCTCGACGTTGTCCTTGTCGAAGCTTGGTTCGTCGCCCCGCTTGCCGTTCTTGTCGACGGTGAGGCGGGCCACGGCCTTCTCGAAGGTGCCCCCGTCCTCGGGGTTCCAGGACAGGTCGCCCAGTTGCGCGGCGGTGAGCCCGGCGTCCTCGGCGAGCTTCTTGTTGTAGAAGAGGGCGACCGTGTCCCAGTCCTTCGGGGCGCCGTAGCGACGCCCGTCCTGGCCGATCCAGTTGGCGGCGAGTCCCGGCTGGTAGTCCGACTCCTCGATGCCCAGGTCGTCGAGGGGTTCGAGCACGTCCAGATCGGCGAACTGGCCGAACTTCTGCATGTGGTCGGTGAACACGTCCGGCTCGGTGCCCGCGATGAAGCTCGCGGTGAGCTTGGTCCAGTAGTCGTCCCAGCCCATCTGGGTGATCTCGACGTCCAGACCGGGGTTCTGCTCCTCGAAGCCCTTGGCGCAGGCCTCGTAGGCGGGCAGCTGATTGGCGTCCCAGAGCCAGTACGTCACCGTGTTCCCCGCCGGCCCCGAGGAGCCGCTCTGCGCGCACCCGGTCACCAGGGACAGCGCCACGGCACCGGCCAGCGCCGTGAAGACCGTACGAAATCGCATGGCAGTTCCCTCACTTGATCCCGGTGAAGCCGATGGAGCCGACGATGCGACGGGCGAACAGCCCGAACAGCACCAGCATCGGAAGCGCCGCGATCAGCGTCGCCGCCATCAGCCCCGACCAGTCGGTGCCGGTCTGCGGCGTCTGCGCGCGGAACACGGCCAGCGCGACGGACAGCACGCGAGAGCTGTCGCTGTAGGACACCATCAGCGGCCAGAAGTAGTCGTTCCAGGAGGTGATGTACGTCAGCACGGCCAGCGTCAGGACCGGCGCGGACGCCATCGGCAGCAGGACCCGGAAGAAGACGCGGACCTTCCCGGCGCCGTCGAGGAGAGCCGCCTCCTCCACCTCGCGGGGGATGTTCATGAAGAACTGGCGCAGGAAGAACACTGCGAACGGCGTCATGAACATCGTCGGCAGCGCGATCCCCAACAGCGTGTCCACCAGGCCGAGTTCCTTGATGAGCACGAAATTCGGCAGCAGGGTGAAGATCGTCGGCACCATCAGCCCGGCCAGGAACAGCCCGAACACGGTGTCCCTGCCACGCCAGCGCAGCCGGGAGAAGGCGTACGCGGCCATCGCCGAGAAGAAGATCTGGCACCCGGTGATCAGCGTGGAGACCAGCACCGAGTTGAGCAGATAGCGCCAGAACGCCAGCCCGCCGCCCGAACCGCCCTGCGCGATCGCCTCCTCGGTCGACTGCAGGCCGAGCGCCCGCTCGAAACCGCCGGTGGTGAAGTCGGCCGGCAGGGGGTCGGCGGGCTGCGCGGCGAGCCCGGTGTTGGTGGACAGCGCGGTGCGCAGGATCCAGTAGAACGGCAGCAGCGTGATGAGCACGATCGCGGCCATCACCGCCCAGGCCACCACCCGCCCGAGGGAAGGCCTGCGCCTCGCCCGCCGTACGGTCGTCGTCGCGACGGCAGTCATGTCGTCTCTCTCCCTTCCGTCAGCCGGTCCGTCAGCCGAGGTCGGTCCGGCCGGCCCGGGTGAGCCGGTACTGCAGGACGGTGATGGCGGCCAGGACGATCAGCAGGGCCACGGACATCGCGGAGGCGTAGCCGAACTGGAAGCGGCCGAAGGCGGACCCGTAGATGTAGTACTGAAGGACGTTGGTGGCATTGGCCGGGCCGCCCATGGTCGTCACGGCGACCGTGTCGAACACCTGGAACGAACCGATCACCGTCATGATCAGCACGACGGCCAGGACCGGGCGCAGCAGCGGCAGCGTGATCCGCCAGAACATCCGCCGCTCGCCGGCGCCGTCCACCTTCGCGGCCTCGTACAGGTGGCCCGGGATGGCCTGGAGGCCGGCGAACAGCAGCAGCGCGGTGTAGCCCACGTGCCGCCACACGTTGATCAGCGCGAGCGTCGGGATCGCCGAGGTCTCGTCGGTGAGGAACGGGATCCGGTCGGCGCCGAGGGCCGTGACGATCTCGTTGCCGATGCCCAGCTGGGTGTCCAGGATCCAGAGCCAGACGATGCCCGCGACGACGTTCGACATCAGATAGGGCGTGAGCACGATGCCGCGCAGCGTCGCCGACTGGGTCAGGCGTTGCAGCAGCACGGCGATCGCGAGCGCGGAGACGGTCTGCACACCGATGTTGACCACCACGTACACGACGGTGGTCCGCAACGAGTCCCAGAAGATGGGGTCCTTGACCATACGGACGTAGTTGTCGAGGCCCACCCACTCCGCCGGCGTCAGCAGGTTGAACCGGGTGAAGCTCAGATACACGCCCCGCAGCGTGGGCCACAGCAGGAAGACCAGGAAGCCCAGCAGGGCGGGCGCGAGGAACACGGCCGCGAGACGCCCGTCCCCCCGGGGCGTCGGCGGACTGCTGGAGGCGACGGACATGGGCAGGCTCCTCGGCTGTGGCGGCTCGTCCTGGGGCCACTTACTTTTGAGCCGGAAGAATCTCCCCGTCAAGAGGTCTGCAGAGATCTTCTGAAGGCGGCAGTCGGGGCTCTAGAGTGGATTCATTACTTCAGGAGCAAAAGAAACAAAGCGTGGGAGTCTGACCTACATGACCGCAGGTTCCGCCAGCTGGCTGCCGCTGAGTCCGGGTGAACGCTCGGTGGCGATCGAGGTGCTCGTCAATGGCCCGCTCTCGCGCGCGGAGCTCGCCCGGCGTCTGGATCTCTCCGCCGGCAGCCTCACCCGGCTGACCAAGCCGCTGATCGAGTCGGGCCTGCTGATCGAGTCCCCCGACGGGTGCGCGGCGGGCGAGAGCAGGCAGGGCAGGCCCTCGCAGCCGCTGGACGTGGTGGCCGAGTCCAGGTCCTTCCTCGGCTTCAAGGTCACCGAGGACATGGTCTACGGCGTCGTCACCACCCTCAGGAGCGAGATCGTCGCGCGCCACGACCGCCCCCTGACCACGCACGACCCCGGTGGCGTGGCCGACCTGCTCGCGCTGATGGCGGGCGAACTCGCCCCCAGCCACCCGGGGCTCGCCGGGATCGGCATCGGGGTGGGCGGATTCGTGCAGGACCGGGCCGTGGTGGGGGAGTCGCCGTTCCTCGACTGGCGTGACATTCCTCTCGCCGCGCTCGTCGAGGAGCGCACCGGGTTGCCGGTGGTCGTCGAGAACGACGTGGCCGCCCTCGTCGAGGCCGAGACGTGGTTCGGCGCCGGGCGCGGCCTGGACCGGTTCGTGGTGCTCACCATCGGCGCCGGCGTCGGCTACGGGCTGGTGCTGGGCGGCAGACGGGTGCCGTCCGAGGGGGAGGACCGGGCCTTCGGCCGGCGCTGGATCCTCGACCCGAACGGGCCGCTCACCCCCGACGGCGAGCGCGGCAGCGCGGTCTCGCTGCTGACCATCCCCAGCATTCGCTACCAGATCCGGGCCGCCACCGGGCGCGACCACACCTACGAGGAGATCCTCGGCCTCGCCGCCGCCGGGGAGGCCATGCCCGCCCGGGTGGTCGCCGAGGCCGCCCGCGCCCTCGGCATCCTCCTCGCCCACATCGCCAACTTCGCCATGCCGCAGAAGATCCTGCTCGCCGGAGAGGGGGTCGGACTGATGGATGTGGCGAGGAACACGGTGGAGGAGACGATCCGCGGCCGACGGCATCCGCTGGCCACTCCGGTCGACCTGGAGACCAGGAGGTCCGACTTCCACGACTGGGCCCGCGGTGCCGCCGTCCTGGCCATCCAGGTCCTGGTGCTGGGCACGGCGGACGCCTGAACTGCCGGGCTCGTTCGGGGACATGGACGTGATCAGCGACACGGCCCGATATGTCAGATTAGCTCGCGATTACTCACATCGCCTTCACTTGGGGCGCCGTATGCTTCACGGCATGTCCACCAGTGTTGAAGCCGCCACCGAGCGATCGGCCGCGGAGGTCAACGAGGAGATCCGGGCGCTGTGGCGCCGGTCGGGCGGGACACTGAGCACCGAGCAGCGCGAGGTGTACCAGCGCCTCGTCCTGGAGTGGGCCGCCGCGGCGCCGCAGCCGGCGCAGGCCGCCTGACCCGCTCGTGACGGGCCCCGTGCACCTTCCGGCCCCCGGACCTCTCCGTCAGCCCCACGTGGCCGAGTAATAGCGCTGGTAGGCCTTGCGGTCCTGTTCCGTACGGATCCACCGCGTGGCCACCAGCGCGATCAGACTGCCCCCGACGACCAGCAGACCGGGCCCGACGTTCCTCGGGTCCGCCAGCCGGGCCAGCAACTCCCTGCCCGCCTCCGCGGAGATCGGCGTCGACGTCCCCGGCGCCGCCGCGCTCTGGGGGCCCGACGGCGCCGGAGCAGCGCCCTGCCCGTTCTGCGGGCCCGACGCGATCAGCTGGACGCCGAGCGCGGACAGCGCCTGCGGCAGCGGCTGGAAGTAGGTCGTGCCGCCCGCCCGGCAGTCCCCGCTGCCGCCCGAGGTCACGCCGAGGGCGATCCCCTCGGAGAACATCGGCCCGCCGCTGTCCCCCGGCTCGGCGCACACGTTCGTCTCGATGAGGCCGGAGACCGTGCCCTCGGGGTAGTTCACCGTGGCGTTGAGCGCGGTCACCTCGCCGTCGCGCAATCCGCTGCTGCTGCCGCTGCGGAACACCCGCTGCCCCACGGACGGCTCGCCCACGCCCGTGATCTGCACGCCCTGTCCGTCACCGATCGCCACGACGCCCGCGCCCTCGCCCGCCCGCCCGCCGCTGTACTGCACGAGGGAGTAGTCGTTGCCCGGGAAGCTGCCGGCGACGGTCCGGCCCACCGGCTGGTCACCCCGGTTGTCCGCGAACCAGACCGAGCCGTTGGGGCCGCAGTGCCCGGCCGTGAGGATGAAGTCGGTCTTCCCGTCGGTGACGTTGAAGCCCGCCGAACAGCGTCCGGCGGTGGACAGGATCGGCAGGGCGCCGTTGATCCGGGTGGTGAAGGTGCCCTCCGCGCGCTCCATGCGGACGAAGTCGCCCATGCCGTCCGCGAGGTCGGTCAGCTCGGACCAGTCGCCGGCGGAGACGGTGCTGTCACCTCGTACCACCACCTCGTTCGAGCGGTAGTCCATCATCCACGCCGTGCCCGTCACGCGCGGTGCCGAACCCAACCGCTGCGTGGCGGACTTGAGCTCGCGCATGCTGTGCCGCACGAGCTTCGCCGTCGCGCCCGCCCTGCGGACCTCGGCGGCCGCCTCGTCGTCGGTGACCGCGACGACCGGCCGCCCCTCGTCGTCGATCCAGCTGCCCGCCGAACGGGAGGAGCCGAGCCGCTCGACGAGGCCGGCGCCGGTGTCCTGGCCGAGGCCGGGGCCGGCGTCCTCGGCGAGGACCCGGGGCGCGGCGGCAGGAGGTTCGCTCGCGACCGCCTGCGTGACCATCGCCGCCCCGAGGACGATCCCGCCGACTGACGCCAGCCGTGTCACCCGCCGGACGATCCGTCGTCGTACGTGCCTCATGCATGGCTCCCGAACCCCGAACACGCGGCGCGACCGCACCGCGGGGCACCCGGGTCGTCGAGCGCCCTCTCTCCATACGTGCCGGGGTCCGGCAGCGTTCATCCCAGGGGGCGGCCGGCTCAGTTCTTGCGGGCCACCCCGCCGAACATCGCGACCTCCTCCGGTTCGGCGCCGTCACCGGCCTCCGGACGCCAGCGCGAACACGACACGACCCCCGGCTCCAGCAGATCGAGGCCGTCGAAGAAGCCCGTCAGAGCCTCGGGCGTGCGCTGGGTCAGCTTCGGGGTGCCGTGTTCGTTCCAGAACTTCACCGCCTCGTCCACGTCCGGCATCGACGGCGAGGTGATGGTGTGCGACAGCACCAGGTGGCTGCCCGGAGGCAGCGCGTCCATCAGCCGCCGG
The DNA here is from genome assembly GCF_042731435.1 of Streptomyces sp. NPDC059861. Classification (NCBI taxonomy): domain Bacteria; kingdom Bacillati; phylum Actinomycetota; class Actinomycetes; order Kitasatosporales; family Streptomycetaceae; genus Streptomyces; species Streptomyces sp. NPDC059861. The sequence continues at coordinate 123,209 of NZ_JBHWJQ010000017.1, read as the reverse complement.
ACCACGCCGTACGGGTCCTCGTCGTCGCGCAGGAAGATGACGACGCCGAGCAGTATCAGCGCCACGGGCCGCGTGAGGTCCAGCGTCTTCGCGGCGTGTTCGAGGATCGCGTCGACGTTGCGCAGGTCCTCGTCGAGGTAGTCGGTGCGGCCCTCCGGCGTGCTGGTGAGCAGCGCGCGGGCGTGCGCGAGGACGAGCGGATCGTTGTCCACGTACACGATCCGGGCGTCCGGAGCGATCCTCTGGGCGACCTCGTGGGTGTTGTCGGCGGTGGGCAGGCCGGTGCCGACGTCCAGGAACTGGCGGATGCCCAGGTCGGAGACCAGGTGCCGCACGGCGCGGCCCAGGAACAGGCGGTCCGCCCGGGCGTACTCGCCGATGCCCGGGTGCAGTTGACGGATCTGGTCACCGGCCGCCCGGTCGACCTCGTAGTTGTCCTTGCCGCCGAGCCAGTAGTTCCAGATGCGGGCCGTGTGCGGCTGGGACGTGTTGATGCGCTCGCGCAGTGATTGGGCCAAACCGTCCGCGGCTGGCGGGTTCTCGGTCACGGAATCAGCTCCTGGGGGTGCCTGGTGCAGGGCGGGAAGACGCCCCGTGCGGTGTCAAGACGCAATCTAGACCGATGAATTGATCTTTGCCGGGCCTTGCGCGTTTTCGGTGCCCGCGTGCCCGTGCGCGCGTCCCGCGGGCGCCTATCGTGTGCCCATGACCAGGAACCCGCACGGACCGTCCGGTGAACCGAACCCCCTGCGCGCACTGGACCTCGATCAGCTACGGCGCCGTACGAGCATGAAGTGGCGCACCTACCCCGACGACGTACTGCCGCTGTGGGTGGCGGAGATGGACGTGCCCCTCGCCCCACCCGTCGTCCGTGCCCTCACCGACGCGCTCGCGCTCGGCGACACCGGCTACCCGGCGGGGACCGCCTACGCAGAGGCGCTGGCCGGCTTCGCCGAGAAGCGGTGGGGCTGGTCCGGGCTCGACGTGGGGCGCACCGCGATCGTGCCCGACGTGATGCTCGGCGTGGTCGAGATGCTCAGACTGGTGACCGGGCCGGGGGACGCCGTGGTGGTCAACCCGCCCGTGTATCCGCCGTTCTTCCAGTTCGTCACGCACATGGACCGCCGGGTGGCCGAGGCGCCCCTCAGCCCGGACCTGCGGATCGACTTCGGGGTCCTGGAGGACTCCTTCCGGCAGGCCGTGGCGGGCGGGCGCCGGGCGGCGTATCTGCTGTGCAGCCCGCACAACCCGACCGGGACCGTGCACACCGCCGAGGAGCTGTCCGCCGTCGCCCGCCTCGCCGGAGAGTACGGCGTGCGTGTCGTCGCCGACGAGATCCACGCCCCGCTGGTCGTCGGCGACACGGACTTCGTGCCGTACCTCAGCGTGCCGGGCGGCGGCAGCGGTCTGTCGCTGATGTCCGCCTCCAAGGCCTGGAACCTCGCCGGCATCAAGGCGGCCCTCGCGGTCGCGGGCCCCGAGTCGGCCGCCGACCTCGCCCTGCTGCCCGAAGAGGTCGGTCACGGCCCCAGTCACCTCGGCGTACTCGCGCACACCGCCGCGCTGCGCGACGGCACCGCCTGGCTGGACGCCCTGCTCGCGGGCCTCGACGAGAACCGGCGCCTGCTCGCCGAGTCGCTGGCCGGGCAGCTGCCGACCGTGGCCTACCGCCCCGGTGACGCCACCTACCTCGCCTGGCTGGACTGCCGAGCCCTCGGCCTGGGCGACGACCCGGCCGAGGTCTTCCTGCGGCGGGGCCGGGTGGCCCTCAACTCCGGCCTGCCGTTCGGGACGGGCGGCGCCGGGCACGTACGGCTGAACCTGGCCACCACGCCCGAGATCATCACGGAGGCGGTACGGCGGATGGCGGCCGCGCTGAAGTGAGGGCGGCATGCCTACACTTCCGGCCATGGACGCCACACGGCTCGGAGCCGGCAAGTACCTGCTGATCACCAGCTACCGCAAGGACGGCACGCCGGTCCCCACGCCCGTCTGGGTCGTCGACGACGGCGACGCGCTCGGGGTCTGGACGGTCGCCGACTCCTGGAAGGTCAAGCGGATCAGGCGCCGCTCCGACGTCCTCGTGGGCCCCTGCGACCTGCGCGGCAACCCGACCGGTGAGCAGGTCCCGGGCACCGCCGCAATCACCGACGCGGAGACCACGGCCCGCTACCGCAAGCTCATCGCCCGCAAGTACGGCGTCGTCGGCCGCCTCACGCTCCTCGGCAGCCGGCTGCGGCGCGGAGCGGAGGGCACGGTCGGGATCCGCGTGACCGTGAACGGCTAGGGACGCCCGGCGCCCCGGCCACCGGCGCGGCCCGTCAGGTCCAGGCCCGGTACGGCTCGTCGAGCAGCTGGAACACCGGCTCGCCCCGCACCGGGTCCTTGGCGGTGGACAGCCGCACGCGGTCGCCGCTGTGGATGCCGATGAGCGGGCCCATCACCCGGCCCCGCACGACGAAACCCTCGGCCATCTCGATGAGGGACACGTTGCGCGCGGCGGGCGTGTTGCGGTGCACCACCGTCGTGTGGCGCACCGTGCCGGTGCCCTCGCTGCGCTCGGTGCGCAGGTCGCTGCCCTGGCAGACCGGGCAGAGCAGCCGGTGGTACATGGCGGTGCCGCACCAGGCGCACCGCTGGAAGTGAAGGGCCTCCTGGTCCTGGGGGCGGCGGTCGAGGACGCCCGCGGCGGAGCCGGATGCCTGCTGAGCGACGGTCCCTGAGTGGTGGTACACGCTGTCAACTCCCTGCGCTCGGCCGGAAATCCGCGTGCGCGACGCCGTGCGCACGCCCGTGCGCGGCTTGCCGTGCCACCGTGCACGGGCACAGCGTATGGCACTGAGTGCCACTAGTAAAGGCACTCCGTACCCTGAAATCCCGAGTGGTCAGGCCGGCCCGAGCGTCGTCTCGATCTCCTGCACCACCCGCCACAGCGGAGCGCCGCGCCGCGAGACGACCACCACCACGTCCTCGGACCGCTCCGGCGCCGGGGACGTGGGCCCGGCGCCGAAGGCGCCCTGCACCATGCCCAGGGCGTGGTCCACCGCGGCGGCCGCGTCACCCTTTCCGTCCGAACGCAGCCAGGACCGCAGCCCGTTGTTGTGCGCCGCGACCACGGCGGCCGCGATCACGTCCGCCCGCAGGGTGCCGTCGCGGAGGCCCGCGAAGCGGCCGCGCAGGTAGTCGGCGAGGGCGCGCTCGTAACGCCACACCACGGACAGCTCGTACGCGCGCAGGCCCGGCACCTTCCTGGTGAGCCGGTAGCGCTGCACGGAGAAGGCCGGGTTCTCGGCGTACATCCGCAGCACCAGCCGGGCCGCGTCGCAGACCCGGCCCACCGGCTCGTCGCCCTCGCCGCCGGTCGAGAGGAAGGCCGTCATGTCGGCCAGGCACCGCTCGTGGTCGGGGAAGACCACGTCCTCCTTGGACGGGAAGTACCGGAAGAACGACCGCCGCCCCACGCCCGCGAGGGCCACGATGTCGTCCACGGTGGTCTGTTCGTAGCCCCGCTCCAGGAACAGCTGGAAGGCCGCCGCGACCAGGGCCTCGCGCATGGGCGGTTTCGCGCTCATGGGACGGAACGTAACACCTGAACCCGCCCCGATGGCACTCGGTGCTGCCCCGGTGGGGAACTGAGTGCCCCCCGCGGTACCGCTACGCGTCCTCGTCGTCCGGCGCTCCCCGGTCGCCGGACCCGGCCAGCCGGCTCACGGCCGCGGACACCTGGCGCTGTATCGCGTCGGGCAGCGGTTGTCCGCGCACGGCCGTCACCAGGTCCTGGGCGAGCAGATGGAGCTTGGTGTTGGTGTTCTGCGAGACCATCACCAGCACGTGCCACGCGTCCTGCGGGCTCAGCCCGAAGGTGGCCATCAGGACCCCGCGGGCCAGATCGATGGTCGGCCGGGTCTGCATGGCCCGGCGCAGCTGGACGACCTCCACCCCGAGATCGTGGTCGTCGTCCTCGTCGGCGGCCTCGGTGAACTGGGGCAGCGTGCCTGTGAGGGTGAGGAGCCGCTCGGCGACGGGACTGAGGGCCTGGATCGTCACCGTCTTCTCCTCGGCGAGGGCCTGTTCGCGGAGGACGAGCAGGACGTTGAGGGCGGAGCAGTCGCAGAAGGTCACGCCTCGCAGATCGAGGTCGATGCCCTTGGCCGCGGACTTCAGCGCGTCACGCAGGGCGGCGCGCAGATCATCGGCCGCGTGCAGGTCCAGCTCCCCGCGCACCGTCACGACCGAGCGGACGTCGTCGGGCCGCACGGCGACCGACAGTGGCCCGGGCCTCGGGGCCGCGGGGGTGGCGGACTGCGTGGGATACGCAGGCTCCGGCATGGCCGACACTCCTTCGAAACTCCTGCCTGCCGTCTCCATCAGGGTCGTCCTCACACCGGGATACGTCAAGAGATACATGAAATCTAGTTCGCGTTTTTGAATACGGGAAACCTCGGTCCTATGATGGCCCCATGAGTGAAGTCCCTGAGCCGCACACCGGATGGACCTTCCTCACCAACCACGCCCGGGTGCTGGCCGCCATCGCCGATGATCACACCGCCCGCGTACGCGACATCGCGGCGCACTGCAGGCTCACCGAGCGAGCCGTGCAGAAGATCATCGCCGACCTGGAGCAGGCCGGCTATCTGTCCCACCGGCGTGAGGGGCGGGGCAACACGTACCGCATCGAGCCGAGCAAGGTGCTGCGGCACCCGGCCGAGGCGGGACTGACCGTGGCCGCGCTGCTCGCCCTGCTCGCGCAGGACGAGGCAGACCGCGGCCGGGAGCCCGCGGACAGCGGGGCGTCGGCCCGCGAGGGTTGACACCTACGACAGGCTGACACGCACGACCGAGGGCTGACACGCACCACGGGGCTGACGCGCATGTGACAGCTGAGACGCAGATGTCCTGCGTGCAGGGGATCACCCGCGACGGACGTGGCTAGGCGCAGTCGGCCGGCACGCGGATGTCCACCACGCAGACGTCGTCGCGCCGGTCCTCCTCCAGCACGGCCGCGAGCAGCGGGCCGAGTGAGCCGGGCTCGTCGGTGTGGTGTGTGACGAGGGCCCGCGCCAGCCGCTCGATGCCGAGGTCGATGGCCTCCGACGTGCGCTCCACCAGACCGTCCGTGTAGAACAACAGCCGGTCGCCGGGCTCCAGTCGGGTCTCGGCCTGCTCGAAGACCGGCGTGGTGCTCGCGCCGAGCAGCATCCCGCCGGGCCGGCCGAGCCGTTGTACCTCACCGGCGCGCAAGCGCAGCGGCGGGGGATGTCCGGCCTGGGCCCATACCAGCCGGCGCTCGTCCGGGTGGTAGTGGGCCAGCACCATGGTCGCCGTGCCGTGCGGGTCGCGGGAGTGCAGCAGCAGGGTGTTGAGCCGGCTGAGGGCGCCCGTCAGGGAGGAGCCGGTGATGACCATTCCTTTTGCGGTGAACCGGAGCTGGGCCATCGTGGCGACCGCGTCCATGCCGTGACCGGCGACGTCGCCCACCACGAACAGGGCGGTGCCGTCAGGCAGTTCGATGGCGCTGTACCAGTCGCCGCCGACGTGGATGCCCGACTGAGCGGGCAGGTACGTCACCTCGACCCGCAGTCCGGCCAGTTGCAGCGGCTTGTCCGGCAGGGGCAGGAGCGCGTGCTGGAGCCGGGCGGCCAGCGCCCGTTCGGCCTGGAGCGCTCCGTGCTGGGTGAGGTTCTCCCGTTCGCTCTCCACCAGGGCCAGTTCGGCGTTGCGCCGCGCCGTGAGGTCCTGGAGGAAGCCGTGCACCTCGACGGGCGTGCCGTGCGGGTCGGCCACCGCCTCGGCGACGGTCCGCAGATGACGCACGCCACGCGCCGTCCGGATCCGGAACGGTACGTCGACCGGCCGCCCTTCGTGCACCAGTGCCCTGATGGCGCGGTTCAGGACCGGTACGTCCTCCGGCACCGCGAGGCCGGGCAGATCGGGGAGCCGCACCGGGCCGTCCGCGGGGTCGCGGTCGAGGACGGTGAAGACCTGGTCGGCCCAGGTGACGTCGCCGGTAGGCAGGTTCCAGCTGGCCCAGCCGAGGTTGCCGAGCCGCTGTACGTCCGCCAGCCGCTGCTCCTGGCGGTCCGGCGGGTCGTGCCGGACCCAGCTGACGACGAGGCCCTCGCCCAGCCGTGCCACGCGGACGGAGTAGGTGGACAGTTCGGCGCCGCCGGCCACCACGTCCTGCTGCGCGAACGGCTCGCCCTCGTACGGCTTTCCGGCGCCGAGCACGTCCTGGCACCGCTGCCACAGCGACTCGTCGGCGATCGGCGGCCAGCACTCCAGGATGCGCAGTCCGACCAGTTCACGGCCGGTGCGCCCGACGACGTCGACGGCCTCCGGGGTGACCGCGTCGATGCGGTAGTCCTCGACGTCGCCCGAGGGGGCGCGCAGCGGGGTGAGCAGCATCGCCGCGCCGGGCAGGGTGTCGAGCACCGTCTGGACGGTCTGGGCGAAGCCGTCGGCGGCGGGTTCCGGGGCTGCGTCGAACGCCCGCAGCCGGCTCGCGCACAGCCGGACGACGGCCCGCAGATGGTCGCGGGTGCGGGGTGTGAACGGGCCGGGGTGGGTGCGCAGGACGCCGATGGAGATCTCGGCGGCGTCGACGGGCAGCCAGGCACGCGACCGCCAGCGCTCGGGCGGGTTCCCGATGAGCAGGAACCGCGTCCGGTCCGCCGGGAGGTCCTCCAGCCAGCGCGCCTCGCGGTTGCGCAGCGTCTCCAGTGCGGCGACGCCGGTCAGCGGCGGCACATGGCCCCACTGTGCGGCCAGGGTGGCGTCGATGCCCGCGTGCCCGACCAGTTCGAGACCGTCGGCGGGAAGCCGGGCGAAGATCATGATCGCGTCGGCGCCGACGGTGTCGGCGAGATGCTCCAGCAGGCATCCGGCAAGCTCCTGCGGAGTACGAACCCCGGCGAGCGCCGCGCCCACCCGGCCCAGGGGCGTGGAGACGTCGTCGGCGGGGTCGCGGGCGGGGCCTGGGAGGGGGGCGTCGGGCGGGGCGGGGGTGGGGGTGGCCGATGCGTCGGGAGCGGGGATGTCTCGGCCGACAGGGACGTCAGCGACGTCGGCGTTCAGGCCGCCGGGTACAGGGGTGTCCGGCTGGTCGGGGACAAGGGTGTCCGGCTCGTCCGGGGCTGAGGTGTCCGGCTGGTCGGATCCAGGGGTGTCCGGCTGGTCCGGAACAAAGGCGTCCGGCTGCTCGGGTACGGAGGTGCCCCGCTCGTCCGGGGTTCTCGGCCTCGGCCTCGGGCCTTCCTGGGCCGGGACCGTCCGGGTGGACGAGTCGCCGCCGAGGGTGATCCGGCATTCCTCGATCAGCGTCCGGCCGCCGGCCCTCGCGCGTCCGAGGAGTTCCTCGTGTGCCGTCTCCGCCGAGCATCCGGTGAGCGCCATGACCGCGCCCTTGGCCCGCTCCAGCACGGCGGAGGTCGCCGCCAGGTCCCGCAGTCGCTCCAGCTCGGAGCGCCGTCCGGGTGCCACGCCGGCCGGTGCGATCGTGTGGGACCCGGTGCCGTTCTCCGCCGGGATCGCGGGGTCGCTCGTCACGGGTCGAGCATCGCACAGGGACCCCCCTGAGAGCGCAAGGTCGTCCGGAGGGAATCCACTCGAAAGGGCAAGCCGTGGCCATGGCCGACGGTGCCTGTCCGGGGAAAGGGAGCACATGGTGTGCTGGCGGGCGCACGCCAGGTCGGGGCGAGTTCCGGGAGCGCGCCCGAAAGCGCCTTTCAGCGGCCCGAGTTGTACTCCACCAGCGCGTCGGTGACCGCCCGTACGCTGCGCGCGATGTGCTGGAGTTGCAGCGCCTCGGCGGCGTACAGCTTGATCGTGTGCTCGATGACCGACTCCGGCATACCCAGCCGCGGCAGATCGGCGCGGGCGGTCTGCAGGGCGGTCCGGGCGACCCGGATCTCCTGCTGGACCTGGATCTGCGCGTGCCGGGCGAGCAGCACGGGGTGGCGGATCAGCGCCGGGTAGCCGGCGTACCGGGCCGGTACCAGCTCGCGCAGCCACTTGGCCGCCGAGCGCTCCCAGTCGTAGCTGCCAGGGGTCTTGACCTGGCAGGGCCAGTCCGGGCTGGTGCGCATGGACGTCAGGGGCATGATCATCGCTTCCGGTGTGCTGCGGTGCGGAGGTGGTCCGCGATGGTGGTCCGCGGTGGTGGGGCGGTCCCGGCCTAGGGGATAGCCGGGACCGCCCCTACCGAACACCCAGGGCACCGATGCGGGTAGGGGACATCGGCTTCGGGTGTTCGTGCGGGTGCCCCGGAGAGTCGGCCTGTGTACGAGCGGATGGTCGTCTCTCCTCGGGCGGGTGCGGATCCGCGAGCAGTATTTATATATGCCGTTCGCTTTGCAAGGAGTATGAAAACATTCATGCGCGCTTTGAAAGGAAAGGTCCCTTTGTAATGTCGTTCAGGTGGGCGCGGGCTCAGTACCGCAGGAAGAACTGGTGCTGGTCGGAGATCTGCTCGTACGCCTCCAGCCGCGCCTGGGTGCGCTCCGGATCGGCGTCGGTCATGGCCTGGAGCAGCGCCGCCGCCATCACACCGGGCGCGGCGTAGGAGTCGAAGACCAGCCGCGAGCCCATGCCGGTGGCGAAGGTGACGTCGGCCTCCTCGGCCAGCGGCCCGAACGCCAGGTCGTTGATCAGCGCGACGCGCAGCCCGGCGCCGCGCGCGAGGCGTACGGCGGCGAGCGTCTCCTGGGCGTGCCGGGGCAGCGAGAAGGCCAGCACCCAGGTGCCCCCTGCCTCGCGGGCCTGCAGCAGCGCGTCGTAGGCGACCGTGCCGCCCCGCGTCACCAGCCGTACGTCCGGGTGGATACGGCGGGCCGCGTACGCGAAGTACTCGGCGAGGGAGGCCGAGATGCGCAGGCCCAGCACGGTCAGCGGAGCCGACTCCGACAGCCGTCTGCCGATCTCGACGACCTGGCCGGGGTCGCCGAGGTCACGGCGGAGGTTCTCCAGGTTCTCGATCTCGGCGTCGACAGCCGCCTGGAGTTCGTTGCCGCGGTCCTCCTCGGCGGTCGCGGGGCCACCGGCCAGGGTGCCGAGGGCGATGGCCTGGAGCTTCTCGCGTAGCGCGGGGTAACCGCTGAAGCCGACGGCGGCGGCGAACCGCGTCACCGACGGCTGGCTGACCCCGACCCGGTCGGCGAGCTCGGTGATCGGCAGGAACGCGGCTTCGGTGATGTGCTCGATCAGGTACTGGGCGATGCGCCGCTGCCCCGGAGACAGCCGGGGCCGGTCGAAGAGTGCCCTGAGCTGGTAGGCCGGGGCGGCCTCCGCCTCCGGTGCGCCCTTCCCCGAGGTGATCGCGGACGCCTGTGCGCGTGCCTGTTGCGGCGATGGCACCGGTGCGCCTCCTTTGCTTCCCACGAAGCTTCAACATAGCTCACGCAACGTGTCGATCAGGGGTGCACACCGGTCACCGGGGGCACCCCCAACGGTGCGGTGCGCCGCCTCCCGCACCCGCCTCCCACCCCCGGTTCCAGGGGCCCACCGGCAGCCCGCGCGCGAAGGAAACGGGCCCGCCCGCCGTGCCGCGCCCGGCACGGCGGGCGACGGCGCCGGCATCCCCTCCCGCGTTCACCGCGGCGGCCGCGCGGAAAGGCTGACGGACGTGCACCTTCCTTACCAGCGCCGCCCGTTGCACGACCTGCCGGACACCCCCGCGGCCTACGACACCGTCCTCGCCGCCGTCGCCGAGGAGGCCCTCGCCCGCATCACGCCCGACGGCAGCCTCGAACACCCCGCCGCCGTCCTCGACGTCGGCGACACCTCCCTCGGCGTCACCTCCCTGCTGGCGCTCGCCTGGCAGCGCGGCCGGGACTCCCGCCTGCCGGAGGCGGTGCGCCGCAGCCTCGCCTTCCATCTGCGCGAGCGCGTGTTCCGGGAGGACGATCCCGGCTACCCCAACCTCGGAGTCCGTGACTGCGGACTGCCGCACGCCCGTTTCGTCCTCCGCGCGGGCGCGCACCCGCACGGCGACTGGCCGAGCACGGTCTGGGCGCTGCTCCAGAGCGTCGACGTGCTGGACGCGGCGGACGGCCTCCTGGACGACCGACTTCGCCGGGAACTCGCCACGCTGGCGCTCGGCTACTGGCGCTGGCTGACCGAGGCCACCTTCTTCAACCCGCAGCGGTCCGGCAACCAGGCGATCGGCTGTGTCGTCGGCGGCCTGATGCTGGCCCGCCACCTCCCGCCCGAAGAGGGCACGGCGGTCCGGCTGCGCGCGATGAGCCTGTACGACCACGAGATCCGCGCCCGCCGGGTCCGTGCCCGCGGTGCGCTGCTGCCGCCCGAGCACGGCGGGGCGTACGACAACAACTACGGCCCGATCTCCCTGTCCTTCCTCGCCCAGGCCCACCGGGTCAGCGGCGAGGAGGTCTTCGCCGAGGACGGCGACGCGCTCGCCCGCCATCTGGACGCCCGTCTCACGGGCGGCGGCTTCGACATCGGCGGGCCCCGCTACAGCGAACAGCACTGCGGCTTCGAGGCGGTCCTCGGCCTGCGCCACTTCGGCCGCCGCATCGGCGCGGACCTGGGCCGCTACCGGGGCGACACCCGCTGGGCCCGGCACGCGTCGCAGCCCGACGGCGGCCTCGACGGCCACTTCGCGTTCATGCTCGTCTGGCAGATCCAGGACACCCCGGGCTGGCACCGCGCGCCCTCGACGGCCCCGGCGCGCCACCAACTGCGCGCGGGCCGCGTCTCGGTGGCGTTCGACGACCGGATGACCCCGTCACTGGTCGAGGCGGCGGGCACCTACTACCTGGCCGCCGCCGTCCACCGCCAGCACGGCTTCGGGCCGGTGACGGACGGGCTGCTGCTGTGCCGCCCGTTCGGCGAGGTCCGCGTCCGCGACCTGAGCAGCGGCGCGCTGGCCGCCAAGCTGGTCACGCAGCCGGTCGTGGACCGAGAGCGCGTCCTGCGGCATGTGCGGTCCCTGTACGTCACCGACGGGACGCGTCTGTGGGTGACGGTCGCCGTGCAGCGGCTGGCCGGGACGCCGTACCTGCTGGCCGGAATGCCGTACGCGGCGGACGACGGCGACCGGGTGCGCAGGACCGCGCGGCCCGCCGGCGTGACGTCGGCGGGCGAGCTGCGGCTGACGCACCCCGCCTCGCCGGGGCCCGACCACTTCGACGCCCGGGGAGAGGTCACCCAGGAGCAGGCGGCGTTCGCGCTCTCCGCCGACCCGCGCGTCTTCGGCAACCCCGACGAGAGCTGGCGTCACCTGGTCTCCTCGACGGCGCTGGAGGCGGACCCGGCCCCAGGGGCACCGGCGGACCTGCATGTCTTCGCCGTGCGCTACGGGAGTCCGATCGGCCCGTACGCGCCTGCCTTCCAATCCGGCCCGCGCGGTCTGACGGTCCGCACCGAGGCGTTCACCGCCCTGATCGGCGACGCGGCGGGCGACGCCCACGGCACACCGGAGCTGACGCTGGAACCCTGTTAGCCCCTGGTCCCTCCTGGTCCGGGCTGGTCCGTGCTCACCACCAGATCGGCGTGGCCCCGTGTCGTCGCCACCAGTTCGGCGTTGCGCCGGTCCGTGCCCAGGACCCACGCCACCGCCTCCTCGTGGCTCTTGCCGAACTCCTCGTGCCGGGCGACGAGGCGGCGGATCCGCTCCGGCTCGGGCAGCTCGCAGAACCACACCTCGTCCAGCTCCGGCCGGACGCGCGCCCAGGCACCCGAGCCGAGCAGCAGGTAGTTGCCCTCGGTCACGACCAGGCGGGCCTCCGGCGGGACCGGGATCGCACCGGCGATCGGCTGCTCCAGGACGCGCTCGAAGCCCGGCGCGTACACCACGTCGTCCCCGTCCTCGTGCAGGCGCCGCAGCAGGGCGGCGTACCCGGCCGCGTCGAAGGTGTCGGGCGCGCCCTTGCGGTCGCGGCGGCCGAGCCGGTCGAGCTCGGCGTCGGCGAGGTGGAAACCGTCCATCGGGACGTGGGCGACCCATGGCCGGCCGGAGCCGTTCAGCTCCCGCACGAGCCGCTCGGCGAGGGTCGTCTTGCCCGCGCCGGGGCTGCCGACGATGCCGAGGACGGCCCGGCGGCGGTCCGCCGTGAGGTCACGGGCGCGGGCGAGGAGGTCGTCGAAGGTCACCGGCACACCGCAGAGTGTGTCACCCGGCCGCCACTCGTTCCCGAACAGGGGGCTCCCGTACGTCCGGTGTGGTCCGCGCCACCCACTGGACCCCGCCGCGCCGGGAAACCGTTCCTGTATGACGGAGCTCGGTCTTCCCGAAGAAATCCTGGCCTGCCTCTTCGACCTCGACGGGGTCGTCACCAAGACGGCCGTGGTTCACGCCGCCGCCTGGAAGGAGACGTTCGACGCCCTCCTGCGCGAACGCGAGGGCGGCGGCTTCCGGCCGTTCGACGCCGTCGCAGACTACGGCGAGTACGTCGACGGCCTCCCGCGCGCGGACGGCGTGCGCACCTTCCTCGCCTCGCGCGGCATCGAGCTGCCCGAAGGCACCCCCGACGACCCGCCCGACGCCCCGACCGTGCACGGCGTCGGCAACCGCAAGAACGACCTCCTGCTGGAGAAGATCCGCACCGGCGGCGTCGAGGTCTACGACAGCACCTTGCGCTACATCGAGGCGGCCCGCGCCCAGGGCCTGCGCACCGCGATCGTCTCGTCCAGCGCCAACTGCCGTGACGTGCTGCGCGCGATCGGCGCGGAGGACCTGTTCGACGTACGTGTCGACGGCGTCGTCGCGGCGGAGCGTGAACTGCCCGGGAAGCCGCACCCGGACACCTTCCTGGCCGCCGCCCGCGATCTCGGCGTCGAGGCCCGGCAGGCGGCCGTGTTCGAGGACGCGCTGGCAGGCATGGACGCGGGCCGGGCGGGCAGCTTCGGTTACGTCGTCGGACTCGACCGCGCCGGTCAGGCCGAGGCCCTGTACGCGCACGGCGCGGACCGGGTCGTACGGGATCTCGCCGAACTGGGGGGCAAGGAGTGATCACACAGGGGGCGTACACCGTCGAGCCGTGGACGGTGCGGGAGACGGACCTCAAGCTTGACGTGCTGGCACAGAGTGAGTCCGTGTTCGCGCTGTCCAACGGCCATGTCGGCTGGCGCGGCAACCTCGACGAGGGCGAGCCGCACGGTCTGCCCGGCTCCTACCTCAACGGGGTGCACGAGGTGCACCCGCTGCCGTACGCCGAGGCCGGCTACGGCTATCCGGAGTCCGGCCAGACGGTCATCAACGTCACCAACGGCAAGGTGATCCGGCTGCTCGTGGACGACGAGCCGTTCGACCTGCGCTACGGGCGGCTCGTCGCCCACGAACGCACCCTGGACCTGCGCCTGGGTGTGCTGGAGCGGGTCTGCGAGTGGACCTCGCCGGCCGGTTCGACGGTCCGGGTGCGCTCGACCCGGCTGGTGTCGCTCACCCAACGGGCGATCGCCGCCGTGGCGTACGAGGTGGAGCCCGTCGACAGTCGTACCCGGGTGGTGATCCAGTCGGAGCTCGTCGCCAACGAGAGCCTGCCCGAGCCGAACCGCGACCCGCGCGCCGCCCGGGCGCTGAAGTCGCCGCTGGAGCCGGAGGAGGACTTCGCCGACGGGTCCCGGCTGCGACTGGTGCACCGCACCCGGCGCAGCGGCCTGCGCGTCGCCGTGGCCGCCGACCACGCCGTGACCGGCCCCGAAGGCACGACCACCGGCAGTGAGAGCAACGTGGACGTGTCCCGGCTGACCGTCACCTCCGTGCTCGACCCCGGTCAGCGGCTGCGGGTGGAGAAGCTGGTCGCGCACGGCTGGTCCGGCGCCCGCTCCCGGCCCGCGATGAGCGACCAGGTGGAGGCGGCGCTGGCGGCGGCCGCGCACAGCGGCTGGCAGGGGCTGCTCGACGAACAGCAGGCGTACCTGGACGACTTCTGGGCGCGGGCCGACGTGGAGGTCGACGGCGACGAGGAGATCCAGCAGGCGGTCCGCTTCGCGCTCTTCCACGTCCTGCAGGCCGGCGCCCGCGCGGAGGGCCGGGCGATCCCGGCGAAGGGCCTGACGGGCTCCGGCTACGACGGTCACGCCTTCTGGGACACCGAGACCTTCGTCCTGCCCCTGCTGACCTACACCGAGCCCGGGGCCGTCGCCGCGGCGCTGCGCTGGCGGCAGACCACCCTGCCCGCCGCCCGCGAACGCGCCACCCAGCTCGGCCTGCGCGGCGCAGCGTTCCCCTGGCGCACGATCGAGGGCTCGGAGGGCTCGGCGTACTGGCCCGCCGGTACGGCCGCCTTCCACGTCAACGCCGACATAGCCGACGCCGTGGTCCGGTACGTGGCGGCGACCGGCGACCGCGACTTCGAGCGCGACACCGGGGTGGAGCTGCTGGTGGAGACCGCCCGGCTGTGGCGCTCGCTCGGCCACCACGACCCGCAGGGCGCCTTCCACATCGACGGGGTCACCGGCCCGGACGAGTACAGCGCGATCGCCGACGACAACACGTACAGCAACCTGATGGCCCGGGCGAACCTGCTGGCCGCCGCGGCCGCCGTGGAGCGCCACCCCGAACGGGCCGCGCGCCTGGACGTGGACGCCGAGGAGAGCGCCGCCTGGCGGGACGCGGCCCACGCCATGCACATCCCGTACAACGCCGGCCTCGGGGTGCACGAGCAGCACGCGGGCTTCACCCGCCACCAGCGCTGGGACTTCGCGGCCACCGGCTCCGGCCAGTTCCCGCTGATGCTGCACTTCCCCTACTTCGACCTGTACCGCAAGCAGGTCGTCAAGCAGGCCGACCTGGTCCTCGCGATGTACACCTGCTCCAGCCACTTCGACGACGAGCACATCGCCCGTAACTTCGCCTACTACGAGCCCCTGACGGTGCGGGACTCCTCGCTCTCCGCCTGCGTCCAGGCCGTCATCGCCGCCCAGGCGGGCCATCTCGAACTCGCCTACGACTACACCGTCGAGGCGGCGCTGATGGACCTGGCCGACCTGGAGCAGAACACCCGCGACGGACTGCACATCGCCTCACTGGCCGGTACGTGGACGGCGCTGGTCGCCGGTTTCGGCGGGATGCGCCGCGACGGCGACACGCTCCGGTTCGCGCCCCGCCTGCCCGAGCAGTTCGGCCGGCTGGCGTTCACCGTCCAGCTCCTGGACCGCCGGCTGCGCGTGGAGATCGCCCCCGACAAGGCCACGTACACCCTGCTCTCCGGGGCGTCCCTGACGATCGGTCACCACGGCGAATCCCTGAAGGTCGGCCCCGACACGCCCGCCGTCCGCACGGTCCCCCCGACGCCCACACGCCCGGCGCCGAAGCAGCCCCCGCACCGTGTTCCGAACGCCCGCTGAGCCGTCAGCGGGCGGCCTGCCCGGTCACGGCCGCGCGACCCGACGCGCGCCCGGCCGTTCCGGGCGCTGCGCGGCGCGCGTCCGTGCGTTAGTTTTTGGTTGTTTTCCCTGTTTTCCGCCCTCGTTCGCCTACCGGCGGGGGCGTCAGCAACCCGGTGAGCCGAGGGGGGAGGGGCCCGGATCATGGCCGAGAGCGCGAGCGTCCCCCGCGCCCGGGACGTCTCCCTCCCCACCGCGACGCCCGACCCGTACACCCCGGCGCCCGTTCGCCGGAGGCCCTACTGGCAGACCCTCCTGACCGTGGTGGTGCTGGTCGCCGCGGCCTGCCTGGCCGGGCGGCACTGGTCCGTGCTGGCGACCGGCGCCCATCGGCTGGCCGTCGCCGACCCGGGCTGGCTGCTCGCCGGCGCCGCCGCCGTCGCCGTGACCTGGCCGTGCTCGGCGCTCGCACAGCAGGGCGCCGTTCCCCGGATGCTGCCCAGGAGGCGGCTGGTCGCCGCGCAGTTCGCCGCCTCGGCCGCCAACCACGTGCTGCCGGCCGGACTCGGCGCGGGCCTGGTGAATCTGCGGTTCCTCATGCGCTGCGGGCTCACCGCCGCCCGCTCCGCGACAGCGCTCGCCGTCAAGGCCACGGCGGGCGGAGCCGTGCGCGGCGCGCTGACCGCCGTACTCGTCCTGGCCTGCCCCGGTGTCCTGCGGCTGCCGCACGTCCCCGCCGGCTGCCTGGCCGCCGCCCTCGGAGTGGCCGGGCTCGCCGCGCTGCTCGCCCGTCGGCTCCGGCCCCCGTGGCGGCGCACCCTGGCAACGCTCCTGGCGGACGTCCGGGCGATCCACGCCCGACCAATCCGGGCGGCCGCGCTGTGGGGCGGCTCGCTCGCGTTCGCCGTGCTGCACGCCGGGGTGCTGATCGCCGTCACCCAGGCCGTCGGCCTCACCCTGCCCCCGGCCGGCGTGGCCCTCGTCTACCTGGCCGCGAGCGGCGCCGCCGCCCTGCTGCCCACCCCGGGCGGCATCGGCTCCCTCGACGCGGCCCTCGCCTTCGGCCTCACGGCCGCCGGAGCGCCGGGCGCGGCGGCGGCCTCCGCGGTGCTGGGCTACCGGCTGCTGACGGTGTGGCTGCCGCTGGTCCCGGGCCTGCTGGTGCTGGTGGTGCTGATCCGGCGCAAGGCCCTGTGAGCGGGCCGGGGCGTCTCCTTCGCGACGGGGACAGGCAGCGGCCGGGCGTGGCCGAGTATCCAGTCGTCCAGCAGCCCGTCCTCGTCGGTGGAGAAGCCCCCGCCGAGCAGGGCCAGACGACGTGGGCGCGCGTCGGTCACGGGCATGCCTCCTGGGCGTGGTACGGAACGCGCCCAGTGTGCCAGTGCTCAGGGGCGCAGCCGGCCCCGCCACTTGGAGATCTCCTTCACCGGATCTCCGGTGTGCGACCAGGGAGTTCGCGTGAAGCGGCGGCCGAGCAGGCGCAGCAGTTCGGTGGCGACGTCCGTGGCGCCGGCGTGACAGGCGGCGTGCGCCAGGTAGTTGAGGTCGCGCAGCTCGACCGGGCCGACCGGGACGTCCGGGCGTTCCCGGATCCAGCGCTGCCAGGTGCGGCGTACGTCGCTGACGGCACCGTCGTGGTCCCAGTGCTGCCCGAGACCGACCGAGGAGTGCCGGCCCCGGGCGGCGTCCAGGGCGTAGCGGAACTCCTCGACGCGGGCGTACTGCACCAGCACCGGCAGCGCGCAGCCCGGCGGGGCCACTCCGGCGGCGTCGCGGGCGAAGTCGTACATCAGGCCGTGGGTGCCGTGCCAGCGCGAGGAGTAGTAGTGCAGGACCTGGAGGTGGCCCTCGATGCTGTACGGATCGCGCCGGTGCAACTCGTCCCACCAGCGGGCCAGCTCGCCTCGGCGCACCCCCTGCGGGTAGAGGCGGGCGACGGAGATCAGCGAGACCCACGGCGTCGGGTCCGCCGGGCCGGCCTCCGCGGCGCGCAGGCACGCCAGTACCGTGCCGTCGACGCGCTCCCGCTCGATCGGCACGCCCCGGCCCGCCGCGATGGCCACGTTGAACGCCCGGGCCGTCTCGGTCGCGGCCCGCAGCACCAGCGCGTCCGCGCTGTGGGGTTCGGCGGCCAGCCAGGACTCCACCGCCGAACTGTCCGCACAGGCCTGGGCGAGCAGCCGTACCCGGTGCCCCCGCAGGGGCCAGTCGGAGCCGGTGGACCGCAGCAGTTCGCGCAGGCCCTGCCAGCGGCCGATGACGATGTCGTGGCGGGCCGCGGTGAGGTCCGCGTCCCCGCAGTCGGGGTCGAACTCGGAGGCGAAGCGGTCGCGCGCCATCGGGGTCTCTTTCAGAAGTCGGTGGAGAGACCCTCGTGGCTGCGGGCGTCCGCGGTGGTCCGGCCGCCGGGCGGGTAGTCCGGCGCGATGGCGCGGGTCGCGTCCAGCCGGTCCGGGCGGTAGTAGTCGCTGCCCCGGTGCCAGTACCACAGCATCGGGACCAGCCCCACGGCGAGCCCGCCGACGCCGATCGCGATCGCCGCCGCGCTCAACTCGCCCAGGGACTCGACGAAGATCCAGAACATGAAGAGCGAGCCGAGCAACGGCCACACCCCGCCGAGCACGAAGTGCGCCGGCGAGCGCAGCAGCATCCCGCGGTAGGCGACGACCGCGGCCAAGCCGGCCAGGCCGTAGTAGACGGCGATCTGAAGTCCGATCGCGGAGATGGCCTGGGACAGGATGTCGCCCACCGAGCCCAGCGCGTTCGCGGCGGCGAACATCGCCAGCGCCACCGCGCCGACCACGGCGATCGCCACCCACGGCGTGTTCCACCGGCGGTGCACCCGGCCCAGCGCGGACGGCATCGTACGGTCCCGGCCCATCGCGAACAGTGACCGCGTCACCTGGATCAGCGTCGTCTCCAGAGTGGCGATGGTGGACAGCATCACCGCCGCGACGAGCAGCTTGCCGCCCCACCCGGGCCAGATCTCGTCGCCGAGCACCGTCAGCACGTCGGCGCCGTTCTCCTCGATCTGCCGGGTGGAGAGCACGATGTTGACCGCGATGGTGAACACCATGAACAGCAGGAAAACGATCCCGATACCGATCAGGCCCGCCAGGCCCGTGGTACGGCGGCTGTCACGGGTCTCCTCGCTGAGGTTGCAGGCGACGTCCCAGCCCCAGTAGTAGAACGCGGCGACCAGCGCGCCCGACGCGAAGCCCGACAGGCCGTCGAAGTGGCTGAAACCGAGCCAGGACCATTCGAAGGCGCGGGCGTTGTCCGAGTGCAGCAGTGCCAGCACCGCGAACACGGCCAGGATGAACAGCTCCCCACCCGACATCAGCAGCTGCGCGCGCACCGTGAGCCGGGCGCCGCCCAGCACCACCAGCAGCATCCCCAGGAACCAGCCCGCGCCGACCACCGAGGCGAGCGCCGTGTCGTCCGCCAGGTCCTCGTCGAAGAGGGCCAGGGTCATCGCCCCGGCGGGCAGCGATCCGGCCACCATGAAGATGGTCGCCGACACCACCAGCGCCCAGCCGCTGATGAACCCCAGGAACGGGTGGAGCGTACGGCCCACCCATGAGTAACTGGCGCCCGCGTTCACGTCGATACGGCTGAGATAGCTGAACGCCAGTGCGATGCCGAGCATGGGGATCGCGCAGTACAGCAGAGCCGCCGGGCCCGCCAGCCCCACCGCACCGAACAGAACGGCAGTGGTCGCGGCCAGCGAGTACGCCGGCGCGCTGCCCGCGACCGCCATCACCACGGTGTCGAACGTACCGAGGGCGCCTGCCTGAAGCCCTCTGCCCGTGCTCTTGCTCATGCCTGCGCTGCTTTCGCCTTGCACGCCACCAGGACGGAACGCCCCGGCGGAGTATGTGGTGTGGGGGGTGAACCCGCCTTCGGCCGAAGAGGGATGACCTCGGGTCGGGGCGGCGAGGAACGAGAGGGTGGGCGGTGTCGGCCGCCCGTTGTCAGACGGTCACACCGTGTGTGCGAGAGATGATAGCCCCGCGCGTCGGCCTTGCGAGATTGGCCTCTGCGGAAATCCCGCGGACTGCCGTTACGCCAACTCCTGCGCCGGTCAGGGGGCTTGTCGCCCACGAAGCGGAACCGGTGTGTCGCCGTGCGGTCCGCCCCCGGAAGCGTGATTGGAGCGCGCCCTGCGGGAAACGCGGACAGGGACCGACGCCGAGATCGACGAGTCGGCGCAGCGCGACAGGGAGGCAGCCATGGGCAGTGCGGAAAAGGGCCCCGAGCCGGAGACGGGCGACGCGATGGCCGACGACGTCTACCAGCCCACCGGGAACAACGAGGAGCAGGAGGACGCCGCGCCCCTCGACCTCCAGGACGCGGTCGACGAGCGCACGTACGACGACACCCTGGACGAGGGCTACTCGCCGCCCGAGAAGCCCCTGGGCGTGACCAAGTACGGCACCACGGCAGCCGAACAGCACACCGGCGAGACCCTCGACCAGCGCCTCGCCCAGGAACGGCCCGACGTGGACGAGCCCGCCGGGGACGGCATCGGCGACCTGGCCGACGGCGCGGGCGAGCCCGTCGACCCCGAGGCGGGCAGCGAGCGCGCCGGGCGTCTGACGGCCCCCGACGAGGGGGCGCATCCGGACACGACGAAGGAGGCCGTGGCCGAGGACATGGGCGTCGACGCCGGTGCGGCGGGCGCCGAGGAGGCCGCCGTGCACGTGGTGGACGAGGACCGCATGTGACCGCCCGGGCAGCCGTGCCGGATCAGTCGGCTATCCGGTCGATCTGGCGGAGCTTGTTCGTGGCGTCCAGGGCGGCCACCTTGTAGGACTCCGCCAGCGTCGGATAGTTGAATACTGCATCGACCAGGTAGTCGACGGTGCCGCCGCACCCCATCACGGACTGCCCGATGTGGATCAGCTCGGTCGCGCCCGTGCCGAAGCAGTGCACGCCGAGCAGTCTGCGGTCCTCGGGCGAGACCAGCAGCTTCAGCACGCCGTGCGAGTCGCCGATGATCTGGCCCCGGGCCAGCTCCCGGTAGCGGGAGACGCCGACCTCGAACGGCACCCGGTCCTCCGTGAGCTGGTCCTCGGTCCGCCCCACGAAGCTGATCTCCGGAATGGTGTAGATGCCGATCGGCTGGAGGTTGTGCATCTGCCCCACCGGCTCCCCGAAGGCGTGGTAGGCCGCAGCCCGGCCCTGCTCCATCGAGGTCGCCGCCAGCGCCGGGTAGCCGATGACGTCCCCGACGGCGTAGATGTGCGGCACCTGCGTGCGGTAGTGCTCGTCGACGGTGATCCGGCCGCGCGCGTCGGCGCTCAGGCCGGCCTTGTCCAGGTCGAGGCCGTCCGTGAGACCCTGCCGGCCCGCCGAGTACATCACCGCGTCCGCTGGGATCTTCTTGCCGCTCTCCAGCACCGTGAGGGCGCCCCGGGGATGCCGCTCGACCGCGGCGACCGTCTCGCCGAACCGGAACGTCACGGCCAGATCCCGCAGGTGGTACTTGAGCGACTCGACGACCTCGACGTCGCACATGTCGAGCATCGCGGCCCGCTTCTCGACCACGGTCACCTTGCTGCCGAGGGCGGCGAACATGCTCGCGTACTCCATGCCGATCACCCCCGCGCCCACGATGACCATGGACCGCGGGACGCGTTCGAGCGCGAGGACGTTGTCCGAGTCCATGATCGTGCGGCCGTCGAACTCCACGCTGTCCGGCCGGGCGGGCCGGGTGCCGGTGGCGATCACGATGTGCTCGGCGCTGATCTGCCGCTCCTGACCGGTGACCTCCTGCAGGGCCACGGTGTGCGGGTCGGTGAAACGGCCGGTGCCGGCGAACAGGGCGACGTGGTTGCGGGAGAGCTGGTTGCGGATGACGTCGACCTCGCGGCCGACCACGTGCTGGGTGCGCGCGATCAGGTCGGCGACGGTGATGTCCTCCTTCAGGCGGTAGCTCTGCCCGTACAGGTCGCGCTGGGTGAGACCGGTGAGGTACAGCACCGCCTCGCGCAACGTCTTGGAGGGAATGGTGCCGGTGTGGATGGAGACCCCGCCGACCATGTCGGGGCGGTCGACGACGGCGACCCGGCGGCCCAGCTTGGCCGCGGCGATGGCGGCCTTCTGGCCACCGGGACCGGATCCGAGGACGAGCATGTCGAAGTCGGGCACCCTCGGAAGTGTGACAGCCCACAGGGCGTCTCCGTAAGGGCGGGGCCGCGGTGAAAGGCCCCGCACGGCATCCTCCGAGGCGCAGGAACAGGACACCGCGAAAGCCCCCGCGGGGCGTACGTCAACTTCCGCGGGCCGTGAGGGAGTCGGGCCCGCGGACCCTCACGGTGCGCGGCCGGGCCGGTCGAACTCCCGTCGTCCGCGCGCAGGGCCTAGGGCAGCAGCTTGTCGAGCGCCGCGTCGCCCTCCTGGGCCAGCTTGCGCCGTGCCCACTCCAGGTTCTTCGGTGTGAGGTCCTTGCCCGAGGCAAGCACCACGTCCTCCGGCGACACGTCCGTGCCGGTACGGGGGTGGAGGAGGGCGTCCGGGGTGACGCTGTCCGCGGACGTCCGGGACGCGTCGGGCTGTGGCGTCGACATGATCTCTGCTCCTCCGGTCCGGGGCTCTGCAGCGGACCCGGTGGGGTCATCGGGTCCACTTACACCATTCATCGCCGGAGCACTCCCTGCATCCGGAAGCGGGATCACCGGGCCCCGGCTCGTGAGCGCGTGCGCACGCCGCCCGGCCGGGCATGTCGACAGCGGTGGAGTCGCGCGGCTGCGCCGCCCGGGGAGCGAGGACGAGGATCGTGACGTCGTCGTGGATGCTCCGGGTGTGCCGGAGCAGGTCCTCCCACACGCGGTCGGGCAGGCCCGGGCGGCCGTCGCCGTAGAGCACTGCCAGCCGCTCGGTCAGCGGGTAGAACACGCCGGCCGGGTCACGGGCCTCGAAGAGCCCGTCCGAGGCCAGGACCAGGCGGTCGCCGGGCTCCAGCGGGACGGTCCCCCCGCGCTGCGCGAGGGTGCCGCCGAGACCCAGCCCCAGCGGCGTGCACGCCTCGACCGCGACGTCCGTGGCCGTGCCCGCGCGCAGCAGCACCGGTGGCGGATGCCCACAGGCCACCACGCGGACGGAACGCGCGTCGCGGGCGAACTCCAGCAGCACGGCGGTCGCGAAGAGATCGGCGTGCCGCTTCTCCGCCACGTCCAGCGTCAGCCGGCGGTCCAGCCGGCCGGCGACCGACTCCAGGTCGGGCTGGTCGAGCGCGGCCTCCCGGAAGGCACCGAGCAGCGAGGCCACCGTGCCGATCGCCGCCAGACCGTGCCCCTGGACGTCGCCCAGCACTGCACGCACCCCGTAAGGCCCGTCCCGCACGTCGTAGAAGTCCCCGCCGACCAGCGTCCCGCGTTGCGCCGCCCGGTACAGGCCCGCGCAGCGCACCGGGCCGACCGCCTCGGGCAGCGGCGGCAGCAGCGCGTGCTGCGCGGCCTCGGCGATGGTGTTCTCCAGGTCGAGCTGGGCGTCACGATGGCTGCGCACGAAGGAGACGAACACGCTCAGCAAGGCGACGAAACCGATCGTCCACAGGTCGGTGTCGCCGGGCCGGTCCAGTTGGAGCGCCGGGATGTTCAGCAGCACGATCGCGCTCCCGCCGAGCAGCGCCGTCCCGAGCGGCCCGTACGACAGGACGGCCAGCGGAGGGATGGCGCCGAGCAGGAAACCGATGTCCAGCGGATCGTGGCTGAGGGCCGTCGCCGTGGTCACGCCGGCGATCAGCACGATCGGCAGCACCCGCACCCAGCGGGGCGGCGGCGCGCCCCGTAGCCACCCCCGCCGGTCCGGGCGCCGGAGCGGTGACATCACGTGCGCCGTATCCACACCACCACGCTGCTACGCCGGGTCTGGCGCCGCACGTCGGGCCGAGGTGCGGGTGCCGGGTGCCGTGCCGGCGGCGCGAGAAGGTTTCGCTGTCCTCGCCCAAGGGGCCGGTGGCCGACTTCCCGCTGCACATCGAGGGTGACGAAGCCTGGTTCCGCTCGATCGACGGCTGAAACCCGTGGGGGAGTCGTCCTGTTTCTGGTTTGACAACGGCTTCTCCGCGCATTCGGAAGGGGTACACAATTCCGACGGATGGGTGGAGGAGACGTGGGCATCATCGCCTGGATCCTGATCGGGCTTCTGGCCGGTGCGATCGCCAAGCTGCTGCTGCCGGGCAAGGACCCGGGCGGGATCATCATCACGATGCTGATCGGTGTCGCCGGTGGTCTGCTCGGCGGCTGGCTGGGGAAGGTCATCTTTGGCGTCGACTCGATCGACGGGTTCTTCGACCTGTCGACCTGGATCGCCGCGATCGTCGGCTCGCTCATCCTGCTCGTGCTCTACCGGGCCGTCACCGGCGGGCGGCGTTCGCACGCGTAGGGCTTGACCGCGACAGGAGCGGGCCGCGGCCCGGGAGCCCCACAGGCGGGGGGGGCGGGGAGGGCGGGCCGTGCCGGGCCCCCCCCCACGGGGGGGGGCGGGGAATATAAAAAAAAAAAAAAAGCGCCCCAAAAAAGAGTGTTTA
>NZ_JBHWJQ010000017.1:63004-99378 GCF_042731435.1 Streptomyces sp. NPDC059861 | reverse complement strand
GGCGCCCGCCGGGGTGGGGCTGCCCGCCCCGCGGGGGGGCCCGCGGCCGGGCCCCCCCCGGGGGGGGGGCCCCGCCCGGCCCGCCGTCCCCGCCCCCCCCGCTCTGTCGTGCGCTGTGCGGCTCAGTCGACGGGCCGGTCGAGCACGTCCTGCACCGACGCCAGGATCTCGGTGACCCGCAGCCCGAACCCCGCGTCGCACGCGTGCGGACGGCCGGTGCGGGCGGCGATGAGCAGCGCGTCGGCAGCCCGGGAGAACGCGGGCAGCGCGCCCTCGGAGCTCTCCGGGAGAGCCGTCACCCCGCTCGCGCCACGCAGTTCGACGGCGGTGCCCGCGGCCGCGGGCGGGGCGGTGAGGCTGAGGGTCAGGGTGCTGGAGGCGCCGGTGACGTGGTCGAGGACGGCGTGCACCGTGTCCTGCGGGCCGTGCGCCGCGGCCGGCACGCCGGTCACGTCGCCGAGGACCGGCAGCAGCACCGACAGGGCGTGGGGGCCCACGTCCCACAGGGCGCCCTTCTCGCGCCGCCACGGTGACGCGGCGAACGGGCTGTCGTCGCTGCTGAACACCGCGCCCAGCCACTGTGCGCGTCCCACGAACCAGCCGTCGCTCGCGGCCTGCTCGGCGATCCATGCCTCGGGCTCGCTCTGGAAGCGCGTGGTGAAGAAGACGACCGAGGCGACACCCGACCGGTGCGCGGCCTCGGCCACGGCCCGCCCCTCGGCGACCGTCGGGGCGAGGGGCTTGTCGAGCAGCAGATGGCACTCCGCCCGCGCCGCCCGGACGGCGAGGTCCGCCTGCACGGCCGGGGGCAGCGCGACGGCCACCGCGTCCACCTCGCCGAGCAGGGCGTCCACGTCGTCGTAGGCGCGCGTGCCATGACGCTCCGCCAGTTCCTTGGCGGCGGCCGGGCGGCGGCCCCACACCCCGACGAAGTCCAGCTCGTCGTGTCCGCTCAGGGCGGGGGCATGCACCATCTGCGCCCAGGGGCCGGTGCCGAGCAGTCCGATACGCATGCGTTGCCTCTCCCACGGTCCGAACATCGCGAGGACCGGCACGAATGCCGCCGGTCTGGCTGAGAGTGTCACACGAATGGCGGAAAGGGATACCGCGCGCTGACGCAGGGGGTGGGTGCGGAGGCGTCGGGGATCGCACGGGGGGCCGGGCCTGGCGCCGGGGGTGTACGGGGGTGCGCCGGGGTGAGGGATTCCGCGCAATGCGCCCGCGCGCCTTCCGCCGGTGGGCCGCGAGCGCCCGGCTGCCGGGCTGCCGGGCTGCCGGGCTGCCGGGGGCATTGTGCACGTCCCGGGATCGTCCGTCGGCGCGGCCCGAGGGCGTTGTGGCGGGGTCGGCGCAGGGGCTGTCGAGGGGCGGCTTGTGAGGTTGCCCTGATGCCAGGTCCGCCGAGGGGTGCCGGCCACCGGCCACCGAGGCTGACCCGACGCCCGACGCCCGACGCCCGACGCCCGACGCCCGACGCCCGACGCCGGACGCCCGACGCCCGACGCCCGACGCCCGACGCCCGACGCCTTACGCCCGAGGCCCGACGCCTTACGCCCGACGCCGGACGCCCGACGCCCGACGCCGGACGCCCGACGCCTTACGCCCGACGCCGGACGCCCGACGCCGGACGCCCGACGCCTTACGCCCGACGCCGGACGCCCGACGCCGGACGCCCGACGCCCGACGCCCGGTACCGGACGCCCGACGCTCAACGCCCGGCATCGGACGCCCGACGCTCAACGCCCCCAAGACTGGTGACTTTGCCGGTCCCTCCAGCTCCGGTCCCCCTCGACAGTGGCACGGCCAGTCAGTCGGCGGCGCCCCGCCGGGTGGGCCCATGGGCAGTGCATGGTGCTCCCTGTGCCCCGGGCGGGCGGCTCGCCACGATCGAGAGGACGACTCGTCGTGCAGCAGCACCCGCGCACCACCCCCGCCACCACCGTCTCCACCCCGTCGCGCAGAGGCGCCGGCCGCCGTGCGCGCCGGCTCGCCGGAGCCGCCGCGGCGATCGCCGCCGTCGTCGGGCTCAGCACCCTCACGAGCCCCGGCGCCCACGCGGCCGACAACCCGTACGAGCGCGGCCCGGCCCCGAGCACCTCCAGCATCGAGGCGGCCCGCGGTCACTACTCCGTCTCCGACACCACCGTCTCCTCCCTCGCCGTCACCGGCTTCGGCGGCGGCACGATCTACTACCCGACCACCACCGCGGACGGCACCTTCGGCGCCGTGGCCATCTCGCCCGGCTACACCGGCACCCAGTCCTCCATCTCCTGGCTCGGCCCGCGCCTGGCCTCCCAGGGCTTCGTGGTGTTCACCATCGACACCCTCACCACGCTCGACCAGCCGGACTCACGGGGCCGCCAGCTCCTCGCCGCCCTGGACTACCTCACCGAGCGCAGCTCGGTCCGCAGCCGCGTCGACAGCACCCGGCTCGGCGTGATGGGCCACTCCATGGGTGGCGGCGGCAGTCTGGAGGCCGCCAAGACCCGTCCCGCCCTCCAGGCCGCGATCCCGCTGACGCCCTGGAACCTCGACAAGAGCTGGCCCGAGCTCACCACACCGACGCTGATCGTGGGCGCCGACGGCGACTCGATCGCCCCGGTCGCCTCCCACGCCGAGCCCTTCTACAACAGCCTGCGCGGCTCCCTTGACCGCGCCTACCTGGAGCTGAACAACGCCACCCACTTCTCCCCGAACACGTCCAACACGACGATCGCGAAGTACAGCGTGTCCTGGCTCAAGCGGTTCATCGACAACGACACCCGCTACGAGCAGTTCCTGTGCCCGCTGCCCCGCCCGAGCCTGACCATCGAGGAGTACCGGGGCAACTGCCCGCACACCTCCTGACCCAGCGACCCGGCACGCTGTGCCCGTGCCCCGGCGGACATCGGTCCGGCTGGGCGCGGGCACACGCCGTTCGCCCGCTCCACCGGGTGAACGGGCAGGTCATGGGCCGCACAAGCCGCCGTGGAAGCACGGACGTTCGGCTTCCGGACCTCGCTACCCGCCCGTAGCGTCACGGGAATGACCGGACAGACGACCGCGACGGCACCCCCACAGCTGTACGGCCGCCGCTCCCGACTGCGCGCGGTGGAGGGGCTGTTGGACCGGCTCGCATCGGGCGGTGCCGTACTCGCCGTGACCGGGGAGCCCGGCCTCGGCCGCACCACCCTCCTGCACCACGCGGCCCGCACCTTCACCGCCGGCCCCGTCCTCCACGTCCGCACGGACTCCACCGCCCCCGGACGCCCCTACGCCGACCTTCGCGTCCTGCAACGCAGCGCGGGCGTCCCCGAAAAGGGCGTCCCCGAAACGGGCGCCCCCAAGGAGGACGTCACGGCGGACACGGCGGCCGGTGACCTGCTGGACGCCCTGCGCGCCACCGCCGCACACGCCCCCCTCCTCGTCTGCGTCGACGACGTGCACCTCTGGGACCCCGCCTCGCGCACCGCGCTGGCCTGCGCGGCCCGCCGCCTGCACACGGCGGGCCGCGTCGGCCTGCTGCTCTCCACGCGCGGCCCGCTCGCCCGGGACTTCGCCGGTCTGCCCGTACTGCGCCTGCACCCGCTCTCCACGGCGGACGCCGACGCCCTCCTCGACGAGGCCACGGGCGGGGAGGTCCCACCCGTGCTCCGGGCGGACCTCCTGGAGGAGGCGGCGGGCAACCCCGCCCTGCTGCTGGCCCTGCTGCGCCGTCTCTCGCCCGCCGAACTGTCCGGCGAACGCGTGCCTGCCAGGCCGCTGGCCGACGCCGCCGCGCTGACCGGCGTGGTGGGCCGGTGCCCCGGCGGGACGGCGTGGGCCGACGCCGACGACCTGCTGCTGACGGTCGCCGCCGCCCTGCGGGAACCGGACGCGGAGGACGTCGACGCCGGCCTCGTCCAGCGCGCCCTGAACGGCCCCGCCCTCGGCCGGGATCCGTTCCCCGAGGCGCTGGCCCTGACCGACGGACGGGTCCGCTTCCACTCAGGCCTGGTCCGCCGGGCCGTCCACGCCGGCGCCGCTCCCGACCGCCGCCGCGCCGCACACCGCGCCCTCGCCCGGGCCCACGAGGCCGCCGGGCACCGCCTGCTCGCGCTGCTCCACCGGGCCTGGGCCGCCACCGGACGCGAACCCCTCCTCGCGGAGGAACTGTCGGCCGCCGCCGCGACGGCCTCGGCCTCGGCCCGGCTGCGCTCCGTCGCCCACGCCCGTGCCGCCGAGCTGACCCCGCAGGCCACGCTCCGGGCGGACCGCCGTACGGACGCCGCCGAGCAGGCCCTGCTCGCCGGGAACTCCCGGCACGCGCTCCGGCTGCTCCCCGAACCGCCCGGAGAGGCGACCCCGCCGGCCGTGCGCGGGCGCGCAGAACTCGTTCGGGGGATCGCCGAGCGGTACGACGGACCGGTCGCCGACGCCCACGCCTCCCTGCTCTCCGCCGCCCGGTTGCTGGCCGGGACCGCGCCCGCCCGGTCGGCCGCCGCCACGCTGGCCGCCGCCGACGCGGCGTGGGCGGCGGGCCTCATGACGGAGTGTCACGGAGCTCTGGCCCAGGACGCCACGGACGCCGGGCGGGACCCTGACGGGCCGGCGCGGGACTACCGCCTCGGCATGCGCGCCGCACTCGAAGGCCGCTTCGACGCGGCGGAACCGCACCTGCGGCGGGTGGTCGGGCACGCCCTCACCGGCGACCGGCCCGAGTCCCTGCTCAGGTCCGTGGCCGCCGCCCTGCTGCTGGGCGACCCGGCGTCCGCCGTGCGGGCCGGCACCCGCGCCCTCGCGGCGGCCAGGAACCGCGGATCCGGCGCGCTCGAACCCCGCGCCCTGGAGTACCTCGCCTACGCCGAACTCCGGGCCGGATGGCACGCCCAGGCCCGGGCACACGCCGAGGAGGGGCTGCGCGCCGCCGAGCGGGCCGGGCAGCGCAACACGGCCGCCCACCATCACGCCGTACTCGCCCTGGCGGCGTCGATCGAGGGGGAGCCGGACGTCGTCGCCGGGCATGTGTCGGCGGCGCTCGCGACCGCCCGCCGGCACGGCCTGGCCCAGGCGGCCACCCTCGCGCACTGGGCCGCGGCCCGGGCCGACCTGGGACGCGGGCGCCCGCTGGACGCCGCCGACCGGCTCGGACCGCTGGTGCGGCCCGGTCCCCGGCGCGGGCACTTCGCGGTCTGGATGCTCGCGGTGCCCTGTTACGTGGAGGCCGCCGTGCTCGCCGGACGCCCGCAGGAGGCGCGACCGATCGTCGCGGACCTCGAAGTCTGGGCCGGTCTCGACGCAGACCCGCACGCCCCGGCCCAACTGCTGCGCTGCCGCGCCCTGCTGGCCGAGCCGGAGGACGCCGACGAGCTCTACCTGCGCGCACTGGACCTGCACGAGCACACCGCCGGTGACTTCGAACGCGCCAGGACCGAGCTGCTGTACGGGAAATGGCTGCGCCGCAGGCGCCGGCTGCGGGAGGCGCGCGACCGGCTCGGGGCCGCGCTGGTGGGCTTCGAGCGCTGTGGCGCCGGGGTCTGGGCGCGGCAGGCGCGCGGTGAGCTGCGGGCGAACGGGGCCGCGCCGAGCGGGGAGGGGCCCGGGGCGCTGGCCCGGCTGACGCCGCAGCAGTGGCGGATCGCGCGATGCGTGGCCGACGGCGCCACGAACCGGGAGGTGGCCCGCAGCCTGTCTGTGAGCACCCGCACCATCGACTACCACCTGCGCAACGTCTACGCCGCGCTCGGTGTGCGCTCCCGGGTGGAGTTGGCCCGCATCGTCGAACAGGCCGAGAAGTCCGGTGCACGCCTCTAGGGACCGACCGGGCGGTATGTCATTCTTCGGGGCAGCACGAGTCAGCCGCCGGCCGGCGCGCGGACTGCCCGGCCGAAGGGGAACCGGCGGGTGGTTCCGCGCGTGGGCGCCGTCGGCCCACACCCTGGGGGGAATCGCGATGCAGCAAGCCCTTCGGCCACGAACGGCGTTCCGCAGCGCACCGGGAGCCGTGCCGCAGCCGCGGACGCGGCCCGGCCGGTCGCTGATCGACGCCGACGCCCTGCGTGTCCTGCACCGCGCGGCCCGGGTCCTGCTGGCCGACCTGCCCGAGCTGACCGACCGGCTCGTGGCCGTCCTGCAGGACCAGGAACCGGCCTACCGGGCCGCCATGGAGAACGACCCCGGCACGACCTGGCAGGAGGCGCAGCGCTCGCTGCGGCACAGCGTGGCCTCCCTGCTCGATCCGCGCGGCACCCGGGACGCGGCCCGCCGCTGCACCTGGCGGATCGGTGCCACCCGCGCCGAACAGGGCCTGCCGCTCGACGCGTTGCTGCACGCGTTCCGGCTCGGCGGCTCCCTGGTGTGGCAGAGCCTGGTCGAGGAGACCTCACGGACGGCACCGGAGGACGTACGGCTCCTGGTGCACGTGGCGTCCGACATGTGGAACTTCGTCGACGAGCACTGCACCCTGGTGGCCGAGGCCTACCGGCAGACCGAGCGGCAGCTGACCTGGCGGCGCGAGAACCGGGTGCGGCTGCTGACCGCCGCCCTCCTCGACGGCGCCGCCCGCATCGCCGACCTGCCCGAGGCCGCCCGGGCCCTGGAACTTCCGGAGCGGGGCCGGTACGTGGTCGTCGCCGTCACCGGCGGCACGGCCGAGGGATGTGCGCAAGCCCGGTCCGCGGTGGCCCCCGAGGGTGTGCGCGTGCACTGGCACACGGCCGTCGAGGTGGACTACGGCATAGTCCCGCTGGCGGAGGGCGAGCTTCCGGAACCCGCCTCCCCGCATCCGGGCGTACGCATCGGTGTGGGCGGGGCCGTCGAGGGACTGGCCGCGGTGGGCGGCGCCCGGCGCCAGGCCGACACCGCGCTGCGGATCTGCCCCGAGGAGGGCGGCACGGTCCGGCTGGCCGCACACCTGCCCGCGGCCCTGGTCGTCTCCGGCCACGAACTCGGCACCGCCCTCGCCGACCAGGTCCTCGGCCCGCTGTCGCGCCTGGAGCCCGCCGACCGCGACGTACTGCTTGACACCCTGACCGCCTGGCTGGACTGCGACGGCTCGGCCCAGCGAGCCGGCCGCCGGCTGTACTGCCATCGCAACACCGTCCTGAACCGCATCCGCCGCTTCGAGCACCTGACGGGCCGGTCCCTGTCCCGCCCCTCCGACCTGGTCGAGATCAGCCTGGCGCTGACCGCCCGCCGCCTGCTGCGCCCCTGAGCCGCCCCACCGCCCCCTGGGCATCCGCACAACCCGGCAACCGCGCGCTTGGGACCTCGCCCCGACCGCGCCCCCAGGCCTGTACCGCTCGTCACCGCCCGTGCTGTCGTGAGCACCCCTTCCCCCGAAGTCCGCGCCGGCAGGCGCGGATCCGAGGAGTCGTGATGCCCGAAGCACCACCGGACGATCGCGCCGTCCTGCGCGTCGAGGAACTCGACGTCATGTACGGCCGCGCCCTGTCCGCCCTCCGCCAGGTCTCCCTGACGGTCCCGCCCGGCGCGGTCGTCGCCCTGCTCGGCGCCAACGGCGCCGGCAAGTCGACGCTGCTGCGCGCCGTGTCGGGAACCCTGCGACTGCACCGCGGCGCGGTCACCGCCGGCCGTATCCGCTACGGCGACACCACGCTCGACGGCCAGGACCCGGTCGCGGCGGTCCGCGCCGGAGTCGTCCAAGTACCCGAGGGAAGGCGGGTGTTCGCCGGGCTCACCGTTGACGAGAACCTGCGCGCGGGAGGCCTCGGCCTCGGCCGGCGCAGCCCGGCGCTGGTGCGGGAGGCCCGCGACCGCGTGTTCGCGCTCTTCCCCCTGCTCGCCGAACGCACCGGCCAGGCCGCCGGTCTGCTGTCCGGAGGGGAACAGCAGATGCTGGCCATCGGCCGCGCCCTGATGGCCGCGCCGCGCCTGCTCCTGCTCGACGAGCCGTCCCTGGGCCTCGCCCCGCGCATGGTGGAGCGGATCGCCGAGGTGATCCGCGAGATCAACGCCCAGGGCACCGCCGTCCTGCTGGTCGAGCAGAACGCCGGCATGGCGCTGTCGCTCGCCGACCATGCCCACGTCCTGGAGGTCGGCGAGGTACGCCTGTCCGGCCCGGCCGCGGAACTCGCGCGGACGGACGCGGTACGCCGCCTCTACCTCGGCGAGGCCGCCGACGAGCAGGGGGCCGCGTGAGCGCCCGCACCGACCCGCCCGTCCTCGAGGTCCAGGACGTCACCGTCCGGTTCGCCGGACTCACCGCCCTCGACGGCCTCTCCCTCACCGTCGCCCCGGGCACGGTGCACGCCCTCATCGGCCCCAACGGGGCGGGCAAGTCCACCTGCTTCAACGTCCTGTCGGGCCTGTGCCGCCCCGCCACCGGCACCGTCCGGCTCGGCGGCACCGAACTCACCCGGCTCGCCCCGCACCGGATCGCCGCCCTCGGCGTCGCCCGCACCTTCCAGAACATCGTCACCACCGAAGGCTCGGTCGCCGACAACCTGCTGCTCGGCCGGCACGCCCTGTCCCGGGCCGGCTTCGCCGCCAGCGCGCTGCGCCTGCCCGCCGCCATACGCGAGCAGCGCGAACACCGCGCCCGAGCCCGGGAGATCGCCGAACTCGTCGGCCTGGGGGCGCACTTCGACACCCCCGTCGCGGCCCTGTCGTACGGCGACCGCAAACGCGTCGAGTTCGCCCGCGCCCTCTGCCTGGAACCACGGGTGCTGCTGCTCGACGAGCCGGTGGCCGGCATGAACGCCGCCGAACGCGTCCGCACCGCCGAGGTCGTACGGGACGTGCGGGCCCATCTCGGGCTCTCCGTACTGCTCGTGGAGCACGACATGGGCCTGGTCATGCGGCTCGCCGACGAGGTCACCGTCCTCGACTTCGGCCGCCGCATCGCCCACGGCAGCCCCGAGGAGGTCCAGCGGGACCCCGAGGTGCTGCGGGCCTACCTCGGCACCGGGAACCCCCAGGAGGGCGCCGCATGACCGGACTGCTCGACCACGTCCTCGGCGGGCTCGCCCTGGGCTCGGTCTACGCCCTGGTCGCCCTGGGCTTCGTCATCATCTTCAAGGCCTCGGGCGTGCTCAACTTCGCCCACGGCTCACTGCTGCTGCTGGGCGGCTACCTCACCGCCGTACTCCACGACGACCTCGGCTTCGCCGGCGCCCTCGCGCTCGCCGTGCTCGCCACGGCCGCCGTCGCCGGAGCCGTGGACCGGCTGCTGCTCCAGCGCATCGGCCAGGACCCGCGCGCCGCGCACGTGGCGACCATCGCCACCATCGGCGTCGACATCGTCCTGCTCACAGACCTGGCCCGGCGCATCGGCGGCGACCTGCTCACCCTGGGCGACCCCTGGGGCGACTCGGTGCGCGCGTTCGGGCCGGTGACCGTCGCCGACAGCCGGCTCGCCGCGATCGTGGTGTCCGCGGTCGTCATCGGGGCGGTCT
Organism: Streptomyces sp. NPDC059861; assembly: GCF_042731435.1. Lineage (NCBI taxonomy): Bacteria > Bacillati > Actinomycetota > Actinomycetes > Kitasatosporales > Streptomycetaceae > Streptomyces > Streptomyces sp. NPDC059861. The sequence continues at coordinate 90,004 of NZ_JBHWJQ010000017.1, read as the reverse complement.
TCGCGCTCTTCCGGTACACCTCCTGGGGGCTGTCGCTGCGCGCGGCGGCGGAGGACGTGGAAGCGGCGTCGCTGATGGGCGTACGGCTCACCCGGGTCCGCATGATCGCCTGGTGTCTGGCGGGCGCACTGGCCGCGCTGGCGGCGCTGTTCCTCGCCGCGTTCCCGGCGCCCGGCCTGGAGCGCACCACCGGGCAGATCGCCCTGAAGGCGTTCCCGGCGGCGGTCCTCGGCGGCATGGCCTCGCCCCCGGGCGCCCTGGCCGGCAGCCTGCTCATCGGCCTGACCGAGGCGCTCGTCGCCGGATACCAGTCCGATCTGCACGTGCTGGGCGAGGGATTCGCGGACGTCGCCCCGTACGCCGTGATGGTCCTGGTGCTGCTGGTGCGCCCCACGGGCCTGTTCGGCGCGAAGGGAGCGGTCCGTGTCTGACCTCGTGAAGTGGGGCAGGCTCGCGCTGCCCGTCCTCGTGCTGTGCGCGCTGCCCTTCTACCTGGACGCGTTCTGGCTGCGCATCGGCCTGTTCGCCATGGCGGCGGCGATCGGCGCCGTCGGCCTCAACCTCCTCGCCGGCACCGCGGGCCAACTCTCGCTGGGCCACGCCTTCTTCCTGGCGGTCGGCGCGTACGGCTACGTCTGGCTCGCGGGCGAGCCCGGACCCGGGCTGCCCTCCGCGCTCGCCCTGGTACTCGCGGTGCTGCTGGCGGGCGTCGCGGGCGGCCTGTTCAGCCCCGTCGCGGGCCGGGTGCGCGGCATCTACCTCGGCGTCGCCACCCTCGCCCTCGTCTTCCTCGGCCACCACGTCCTGCTGACCGCGGACTCCGTGACCGGCGGCTTCAACGGCCGTTCCGTGCCGCCGCTCAGCCTCGGCGGGTTCACCTTCGCGGACGCCGACCCCGAAGTCGTCCTGCTGGGCGTGCCGTTCGGTGCCGAGGAACGCCTCTGGTACCTCGGCCTCGTGCTGTTCGCCCTCACCTGGTACACCGCCCGTGGCATGCTCCGGGGCCGCCCGGGGCGCGCGCTGGTGGCCCTGCGCGACAGCGAGACCGCGGCCGCGGTGATGGGGGTCGACGTCGCCCGCCACCGCTCGGCGGCGTTCGTCGTCTCCTCGATGTACGCGGGCCTGGCCGGGGCACTGCTCGCCCTCGGCTTCCGCCGCATCGTGCCCGACTACTTCGGGCTCGCCCTCTCGGTCGACTACCTCGCCATGATCGTCATCGGTGGCCTGGGATCGGTCGCCGGAGCCACCGCGGGCGCCGTCTTCGTCATCGCCCTGCCGCTGCTGATGACCCGTTACGCCGACCACCTCCCGCTGGTCGCCGGGCCCGGCTCCGACGGGGGAGCGGTGGGCCCGACCGAGGCCGCCCGCTACCTGTACGGCGCGGCGATCGTGCTGGTCCTGCTGTACGCCCCCGACGGTCTGCGCGGCCTGGCCGCACGCCTGCGCGTCCGCCTGCGCCGCCGCCCCACCCTCGCCCCACCCGCAACCGCCGTACGAGCCAAGGAGCACACCCCGTGAACGTCACCCACCCCACCAGGATCCTCCTCGCCTCGGCCCTGTCGGCACTGCTGCTCGCCACGACGGGGTGCAGTTCCAAGGCGGACGGCGACAACGCCGGCGGCGACGGCGCCGACGGCGTCAAGTCCGGGCCGGGAGTCACCGACAAGACCGTCAGACTGGGCGCCCTGACCGACCTGACCGGCCCCTACGCCACCCTCGGCAAGAGCATCGTGCAGGCGCAGCAGATGTGGGCCGACGAGACCAACGCCGACGGCGGGATCTGCGGCCGGAAGGTCGAGATCGTCGTCGAGGACCACGGCTACGACGTGCAGAAGGCGGTCACCGCGTACGCCGACATCTCCGCGGACGTGGTGGCGCTGCCCCAGGTCATCGGATCGCCGGTGGTCGCGGCCCTGATCGACGACATCGAGCAGGACCACATGCTGACCTTCCCGCAGGCTTGGGCCGCCTCGCTGCTCGGCAAGGACTCGGTCCAGGTGCTCGGCACCACGTACGACGTCGACATGATCGCCGCCGTGGACTTCCTGACCCGCACCAAGGGCCTGAAGAAGGGCGACAAGATCGGCCACGTGTACTTCGAGGGCGACTACGGCGCCAACGCGCTGGAGGGCTCCACCTGGGCGGCCGAGCGCGCCGGTCTCACGGTGACCGGCCAGAAGATCAAGGCCACGGACACGGATCTCACGGCACAGGTGTCGGCGCTGCGCGCGGCCGGGGTGAAGGCCGTCCTGGTCAGCGCCGGTCCCGCGCAGACCGCCTCACTGGCCGGTGTGGCCGCCTCCCGTGGCCTTCGGGTGCCGATCGTCAGCAGCGCGCCGGGGTTCGCGCCGCAGCTGATGAAGACCCCCGCCGCCAAGGCGCTGGAGGCCATGCTGCACGTGGTCAGCGCCGCGCCCGCCGTCAGCTCGGACCTCCCGGGCGTCAAGAGCATGGTGGCCGCCTACGAGAAGAAGTACCCGGGCTCCCTGGTCGACTCCGGCGTCCTGTCCGGCTACAACGCGGCCCAGCTCATGGGCGCCGACCTCGAGAAGGCCTGCGAGGCAGGCAGTCTCGCCCGCGAGGACGTGGTCAAGGCGCACCGCTCCCAGAAGAACGTCGACACCGGCCTCGGTACCCCGCAGAACTTCTCCGACGTCAACACCCCGGCCAGCCTGTCCACCTACGTCCTGCGCCCCGACGCCAAGGCCCTGGGCGCCCTGGTGATCGCGGAGGAGGCCCACGAGGCACCGGGTGTGGACGAGTACGTGGCGTCCCTCGGAGGCTGACCCCCGGACACCGGCCCACTCCCCGGCCGGCCCGCGGCACCGCCGCGGGCTGGCCGGCCCACGTCGGCGGAGCCTGTCGGCTCATGCCGGCCGGGCCGGCCGCGCCCATTCAGCACCGCCGGCACTGAATCCGTTCGCTTTCCTCTATTGGACCTCCCGCGTCCCCGCCAGCCAGGCTGGTCAAGGTCCGGCGCCCCGAGTGACGGCCCGGGCCATCGGTACCGCGCGACAGCCGAGAGAGGTCAAGAACCCATGCACACTCGCCGCATCGGTGACGTAGAGGTCGGCGCGATCGGTCTGGGCGCGATGCCCATGTCGATCGAGGGGCGGCCCGACGAGGCGCGTTCCCTCGCCGCCGTGCACGCCGCCCTGGACGCGGGCGTCACGCTGATCGACACCGCCGACGCCTACCACCTGCACGCCGACGAGGTGGGCCACAACGAGGCGCTGATCGCCAAGGCCCTCGCCGCCCACGGCCGGGGCGCCGACGTCCTGGTCGCGACCAAGGGCGGCCATCTGCGCCCCGGCGACGGCAGCTGGACCCTCGACGGCAGCCCGGCCCACCTCAAGGCGGCCTGCGAGGCCTCGCTGCGCCGGCTCGGCGTGGAGGCGATCGGCCTCTACCAGTTCCACCGCCCCGACCCCCGGGTGCCGTACGAGGAGTCCGTCGGCGCGATCCGCGACCTGCTGGACGAGGGCAAGATCCGGATGGCCGGCATCTCCAACGCGAACCCGGACCAGATCAAGCTGGCCCAGGACATCCTCGACGGTCGCCTGGTCTCCGTGCAGAACCAGTTCTCCCCGGCGTTCCGCTCCAGCGAGCCCGAGCTGCGACTGTGCGACGAACTCGGCATCGCCTTCCTCCCCTGGAGCCCCCTCGGCGGCATCTCCCGGGCCGGCGAACTGGGCTCCGCGCACGCTCCGTTCGCCCGCATCGCGAAGGCGCACGGCGTCAGTCCGCAGCGCGTGTGCCTGGCCTGGATGCTCGCCAAGTCGCCCGTGGTCGTCCCCATCCCGGGTGCCAGCCGCCCGGAGACCGTGCGCGACTCCGCCGCCGCCCCGGACCTCGTCCTCACCGCCGGGGAACTCGCCGAGCTCGACGCCGCCTGAGCCCACGGGCGCGGGTCGGTTCCGGATCCGCGCCCGGAGAGCGTCCGTGTTTTGTACTTGGGCTGGCACGGGCCGTCACGACATCCCTAGGATGTACTCCCTGTCATGCCAGCCGAGTTGGCGCTCGGCGCGAGAGCAGGGGGATCGATGAACACCGACAAGCCGCTGTCCAAGGAGATCGACGCCGGCGTCCCGACGGCCGCCCGGATGTACGACTACTACCTCGGCGGCAAGGACAACTACGCCGCGGACCGCGCAGCCTGCGAGGAACTCGACAAGGTCGTCCCCAGCACCCGCCGGCTCGCCGTCAACAACCGCCGTTTCATGCAGCGCGTGGTCCGTACGCTCGCGGCCGAGCACGGCATCCGCCAGTTCCTGGACCACGGCTCCGGCCTGCCCACCCAGGACAACGTCCACCAGGTCGCCCAGCAGTACGACCCCACCGCACACGTCGTCTACGTCGACAACGACCCGATGGTGCTGGTGCACGGTCGCGCGCTGCTGGAGCAGGACGAGCGCACCTGCGTGATCCACGCCGACATGCGGGAGACGGACGCGATCTTCTCGCATCCCGACACCCAGCGCCTGATCGACTTCTCCCAGCCGGTCGCCGTGTTGTTCAACTCGGTCTTCCACTGCATCCCGGACAGCGACACCGACGGCCCGCAGGCCGTGGCCCGGCGTGTGATCGAGCGGCTGGCCCCCGGCAGTTTCGTGCTGATGTGCCAGCTGGTCAGCGAGGACGCCGAGGTCCGCGAGTTCGTCACCGACTTCATGGACCAGGCGACGCAGGGACACTGGGGCCGGGTGCGTGAGGAGAAGGACGTCGCCATGCTCTTCGAGGGCCTGGAGATCCTGGAGCCGGGCCTGGTGGAGGTGTCCACCTGGCGCCCGGACTCCGACGTGGCACCGCGTCAGCTCAGCCACGAGTGGATCGAGTTCGGCGGCGTCGCCCGTGTTCCGGGCGCCTAGTCAGTCCCGCGCGTAGCGCTGCTCCATCGTCTCCTGGAGCAGCGCCAGCGATGTCCGTGGGGTGAGTGCCTCGTCGGCCAGCCGGTCCAGGGCGACGCGGTACTCCTCCGTCTCGTCCCGGTCCTCCAGGAAGTTCGCGCTTCTGATGTGCTCCAGGTAGACGACGTCCGGCAGGTCGAGGCCGTCGAAGCGGAGATAGGTGATCGGGATCGACGGCGCCGACGCCTTGGTCACGTCCAGCGGCACGATCTGCACGGTCACATGCGGCTGCTGGGCCATGTCGACCAGGTGCGCGAGCTGCTGACGCATCACCGCCCGGCTGCCCAGCACGCGCAGCAGCACCGACTCGTCGATGATCGCCCACAGCTGGGGTGCGTCCGGCCGGGTCAGCAACTCGGCCCGCCGAGCGCGCAGTTCGACGCGGCGCCGGACCTCGTGCGGCGACGCGATCGGAAGCCCGCGCTCCACCACCGCCCGGGCGTAGTCCGGGGTCTGGAGCAGTCCCGGCACGTACTGGATCTCGAAGGTACGGATCGAGGCGGCCGCCTCCTGCAGGCCCACCAGCCGGTCGAACCACTCGGGCATCAGCCGCTTGTCGTACCGCTGCCACCAACCCGGTTCGCCGGCCCGCCGCAGCAACTGGAGCAGCACCGACGCCTCGTACTCGTCCGCGCCGTACAGCTTCAGCAGCGCCAGGACGTCCGGCTCGGTCGGAGGCTTGCGGCCCTTGCCGGACTCGATGCGCGACAGCTTCGCCGGGCTGAAACCCAGGGCGCGCGCGGCCTGGTCCTGGGCGAGCCCGGCGTCCTCCCGGAAGCCCGCCAACTGAACGCCGACCAGCATCTTCAACAGGGTCGGAGCAGGCTCCGCACGGTCGAGATAGGGTCGGAGACGAGAGATGCGCTGTGACTCGGCGGACATCGTGGCTCCCTGCGGACCGGCAGAAGTATCCCTCACGCTACCGCACTTCGCCGGTCCGCAGCAGGCGGAGCCCTCACACCAGGTGGTCGAACTCACCGTCCTTGGCACCGGCCAGGAACGCCGCCAGCTCGTCCGCCGTGTACACGAGGGCGGGGCCGTCGGGGTCACGTGAGTTGCGCAGCGCGACACCGCCGTCGATCAGCGCGGCCACCTCGACGCAGTTGCCCTCGGCGTTGCTGTGCCGGCTCTTGGTCCAGCGGGCGTCCAGCGCACTCGCCCGCACTCCGTTCGGCATCACCGACATCACGACCTCCCTCGGTTCACGGTGCTGTGTCTCTACCCGATTCTCGCGCAATTTCTCGTGCAATTGCACGCGGGCGCTGACAGCGTGGATAATAGCCGTGGCGTCAACCCCCCGGAAGGCGCCGAAACATGACGCTGCCTCAGGGAAAAGAGCAGGTCGGCAGGCCTGTCTCCCCGTCCGACATGACCGCTGCGGAAAGGCCCCACGCCATGCGCACCGCTTCGACGGGACAACAGAGCCACGAGCGCACCGACCGCGAGACGCGGCCGAGCGGCGGAGCGACGCCGCTCCGGGCCCTGGGCGAGGTGCCCTGGCGGGACATCCGTGACTCCACGGGCTCCGCGGCCGCGATCCCGCTGCTGCTCAACACCATCGCCTGGGGCGGCCCGGGCTCCGCGGGCCGCGCGCTCGACGAACTGCGGGATCGTATCTGCCAGTACGGCTTCGTGGTGGAGCAGGCCACGGCCGCGACCGTGCCGTTCCTGTGGGAGCTCGTCCAGTTGCCCGAGGTGACCTGCCGGCCCCGGATCATCCAGCTGCTCAAGAACATCGCCGACGCCCGGCAGTGGGAGCACACCGCGACGGCCTACCCCAAGCTGCTCAACCACCGGGAGAACCACGTGGTCTGGGAGCGCGCCGCCCGTCGTGCCGTCCACGCCCGCCGGGGTGTCCTCGGACAGCTGTTGGCCGAGGAGGACGCGGAGGTCGCCGGCGCCTCCGCCGAACTGGCCCGCACCCTCGGCGAGTAGCTCCCCGGGTCTCACGCTCCGGTCGTCCCCGTCATCGACCCGCCCCTGGTGTACCCCTGGCAGGCGGCCGGCGGCGGTCCGCGACTTCACCCTCTCGGTCGGTCCCGGCGAGACGGTCGCACTGGTCGGCGCGTCGGGCGCGGGCAAGTCCACGGTGCTCAACCTCGTCATCGGCTTCATCCGGCCACGGGGTGCTCGTCCTGGACGAGGCGGCCTCGGCGCCGGACACCCGCTCCGAGGCCCTGGTCCAGCAGGCGCTCGCCCCTCTGCTGCGGGGCCGCACCACGTTCGTGGTGGCGCACACGGCGCGTACGCGGCGCTGCACAGCGGCCAGGTGGCCTGAGAGGTGAACCGCGGACAGGTGGGGCTGTCCCGGTAGGCAACGGTATTGCGTCAAATGGGTGTCCGGGGCCGGGAGAGGCGAATGGTCCGGCCCCCTCCGGGCATACGGTGCGCAAAAGTCGAGAGAGGGGCGCCCCGTGCTTGTTCCGGACCCGAAGGTCGTCAGGAAGTTGCTGACCAGGTACGCATCGCTGCGCATCGCCCAGGCGGAGAGTGAGACGTCGACGGCCGCACGGGAGTTGGAGGACGTCAGCTACACGCTGTGCGTGATGATGGGCACGACGAGCATCCATGAGGCGATCGCCAAGGCGGACGCCCTGCTCACGAGCGGGCGCCCCACCGACCCGGACGGGGAGAGCGGATTGTCGCTGGCCGTCTGACGCGCAGGCGGCGCAGCGCCCTCACAGCACCGTCGTGATGGTGCCGTTGACCCGCCGCCGCTCGCCGGCGGCGGGTCTCGCCAGCCACTCGGCGATGGACCGGGCGATCGGCAGGCCCGTGTCGGCCTCGATGAAGCCGAACTGCCCGGACTGGTTGCACTCCAGGAACCACCACGTCCCGTCCCCGTCCTCGGCGAAGTCGAAGGCACCATAGGCCAGTTCCGCGTCCCGCAGATACGCGAGCACCCCCTCTGCGACCCGCGGCGGCACCTCGGCGCGCTCCCATGGCGTCCGGTCCGTGGCGAAGCGGACGTCCACCTCGTCCGGATCGGCGTCGGGCGCGGTCGGCCGGCGGGCGGCCAGCAGCCGGTCACCGACCACGGTGAGCCGGATGTCGCCCCGCTTGGCGATCCGCCGTTGCAGCAGCGTCGGGCCGAACGCGACCGCGGCGAAGTCTGCGTCCGGCGCCACCCGGCTGGTCGGCACCGCTCTCGGTGGCTCCTGCGGATGCGCGCCCGAGACGGGTTTGACGACCAGATCGGGGAAGCGCTCGGCGAAGTCCCGCGCGGCCTGCGGGAACGTCGTGATCAAAGTCGCCGGCACCGGCAGCCCGCAGCGTTGGGCGAGCCGCAGCTGCCAGGGCTTGTGGCGGGCCCGGCGGGCCGCGTCCGGGTGGTTCATCCAGCGCGTGCCGGAGCTGCGCAGCATGCCGTACAGGGCTTGCGAGGACTCCTCCGTCAGCCACGCGGACGGCTCGGCCACCCGCGTGGCCGGAGTCCCCGGCCGGCGCACCCACACGGACCGCAGTCCGTCCATGCTCACCAGCCGGCCCGCGGACCACAGGTGTCCGCGGAACGTGCCGTGCACATACTCGCCCGACAGGGCGGCACCACTGATCAGATCGGCGGGATCGAGGCGGACCACCGGAACCCCGGACGTGTTCAGGTGGACCACCACCATGTCCGCCGTGACGTCCTCGTCGTTGGTCAGGATCAGTACGGTCATCGTCGACGGCCCGGGGTCAGTCGTCGAAGTGCGTCTTCGAGCCGGCGGTGGAGGTCGTCGTCGCCAGTTCTCTGAGCAGCGCGAGGTCCGTGGCGGCGATCCGCCCGTCGAACAGTACGTTCAACTGCAGGCCGGAGTCGTACGCGTACGGCGTGGCGACGTCCAACTCCGCCGCCGGGCGTGCGTAGTTGAGCGCGAACGGTTGCATCGTCTCTCCCTCTGGGTGCTGCCCCGGTCAGGCCGTCGGCCTGGCGTGTGTGGTGGCGTCTTCCGCTCGATGTCCGGGGCTTCCATGGACTTATACGAATCGAACGGGTGGTTGGTTTCCTTACGCTCCGTGATCGCGGGCGAGTTGGTCGCTCTGAACCTGAGACGGCCGACGGAGTCGGTCGGTTGACTGGTCGTGGGGTCGAGGGCCGCGCACACGGAGCGGCGGTGGGGCGCATCGCGGCGGTCGCGGGGGCGCGTGGCCGGGTCGGCGCCCGGGGGGCGGTGGTGCGGAGTGCGGTGATCCGTCCGGAAACGTCAGGCGGGATCGCCGGGCCGGGCGGCCTCGGCAGGCGTGTGGTGCGCCCGCCCCGCCAGGGGGGCGCGCAAGGTGCGCAGAGCGAGCAGGAGTACGCCGATGTCGTCCAGATACACCGGATCGGGCAGCAGATCGGTCGGCAGTACGAAATACAGGACGGCGCCCCAGAACACCCAGCGTGGCCCCGTCGGCAGTCCGGCCCGCCGCAGTCCGCGCCGGGCCCGGATCAGCCGTACCAGCAGCCCCACGGCCGCGGCGAGCAGAAGCGCCGCGGCCACGGCGACGACGGCGAGCACTGCTGTCGTGGAATCCACGGGCCCTCCTAGGTCCGGTGCACCGCTACGCGCGTGCCCTTCTTGGATTCCCTGATACGGCTTCTGTATTGCCTCCGTTGGGGTCGTTTGTGCCGCTCGGCACACCCCTGCCGGGTACGGCTGTGCCAGGGTCGGCGTCCGGGCACGCGAGAAACGGGGTGGCCGGGGCGGGGTCGCCCGAGATGCGGCACGTCGTCCAGGTGGCGACGGCCGCCGTCGTACGCGCCCTGCGGGAGGGGGCACGGCGGCGCCCTACGGCTGTGCGGGCAGCGGGGCGCCGGTGGTTCCCGCGGTTCAGGCGCGCGGGCTGGTTCCCGCGGTTCAGGCGCGCGGGCCGTCGGCGCCGTTCTCCGCGCCCCCGCCACCGGGGCCGGTCTCGCCCCGTGCCCCGGCCGCCGGGCGCCGGGCCTTCCCGCCGCCCTTGAAGCGTTCCAGGGTGCGGGTCAGCTGCTGGAGCGGGGACGCGGCGGGCGCCTCCTGCTGCGGCTCGCGGACCGGTGGCTCCGGCTGGGCGGCGGCCGACTCGCGGTGGACGGCGAGGGCCTCGTGGGCGCGCTCGGCGGCCTCCCGGTACAGGTCCCGGGACCGGGTCATGGCCTCAAGCGCCTCGGCGTACATCCTCACCAGCGCCCGCTCGCGCGCCAGCTCCTCCTCCAGGGTCAGCAGGTGCCAGTCCTCCCGCAACGCGGTCAGCGCCTCCTCGGCCCCGTCCGGCAGCGGTCGCGGCGAGGCGGCGAACCGGCTCACCGCCGCGAGCAGCTCGGCCGGCTCCGAGCCGTCCAGGAAGACACTCCGTACGGCGAAGTCGTCACCGTCGTACCCCTGCGGGACCGGCGCGCCGGGCAGCACCACGGCGCCGCCGCGTGGCACCTGGACCCCGAACTCCCGCAGCGCCCAGTTCACGGAACGCAGCTGGTGCGGTGCCGCCCGGTGCTCCACCACGCGGTGCCGCAGCCCCGGCGGCAGCAGCCGGGCGAGCGGCCGACGCCCGCGCCCGTCGGGGGTCATGGCCTCGTGCACGACGAAGTGCACGGCCCATCCGCCGCGCGCGGCGGCCCTGAGGACGCGCCGCAGCTCCTTGTCGTCCGGCGGCAGCGGGTTGATGTCCCGCAGCCGCAGCCCGGCGCCGGTCTCCCCCTCGTGGTCCCAGGCCACGTCGGGATCGTCCGGCCAGAACATCGTCACCGGCGACGGCCAGCGCGGATCCCACGGCGCCTCGGCCTCCGCCGCCAGCACCCACGGGCGTCCCTCCGCAGGGTCGAGCGCCAACGACAGTCTGGCCCGGACGGTCACCTCCTCACCCGCCTCCCAGCGCGCCTCGAAGACCCGCTCGGGCGCGCCCTCGGTCTCGGGCAGCTCCAGCCAGTCGCGGATCACCCCGCTCTCCTTGAGCTGCTGCACATGCCGCCGGAGCACGTCCTCCGCGGCGGGCCCGGCATGGCGGCCGCGGGCCAGCCACACCGTGGGGGGAGTCGTCGGGCGGTCGGAGGTGGAGGTCGGCATGAGTCCATCTGAGAACGGGGGCGGGGTGCGGGTGCCAGTATCGTCGCCGCGGACCGTCCCGGTCACCCGGGGGGTCACCCGGCGAGCCGGTGGTCCACCTGCGGTCACGTGCAAGGTCGGCGATGGTGGGCAGGAGGGCATCGGCCGACTCTACGGCGGCGAACCCGAGAAGGAGTGACCCCTGTGAACGTGGACCTCGGCGGGCGGACCGCACTGGTGACAGGCTCCTCCCAGGGCATCGGAGCGGCGATCGCGACGGGCCTGGCCCGCGCCGGCGCCCGCGTGGGCGTCAACGGACGTGACGCGGAACGCCTCGAAAGGAGTGTCGGGAAACTGCGGGCCGAGGCACCGGACGGCGACTTCGTGGCCGTCGCCGCCGACCTGGGCACCGAGGAGGGCGCCGCCCGGGCCGTGGACGCCCTGCCCGACGTCGACATCCTGGTCAACAACCTGGGCATCTTCGCCCCCACCCCCGCCCTGGAGATCACCGACGACGAGTGGCGCCGCTACTTCGACATCAACGTCCTGTCGGCGGTCCGGCTGATCCGCTCGTACCTGCCCAGGATGACCGACCAGGGCTGGGGCCGGGTGCTGAACATCGCGAGCGACTCGGCCGTCGTCATCCCGACCGAGATGATCCACTACGGGATGTCGAAGACCGCGCTGCTCGCCGTGAGCCGAGGGTTCGCGAAGGAGGCGGCAGGCAGCGGCGTCACCGTCAACTCCGTCATCGCCGGCCCCACCCACACCGAGGGCGTCGAGGACTTCGTCTACCAGCTGGTCGACCGCGAGCTGCCCTGGGACGAGGCCCAGCGGGCCTTCATGCGGAACCACCGCCCGCAGTCACTGCTCCAGCGCCTGATCGAGCCCGAGGAGATCGCCAACCTGGTCGTCTATCTGAGCTCACCCCTGGCGTCCGCCACGACGGGCGGGGCGGTCCGGGTCGACGGGGGATATGTGGACTCGATCCTGCCCTAGGGCTTCTCGGCCTCGCCCCAGGGCCTCCGGGGCGGTCCGTCGCTCACCAGCCCGTCCACAGCAGGTGGTTGACGAGCAACGCGACCGTGGCCTGCGCCGCGAGCCAGCCGCGGGGGCGGGGCAGGAAGGCACCGGCGGCGAGCAGCCAGATGGTGAACGGCAGCCAGATCCGCTCCGTCTCCGCCTTGCTCATCCCGGACAGATCGGCGGCGATCAGAGCGACGAGCGCGGCGAGCAGAAGCACGGCGAGACGCGACTCCGGCCGACGCAGCGCGCCTCCGCCTCCGCCTCCGCCTCCGCCTCCGCCTCCGCCTCCGCCTCCGCCTCCGCCTCCGCCTCCGCCTCCGCCTCCGCCTCCGCCTCCGCCTCCGCGCCTCCGCGCCACCGCCCCGCCCGCGCGCATCAGCCCCGCCACCGTCGCCGGCCCCACCACCAGTACGGTGCAGGCGGGATTCGCCCACACCCAGTACCAGTACGGCCGGACACCCCCGGCGCCCTGGTTGTAGCGCTCCACGAGCAGGTGGTACGCCTCCCAGTAGTCGAACCCGGCGAGGGTGAGGACCAGCGGCACCACGATCACCCCGGCCGCCAGCGGCAACCACACCGCCCGCCGGTTCCGCCCGAGGACCAGCACCGCCAGCCCGACGACCCCGATCAACGTCAGCCCGTACGACAGATAGCAGGTCAGCCCGAACAGCAGTCCCGCCCCGAACGCGGTGGCGCGCGGCCGCCGTCCCGTCAGCGCCGACGCGAAGAGGGCGACCGCCCACGCGGCGACCGCCGTGAAGTACCCGTCGGCCGACGTCCCCATCCACACCGCGCCCGGCGCCAGCGCGAGAAACGGCGCCGCACGCCGCGCGAGCCCCTCCGCGGCCAGGGCCCGCACCGTCATCAGCACGGCCACCACCGCGGTGGCACCCACCGTGATGCACCAGACGCCCGCCCAGGCGCCGCCGCCCAGCCCGATCCGGTCGAGCAGGACGAAGGTGAGGGTGGCCGCCGGCGGATGACCGGCGACGTGCGCGGGCCAGTGGTCGGGGCCCTGGATCACGATGTACTCGGTGAAGTGCCGCAGGGCCGCCGGGATGTCGTGGAAGCGGTCGATGACCTGGAGGTACTCGTACCGCGTGGTCAGCCGTGCGGCGACGCCCCGGTGCCAGCCGTCGACCAGGGCCAGCGACCACGTCCACGCCATCGCGGTGCCGCAGGTCACCGCGAGCAGCGCGCGCCACGGCAGCCGGGCGGCGAGCGCGGGCCCGTACACCACCACCGCGACCGCCACCACCACGGCGGCCGGGGTGCCGGGTCCCACGTGCGGGCCCCAGGAGGCGAGCAGCGGGGGCCAGTTGACGAACAGCGTGCCGTCGGTGTCCTCGATGTGGCGGCCGACCAGCACCGCCGCCACGAACAGCAGCAAGGCGGCCAGAGCGGCGGCCAGGTCACGGAGATGAGGGGAGCGGATCACACGCAGGACGCTAGGCCGCCACCGGCTCCGCGAGGGTGTCCGGCGCCCCGACGTCAGCATTTCGTCATGGGTCGCGACCGCCTTTCGGCACGGGCCGCGGCCTAACGTCAGGACATGCACGATCCACGGCTCCCCTCCTCGCCCGGTTTCTGGCGCAGCCCCCTGCGCGGCCCCCACTTCACCGCCGTGCTCGGGATCGTCCTGCTCGTCGGCATCACCGTGCTGTTCGTGACCGGACTGCTGTCGTACGCCGCCTACAACCCGAACCTGTCGCCGGTGAACGACATGACCCCGGACAAAGGGATCCTCGGCTTCTACCTGTTCTCCTGGCCGACGAACCCGCACTGGCTGTACCGGCTCAACCAGGGCGTCCACGTCACCCTCGGGATCGCCCTCGTCCCCGTCCTGCTGGCCAAGCTGTGGTCGGTCGTGCCGAGGCTCTTCACCCTCCCCCCGGCCCGGTCGCTGGCGCACGCGCTCGAGCGGCTCTCGCTGCTCCTGCTGGTCGGGGGCGCCCTGTTCCAGTTCACGACCGGGGTGCTCAACGTCCAGCTGGACTACATCTTTCCCGGCTCGTTCTACACGCTGCACTTCTACGGCGCCTGGGTCTTCTTCGCCGCGTTCGTCGCGCACGCCGCCCTGAAGCTGCCGACGGCCCTGCGCAATCTGCGCGGGCTGCGCGCCGCGAGGGCCGAGGACAACGACCTGGTCGCGCCGTCGCCCGCCGAGCCAACGGTGTCCCGGCGGGGCGCGTTCGGGCTGGTCGGAGGGGCCTCGCTGCTGCTGTTCGCCACGTCCGCGGGCCGCAGCTTCGACGGCCCGCTGCGCCAGACGGCCCTCCTCGTGCCGCGCGGGGGACCGGAGCCGGGCAGCGGACCCGGCGGCTTCCAGATCAACAAGACGGCCGCGTACGCCGCGATCGACACCCGGGAGACGGCCGGCGACACCTGGCGGCTGGTCGTCACGGGCCGGGCCGGCGTCGTCCGGCTCAGCCGGGAGGAACTGCTGCGCCTGCCGCTGCACAGTGCCGCGCTGCCCATCGCCTGCGTGGAGGGCTGGTCCACGTCCGACCAGTGGTGGCGCGGCGTACGGCTGCGGGACCTCGCCGCCCTGGCCGGGTACGACGACCCGGCCGACGTCCTGGTGGAGTCGCTGCAACAGCGCGGCGCCTTCCGCCGGGCCGCGCTGCGCGCCAACCAGGTGGCCGACCCGCGCTCCCTGCTCGCCCTCGACGTCAACGGTGAGCCCCTGACCCTCGACCACGGCTACCCCGCCCGGATCATCGTGCCCGCCGCGCCGGGTGTGCTGAACACCAAGTGGGTGGCACGGATGACGTTCGGAGACCTCTGATGCGCCCCACCCTCACCCGGCCCCGCCTCCTTGTCGGCAGCCCCTTGCAGATCCTGCTCCTCGCCTGCTCGTTCGCGCTCGCCGGGTACGCGGGGGTACGGCTGCTCGCCGGTGACTGGTTCGGGGTCGTGCTCTGGTTCGTGGGCGCGGCCCTCGTGCACGACCTGGTGCTGCTGCCGCTGTACACGGCGGCGGACCGGGGGCTCACGGGCGCGCTGGGCGCGGCACGGCGGCGGGAGTGGGTGTCGTACGTCCGGGTCCCCGCGGTCCTGTCCGGGCTGCTGCTGCTCGTGTGGTTCCCGCTGATCAGTGGCCAGATGGACGCGCGCTACCGGCTGGCCGCCGGGCTGTCGGCGGACGGGTTCCTGGCCCGCTGGCTGCTGATCACCGCCGTCCTGTTCGGCGGCTCGGCGCTGCTGCTGGCGCTGCGGGTGCGCAGGGACACGAAGCAGCGGCCGCCCGCCGACCACTGACCGTCCGCGGCGAGGCCCAGCACGCGCGCGTGCCGCAGCAGCGCCGGGGTGCCGAGGCGGGCCCACGGGAACGGGGCGCCCGCCGTGCCCTGCCCGTCGGTGACATGGACCTGGACGCGTTCGTCGATATCGACGGGAACCGTCTCGGCGATCACCAGACCGCCGGGCGCGAGCAGCCGGGCCAGTCGGCCGAGCAGCGCCCGCGGGTCGCCGCCGATGCCGAGGTTGCCGTCGATCAGCAGGGCGGTGCCCCACCGGCGTTCACCGGGCAGCGGCTGGAAGACCGAGCGGTGCAGGGCCCGGCCGCCGAGCCGCGCGGTGTGCGCGACGGCGGCCTCGCTGACGTCGACACCGAGCGCCCGGCGGCCCCGGGCGGCGAGCTCGGCGACCAGCCGGCCGGGACCGCAGCCGACGTCGAGCACGGCGCCCTCGCAGCGGGCCAGCACGGTGAGGTCGGCCTCGTCCGGGCGGGCGCACCACCGCTCGACGTCCAGCGGGAGCAGCCAGCCGTCGCTGCGGCGCAGGAAGAGCGGGCCACGGCCGGTGCGCAGGGCGCGGGCGTAGGGATCGTCGGCGGTCCAGGGGATCAGCCGCCCGGGCCGCGTCGTCTCGTAGGGGACGCTCATCGGCCGGTGGCCGCCCGTAGCCGGGCCAGTTCGGCGGCGAACCGGCCGTGCGGCGCCAGCCCCGCCACCGCCTCGACGTCGGCGGCCGTGTCGACGTCCCGCAGCCGGGGCAGCTCCCGCACCCGCAGCCCCGCACCGGAGAGCCGCTCGCGCTGGACGGCGCCGGTCCGCGGCGTCGACATCGGGACGCCGCGCAGCAGCTCCGGCGCGGGCTCGGCGAGCCCCAGCGCCCAGAAGCCCCCGTCCTCGGCCGGGCCGAAGTACGCGTCGCACCCGGCGAAGTCCACGGTCAGCAGCTCCGGCGTCACCTGCGGCGTGTCCATCCCGATCAGCAGCGCCGGTCCGTCGCACCCGGCGAAGGCCGCCGCCAGCCGCTCGTCCAACCCGCCCGCACACTGCGGCACCACGTCGAAGCCCGTCGGCAGCCAGGGTCCCGGACTGCCGTCCAGCACCAGGACCCGGCGGTGGGCCGGTGCCGCGGCCACCGTGCGCAGCGTGTCCACCAGGGCGGCCTCGGCCAGCCCGGCCGCCTCGGCGGGTGTGAACGGCGGTGTGAGCCGCGTCTTGACGCGCCCGGGGCGGGGCTCCTTGGCGATGACGAGCAGGGTGGTCATCGGTGGCTCCCTTCCAGCGCCGAGGGCGGCTCGGCCAGCACGCGGCGCATGTCCCGTACGGCCTGCCAGGTGCCACGCCAGGTGCCGGTGACCTTGGACGCGCCGGTGCGGGGCAGATACGGCACGTCGTGCTCGGCCACGCGCCAGCCGGCGTCGGCGGCGCGCACCACCATCTGGAGCGGATAGCCGCTGCGCCGGTCGGTCAGTCCGAGGGCGAGCAGCGCCTCACGCCGGGCGGCCCGCAGCGGACCCAGGTCGTGCAGCCGCAGCCCGGTGCGCCGGCGCAGCAGCACCGTCAGGGCGAGATTGCCCACCCGCGCGTGCGCGGGCCAGGCGTTGCGGCCACGCGGCCTGCGCCGGCCCAGGACCAAGTCGGATTCGCCGGCCTGCACCTCACGCACGAACGGGACGAGGAGGGACGGGTCGAGCGAGGCGTCGCAGTCGCAGAAGCACACGATGCCGGCGGTCGCGGCGGTGAGCCCCGCGTGGCACGCGGCGCCGAAGCCGCGGCGCGGCTCGTGGACGACGGTGGCGCCGAGCGCGCGGGCGACGTCCGCCGAGCCGTCGGTGGAACCGTTGTCCACGACGAGGGCGCGCCATCCGGCGGGGATGCGTTCCAGTACCCAGGGGAGGGCCTCGGCCTCGTTCAGACAGGGGAGGACGACATCGACGGGCGGGGGTGGGGGAGGGGTTGTCACGGCTTTCACCCTACGAATGGAAAGCGGGCATTTCGGGCTTGCGCTGCTTACGGAACACGGACGTCAGGGGAGTGCCGGGCCCTGCTGGGCGCTCAGCCCGTCCCGCGCGAACTCCCCCATCCCGTCCAGGAATCCGACCTCGGGCCGCCAGCCCAGCTCGGAGCGGAGCCGCCTGGAGTCGGCGGTGATGTGGCGGACGTCCCCCAGCCGGTACTCCCCGGTCACCACGGGCTCCGGCCCGCCGTACGCGTCGGCCAGCGCCCGCGCCATCTCCCCGACCGTGTGCGGCTCACCGCTGCCGGTGTTGTACGCCGTGAGCGCGCCGGGCGCCGAACTCGCCTCCAGCGCGGCCACGTTGGCCGCCGCCACGTCCCGTACGTGCACGAAGTCCCGTCGCTGCCGCCCGTCCTCGAACACGCGCGGGGCCTCGCCCCGGGCGAGCGCGGAACGGAAGAAGGAGGCCACCCCCGCATACGGCGTGTCGCGGGGCATCCGGGGCCCGTACACGTTGTGGTAGCGCAACGACACCGCCGAGCCGCCCGTGGCCCGCGCCCACGCCGCCGCCAGGTGCTCCTGGGCGAGCTTGGTCGTCGCGTACACGTTGCGCGGGTCGGCCGGCGCGTCCTCACCGACCAGGCCGGGCTCCAGCGCGGCGCCGCAGTCGGGGCACGGGGGCTCGAAGCGCCCCGCCGCCAGGTCGGCGACCGCCCGTGGACCGGGCCGCACCACGCCGTGCCGGGCGCAGCGGTAACGCCCCTCCCCGTACACCACCATCGACCCCGCCAGCACCAGGCGTCGCACGCCCGCCTCGGCCATGGCGGTGAGCAGCACGGCCGTGCCGAGGTCGTTGCGGGAGACGTACTCGGGCGCGTCGGCGAACCCCGTGCCCAGCCCCACCATCGCCGCCTGGTGCGAGACGGCGTCCACGCCGGACAGGGCGCGGCGTACGGCATCGAGGTCCCGTACGTCCGAGCGGGCGTCCTCGCGCAGGTCGTACACGACGGGTTCGTGCCCGGCCGCCGACAGTGCCTCGACCACATGGGACCCGATGAATCCGGCACCGCCGGTGATCAGTACGCGCATGGCCACACGCTAGGTCGGCGCACCGGGCGCGGAGCCGCACCGCGCCCGTCATGTCACAGGTCCGTAAGACGCCGAGGGGCCCGGCGGACAGTCGCCGGGCCCCTCACCGCCGGGTTCGCGGAGCGCTTACGCGCCGCTCTCCCTGAGCATGTCCTCGCGCTCGACGAGCTTCACGCGCTCGCGGCCCTGCGGCTCGCCCAGCGCCTTCTCGGCGGCGTCCAGCCGGTACCAGCCGTCCCACGTGGTGAACCGGACGTTGCGCTCGGCCAGGAAGGCGTCGACGGCCTCGGGGGCCGGCGCGGACGGGGCGTGCAGCCGGCTGTGGGCGAAGTCGTCCAGCAGGTTGGACACCGTCTCGTTGGCGTCGCCCTTGGTGTGACCGATGAGGCCGACCGGGCCGCGCCGGATCCAGCCGGTGACGTACACCGACTGGAGGTGCGTGCCGCCCTCCTCGATGACGCGGCCGCCCTCGTCGGGGACCGTGCCCGAGTCGATGTCCCACGGCAGCTTGGGCAGCTTGTCGGAGAGGTAGCCGACGGCCCGGTAGACCGCCGTGACGTCCCAGTCGGTGAAGGTGCCGGTGCCCTTGACGTTGCCGGTGCCGTCCAGCTCGGTGCGCTCGGTGCGCAGGCCGACGACCTTGCCGTCCTCGCCCAGGATCTCGCTCGGCGACTCGAAGAAGTGCAGGAACAGCTTGTGCGGCCGGTCGCCGACGTCGCGGATCGCCCACTTCTCCAGCGTCTTGGCGACCATGTCGGCCTGCTTGTTGCCACGCCGGGTCTCGATGGAGCCCTCGTCGTAGTCGATGTCCTCGGGGTCGACGATGACCTCGATGGTGGGGGAGTGGTCCAGCTCGCGCAGCTCCATCGGGCTGAACTTCGCCTGTGCCGGGCCGCGGCGGCCGAAGACGTGGATCTCCTTGGCCCGGTTGGCCTTCAGACCGTCGTGCACGTTGGGCGGGATCTCCGTCGGCAGCAGCTCCTGCGCGGTCTTGGCGAGGATGCGCGCCACGTCGAGGGCCACGTTGCCGACACCGAGGACGGCGACCTTCTCGGCCTCCAGCGGCCAGGTGCGCGGCACGTCCGGGTGGCCGTCGTACCAGGACACGAAGTCGGCGGCGCCGTACGAGCCGTCCAGCTCGATGCCCGGGACCGACATCGCGCGGTCGGCCGTCGCGCCGGTGGAGAAGATCACGGCGTCGTAGAACGAGCGCAGGTCGTCCAGGCTGATGTCGGTCGGGTAGTCGACGTTGCCGAAGAGCCGTATCTGCGGCTTGTCGAGGACCTGGTGGAGGGCCGTGATGATGCCCTTGATGCGGGGGTGGTCCGGAGCGACGCCGTAGC
This sequence comes from Streptomyces sp. NPDC059861, assembly GCF_042731435.1. Classification (NCBI taxonomy): domain Bacteria; kingdom Bacillati; phylum Actinomycetota; class Actinomycetes; order Kitasatosporales; family Streptomycetaceae; genus Streptomyces; species Streptomyces sp. NPDC059861. Next base: position 70,462 of record NZ_JBHWJQ010000017.1, on the reverse strand, counting down.
GGATGAGGCCGAACGGCGCCGGCATCCGCTCGAAGAGGTCGATGGACACGCCGGGTTCGGCGGCCACGTCGGACTTGAGCAGGGCGTCGGCGGCGTAGATCCCGGCCGGGCCGGCTCCGACGATGGCTACCCGCAGCGGGCGCGTCATGATCAGGTTCCCTTCGAGCGATGATGATGCGACTCGACGGGAAGCCTAAGCTAAGGCAAGCCTAACTTGGTACGCGGGTCCGCTCTATGAGCTCATAAGGCCACCTTATGGGATCCATAAGCCGCCTGAGGGGGCTGCGAGCACGCCACCCGCCGCGGTGCTTTCCTTCTGCCTGTGGCCGTGAACGAACCCCGCGGCGGCTTGCCGCCCCTCGATCTGCTCTCGACGTTCCTGGAGATCTACCGGTCGGGCTCGCTGTCCGCCGCCGCCCAGCGGCTCGGGGTGACCCAGCCGGCCGTCACCGGGCAACTCGCGCGGCTGGAGGAGCGGATCGGCGAGCCGCTGTTCGTCCGCAGCCACAAGGGCGTCACACCCACCCAGCGGGCAGCCGCGCTCGCGTCCCGCGTCGGCGTCCATGTGGACGGCCTGCGGGAGGCCCTGCGCCCGGCCGGCGCGGAGCCGCCTCTGCACGGCACGGTGCACGTCGGGGGACCGGCCGAGGTGATGACCCTGCGGGTGCTGCCGGTGCTGGCCGAGCTGACAGGCCGTGGCGTGACCGTCCGGGTGACCCACGGACTCGCCGACGACCTGCTGTCCCAGCTGGCGGACGGCCGGCTCGACCTCGTCGTCTCGGCGGTACGGCCGTCCCGGCCGGGCCTGCTCGCGGCGCCACTGGTGGACGAGGAGTTCGTCCTGGTCGCCCCGCCCGCGCTGGCCCACACCGTCGACGCCGAGCGGCTGCGGGCCGAACCCGCGGCGGCGCTCGCCCATCTGCCGCTGGTCGCGTACGCCGAGGAACTGCCCGTCGTGCGCCGCTACTGGCGCAGCGAGTTCGGGCGCCGCCCGGCGAACCCGGTGGCGATGGTCGTCCCCGACCTGAGATCCGTCCTGGCGGCGGTGGCCGCGGGCACCGGGATCTCCGTCCTGCCCCGCTACATCGCCGCGCCGGCCCTGGCCTCGGGGGAGGTCGTGCAACTGCACCATCCCGAGGTCGCGCCGCTCAACACGCTGTACCTGGCGGTACGGCGGGGTGCCCCCGCGGGCCCCGCCGTGACCGTGCTCCGCGACCGCCTCCAGCACGCCGCCCGCCGGTGGAACACGCTCTGAGCCTCAGTCCCCGTGCCCCGCGCCGGGGGCGATCACGACCTTGCCCACGACGGTGCCGGACTCGGCGTGCCGCAGCGCGGCGGCGGCTTCCCGGAGCGGGTAGATCCGGTCGATCCTGGTCTCGATCGCGCCGGCCCCGAGCAGGCCGAAGATCCTCGTGAGGTCCTCGCGCAGCTGCGCCCGGTACCGTTCCGGCCGCCGCGCCTTCCCGGCCCACAGGTTGAAGAAGTAGGCGTGCCGGCCGTTGGGCAGGGCGTTCCACGTCGCGAGCTTCGCGACCAGCTTCAGGACCGCGACCGTGCCGCTGCCCGTCCGGTCGCGGGTCGAGGCGCTGCCGTACGAGACGAGGGTGCCGCCGGGGGCGAGCAGCCGCCAGGAGTCGTCGACGCTCCTGCCGCCCACGTGGTCGAAGACGGCCGCGACGCCGCCCGGCGCCAGCTCGCGGACCCGGGCGGGCACGTCCCCGCGGTAGTCGACCGGGGTGGCGCCCATCGTGGCGACCGCTTCCTGGTTCCGGGCCGAGGCGGTGCCGATGACGTGGATGCCGCTGCTGCGGGCCAGCTGGACCAGCAGACTGCCGACGCCGCCGTTGGCGCCGTGCACGAGGACGGTGTCGCCGCCGCGGACCTTGGCCGTGCGGAACAGCATGCGCCAGGCCGTCGCGCCGTTGGTGACCAGCGTCTCGGCCTCCGCCGCGGTGATCCCCTGGGGGACCGGCACCAGGTCCGCCGCGTCCAGGAGGACGTGGTCCGCCCAGCCGCCGGTCTTGGTCAGGGCGGCGACACGCTGCCCCACGGTCACCGGGCCGGACTCCGGGGAGCCGAGCTCCTCGACGACGCCGACGAGGTCGTAGCCGGGCACGAACGGGAACTTCGGCATGTCGTAGTACTTGCCGCGCCGCATCTGCTGCTCGGCGAAGGTCACGCCGCTGGCCTCGACCCGCACCAGGGCCTGACCGGGACCGGGCTTCGGCAGGTCCCGGACCCTCAGTTCCAGGCTCTCGGGCTCTCCGACGGCGGGGAGGACGACTTCGGTGGCCTTCATGACGGTGTCTCCTTCGTGGCGGTGGTGGGTGACGCATTACCGGGTCATGGTGTGTGGTTAAACACTCACTAGTCAGGCCCAAGGGAGGGCGGCTGTCGGTCCAGGAGGAACCGGACGGCCGCCCGAGTCGGTTTCGGTCGGTCAGTAGTGCGTGATGCCCGCGGACAGCGTGCGTGTCCAGGGCGCGTCGACGGCGGTCGCGTCGATCGCGACGATCAGGTGGCAGAGCATGCCGGTCGCGAAGAACTGCTGGATCTGCTGCGCGCTCCCGCCGCAGGCGCCGCGGACGTACTCGACCGTCCGGGCGTACCCCGCTCTGACCGCGTCCCTGACGGCCGGCTCCGCGATGGCCGCCGCCTGGGCGTGCAGCTGCACCAGCAGCAGGTCGTTGTCGCTGATCAGGCGGGCGTAGGCATCGCCCATCGACTCCAGGACCGCCTCCGGCGTGCTGCCGGTCGCCTCGGCGGCCCCACGCTCGAACGCGGCGCGCACCTGGACGAAGCAGTACTCCACGACGGCCGTGAACAGCGCCTCCTTGTTCGGGAAGAGCCGGTAGACGTACGCCTGCGAGATCCCGGCCGCCTTGGCCACCTCCGTGGTGGTGGTGCCGAAGTAGCCGCGCGCCGCGAACGCCCCGATGGCGGTGCGCAGCACGGTCTCCCTGCGTTCCTCGGCGGTGGAGAGTCGGCGCTGTTCCGTCTTCATGTGAGTACTTAACCACTCACACTCCGAATCCGTCAAGAGGGCCTCGGAGGGCCCAACAGCTCACGCCGTTCCGGCGCGCAAGCCCCAAGCGATAACTCTTCTTATGGCTGGAGGGGTGCACTTCGAGACTCCCTGATGGACGCTCGAGGCATGTCGAAGAAGATTCTGATGGTCATCTCGGGCGCGGACAGCATGCGGCTGGCCGACGGCTCCACCCACCCCACCGGCTACTGGGCCGAGGAGGTAGCCGCCTCCCACCAGGTGCTGACCGCGGCCGGCGTCCAGGTCTCGCTCGCCACGCCGCGCGGCGTACGCCCCACCGTCGACGCCCTCAGCCTCGACGAGCGCGGCGGCGTGCCGAAGGCCGACGCCCAGCGGTTCCGCACCTACCTCGACGGCATCGCCGACCAGCTGGCCGCACCCCTCGCCCTGTCCGACGTACGGCTCGACGACTACGACGCCGTCCACCTCCCCGGCGGCCACGCCCCCATGGCCGACCTCACGAGCGACACCGACCTCGGCCGGCTGCTCAACGAGGCGGACGCGGCGGGCCGGACGGTGGCGGCGCTGTGCCACGGTGTCGCAGGGCTGCTCAGCGCGGAGCGTCAGGACGGCGTCCTCACCTTCGCCGGGCGCGCGCTGACCGCGTTCAGCGACGACGAGGAGCGCCAGGGCGGCCTGGGTGACAACGTGCCCTACTTCCTGGAGAGCAGGCTGCGCGAGCGGGGCGCCGTGGTCGAGACCGGCCCCGCGTGGAGCAACACGGTCGTGGTGGACGGCAACCTCGTCACCGGCCAGAACCCGCAGTCCAGCACGGCGACCGCCGAGGCCGTCCTCAGGCTTCTCGGCGAGAGCTGAACCGGGCCTCGCCGCCGCGGGCCGTCAGCCTGCCTTCGCGCGGGCCGACAGCCCGTGGCGAAGGCACTCGCTCAGGTCGACCGCGATGCTCCCGTCGGGGTCCAGCCGCGGATTGAAGATCGTGACATCCAGGCCGACGGCCCGTTCGTCGGCCAGGGCCGTGCTCAGCACGTCCTCCAGCTCCAGCCACGTCAGCCCGCCGGGCTGGCGGTAGTCGACGGCCGGCATGATCGCGTCGTCGAGGACGTCGACGTCGAGGTGCACCCAGTAGCCGCCGGGCGCGCGGGACAGCCGTTCCACCGCCTGGCGCGCGGCCGCGGCGGCGCCGAGGGCACGCATCCCGTCGAGGTCCAGGGCGTACAGCTCGGGCGGCAGCGGCTGCATGCCGAACTCGGCGGACTCCAGGGCGTCGCGGTAGCCGAGGACGACCACGTCCTCGTCGCGCACCAGGGGCCCGCGGCCCCCGAGGTCGGTGAGGACACGCGGCCCGCGGCCCGTGACAAGGGCGAGGTCCATCGAGGCGGCCTCGCCCGCCGGTTCCGCCGCCGGCTGGTAGAAGTCGGTGTGCCCGTCGAGGAACAGCAGGCCGTGGCGGCCGCGCCGCTTCAGGGCGAGCAGGTTGCCGAGCAGGATGCTGCAGTCGCCGCCGAGCACGACGGGAAAGCGTCCCGAGTCGAGCACGGCGCCGAGCGCGTCGGCGAGCCGCATGGAGTACTGCGCGATGCCGGTGCTGTTGAGCACGCCGGTCTCGGGGTCCCGCCGCTCGTCGTACGGCGGCGGCTCGACCCGGCCGGCCCGCACCGCGCCCGGGACGTCCAGCAGCCCGGCGGCGAACAGGGCCGCCGGGAGCTCCTCCACGCCGCACGGCCGCAGCCCCAGTACGGACGGCGCCTCGATGATCGCCAGTTCCCGCACGTCACAGTCCCTTCGCCGATGGGCGGTGCCACGTCCCCTCGTCCTTGTGGCTCATCGTCGCGCGGAAACGAGATCGGCGCCCTGTCAGGCGTCCGGGTCCCCGTCGCGTCGGCAGTACAGGAACAGGTGCGGCTCGGGGATCGCCTCCGGATGCGCGGGAGTGAAGACCGTGTGCTCCTGCCGGAGCACCGTCAGTCCCGCGCCGCCCGCCAGCGCGGCGAACTCCTCGCTGCCGAAGCTCGTGACCTGTACGGGTTGCCCCATGAAGACGGCCTCGACGTCCTCCACGTCCAGCGGCACGGTGGCGAGCACCACGGGTCCGCCGGGCCGCACCGCCCGCACCAGCCGCCCGACCAGGGCGGACTGCTCCGCGCGGGACAGCTGGAGCAGGGAGAAGTACACGCACACCGCGTCGAACGAGCCGTCCGGCAGGGGCATCTCGCGGATGTCGGCGCACCGGAAGGCGGCGCCCGGCACCTGCCGGGCCGCCAGGTCCACCATCACGGGCGAGACGTCGACGCCGAGGACGTCGTGGCCCGCGTCGGCCAGCGTCCGTGCCGTGGGCCGTCCGGTCCCGCTGCCGACGTCCAGCACCCGGCTGCCGGGCGCCAGCTGCCCGAGCAGCCACTCCAGCGAGGCCCGGTGCGCCTCGGAGCCCGCGAACGCCTTCTCGTACGCCGCGCCGATCGCGTCGAACACAGTGGCGGCGCGGGGCCGGTGATCCCCGTCGGTCACGATGCTTCCCTTCGTCACGGCTGGTGCCGGGCATCGTTCCACTCACGGGCCGGGGTCACAACGGGGTCACGGCGTGCAGCGCGCCCGTACCGGCCGGGCGTGGCGCCGGAGCGGGCGCCGGGAGCCGGGTGGCGGCGGTTTGCGGCCGGGCAGGGGATCACGGCAGGGTGCGGGCGTGACCACCTTGCTGATCGTGCATCACACGCCCTCGCCCAACTGCCAGGCCCTGCTGGAAGCGGTGATCTCCGGAGCGACGACGCCGGAGATCGAGAACGTCCGGGTGGAGCGCCGGGCGGCGCTGTCCGCCACCGTGTCCGACGTACTGGCCGCCGACGGTTATCTGCTGGGCACCCCGGCGAACCTCGGCTACATGTCCGGTGCCCTCAAGCACTTCTTCGACCAGGTCTACTACCCGTGCCTGGACGAGACGCGCGGCCGGCCCTTCGGCTTCTACGTGCACGGCGGCAGCGACGTCACGGGCGCGGTGCGCGGCATCGAGTCGGTCACCACCGGCCTCGGCTGGCGGCGCGCCGCCGAGGCGGTCACCGTGACCGGCGAGCCGGACCGGGCCGACATCGAGCGCTGCTGGGAACTGGGGGCGACGGTCGCCGCCGGGCTCATGACGCCGTAGCCGGGGCTGCCCGCGACAGCCCCGGCCGGCGTCGCCGTCATTCCGCCGTCCGGCCGGCCCCGGCCGTCGGACGAGGTGCCGGATACCGCTCGGCCAGCTGGACCATCAGCAGTAGGAGCAGGGCCGCGAGCGAGGCCAGCGACGCGCTCACCGCCGTGAGACCGGCGCTCCAGGGCGGGGCCACCGTGAGGTCCAGGGCACGTGACAGGTCCGCCGAATGGACCCGGCCCTCCAGCAGCCCGGCCCCCGCCAGCCCCGCCGGCATCAGCATCCCCGCCAGCAGTGCCGGGACACTGGTCCGCACCGCCAGCAGGACGGCGATGACGAGGCACACCCCGGACATCCCGAGCGCGAGCGCGTAGACGCCGAGCGGCGCGTCGTCCCGGCGCAGCGGGAAGTACGCCGCGGCGCACACGACGAGGGCCGCGGCGGCGATCCAACTCGGCCAGAACACCTGCCGCCTGGGCTCCGCCGTGCGACGCGTACGCCGCATCCGCGGATGCCGCCCGGTGCGTGGCCGCGCCACCTCCTGCGGGTCCGGCGCGGCGGGCGTGTCCACGAACGCCGGCGCGGGGACGGCGGGCGGGTCCGCGGGCGGCCGCTCCGCGGCGGCCATCTCGGAGAGCGGGCGCAGGGCGGCCGCCGCGGCCAGCGCCTCGCGCTGCCGCTCCTGGCCCAGTCGCCCGATCAGCTCGACCAGTTCCTCTACGGGCCGCCCGATGGCGGCCGCGCGGACCGCCTCCTGTCCGCAGTGCGGCGGCAGCGAGGTCTGGTGCAACAGGGCCATCAGGCGTGACACGTCGTCGACGGACCGCCTCGCGACCGCCACCCGGATGGTCTCGTCCGCGCTGTCCGCGTGGCGCGGCGGGTGGGTCAACTGGGCGATGAGGCGGGCCACGTCGTCGACGGGCCGGTCCAGCGCGACCGCCCGCAGCACCGCGGTGACGGTCTGGGCGTACTCGGGGGACTGCTCCATCAGCGTGACCAGCCGCACGATCTCCTCCAGCGGCCGATCGCTGACGGCGGCGTGGACGAGGTCACCGACCGGGTTCAGCGGAGGTGGGGCCTGCGCGCGATCCGGTGGCCCGGCGTCGGCTGCCGTCGGGGGCTGGAGAGCCGTCTCGTCCAGTGGGCCGGCGGCTTCGAGGAGCGCGGTCGCGTCGTGGCCGAGGGCCGTGCCGACGACGTACGCCGTCTCGGCGGCCGGGGCGGGACGGCCGGGCGACTCGCCGTGCGGGGCGCTGTGGACCGGCGCCTCGGCGGCCGGTGGGCTGTAGGCCGGCGGCTCCATGACGGGGGCGCTGTGGAGCGGTGC
>NZ_JBHWJQ010000017.1:0-62907 GCF_042731435.1 Streptomyces sp. NPDC059861 | reverse complement strand
TGCCTGAGCGACGGGGGCGCTGTGGACGGGCGGCTCCGCGACAGGTGGGCTGTAGGCCGGCGGCTCCATGACGGGGGCGCTGTGCACCGGTGCCTGAGCGACGGGGGCGCTGTGGACGGGCGGCTCCGCGACAGGTGGGCTGTAGGCCGGCGGCTCCATGACGGGGGCGCTGTGCACCGGTGCCTGGGCCACGGGGACGCTGTGCACCGGCGGCTCCGCGAGGGTGGCGCGGTACACCGGCGGCTCCGCGGCAGGCGTGCGGTACAGGGGTGCGTCCGCGGCGGGCGCGGGGTGCAGGGGTGCGTCCGCGGCGGATGCGGGGTGCAGGGGTGCGTCCGCGGCGGGCGTGGGATACAGAGGTGCCTCCGCGGCGGGCGCGGGGTGCAGGGGTGCCTCCGCGGCGGGCGCGGGGTGCAGGGGTGCCTCCGTGGCGGGGACGCTGTGCACCGGCGTCTGCGCGGCACGGGCCGTGTGGACCGGCGGCTCCGCGCCAGGGGGACTGTGCGCCGGCGTCCCTGCGACGGGGGCGATGGCGGAGGGCGGCTCGCCCGCGGCGGAGGGGTCGCCGAAGAGTATGTGGGCGGGGTTCGGCTGGGGCGATGAGCGCGTGGTCATGCTGGGCTCCAAGGGAGTCGTGCGGCCGCTCCTGCGCTACCGAAGCGCGACACGCGATGTCCCTGACCATTACTAGGGGCCTCCCTGACCCCTCGCCACCCGGGTGAGGCGAGCGTGTGACGACCGGGTGTCCGCGTGTGGCCGAGGCCACGTCGGCGATGAGCGCCGGGCCATGTCGTCGCCGGGGGGTCCCGGGCTACCGTTTTCGCCCAGACCCTTCCCCTCGTACAAGACGCCTTTCCCCTCGTACATGACGCGGACGTGTCTCCGCGCCCAGGATTCGGACGGCTCGGCAGTGCTCGCAGATCTCTCCCCGCTCATCGCGGCGACCGCCCAGTGGCTCACGCGCGCCTACCCGGCCTCCGGCGGCGCCCTTGCCGCCGCCCTGTGCGAGGTGCAGGCGCGGCAGGCCGTGACGGTCGCGGCGTGGCTGCGGTACCCGACGCAGATGGACGCGGCGCTGGTCGCGATGGCGGGCCCCGGCGGCTCCGGTCGGCTCGACGGGGTCACCGGGGCGGACGCCCAAGGGGGAGAGGACCTCGACACCTACGCCTGGCGCACCTGGGTGGACGAGGTGGTGGCGAGCTGGGCCGCCTGCCTGCTCACCGACCCCGAACTGGCCCGCCGCGCGGTGACCGCGCTGGCGGACGGCGGTCGCACCACCTGTGAGCCGGCGGAGTTCCGCCGCCTGGTCGCGCCCGACGCGCACGACCGGCAGGCGGCGGCACTGCTGCGCCACCCCGACCTCCTGGCGCCGGTCGCCGAGCTGCACCAGGAGCCGCTGCTGTACCGGTTGGGGCCGGGGCGGGCGCTGATCGCCTGAGGCCGCCGTCGGCAGGTGACCGTCGGCCGTACGGTCTCGGCGATTTCACCGGGCCGGGTCGCTTCACGCCTTCTTCCCACGGCCCGAGAGCGCGTCGCGCACCCGGTCCACCAGCCCCGCGCCCGGCGCCAGCAGTTTGTTCAGCGGCGGCGTGTTCGGGGCGGACGGGTGCGGACGGGTCGGTGCCACCTTCTTCGCCTGGCGGATCTTGTCCCCCAGCTCGTCGAGGGCCTGCGGGGGGCAGGCGGCGCGCAGCGCGGGGAAGAGGGTCCCCTCCTCCTCGGCCAGGTGCGCACGGACCTCGGTCATCAACATGCCGATGAGGCGGTCGAACTCGGGGTCGCCGGCGTCGCATCCCTCCAGGTCCTTCATGATCTGCTCGGCCTTGGAGTGGTCCTCGATCTCCTCGTCGGCCATGGCGTCGCCGTTCGGCACGTGTCGGCGTACCGCCGGGTAGAGATAGGCCTCCTCGGCCACCGAGTGCCGGACCAGCTCCATCGTGACCTGGTCGGCGTACAGCTTGCGGTCCTTGTCCCCGGGCGCGAGCGCCTCGATACGACCGAAGAGCTCCTCGACCTCACGGTGATCGGTCACCAACTCGTCGATGACGTTTCCACCATGTCCCATGATCCTTGCCTCCCGCGTGAGCACGGCGGCTCCGGATGAGCTGCGCCACCGCGTACGAGTGCCCCGCCCCGCAGGACCGACACGGTGCCGCCCCGCCTCACACGCGCCAGCTGTACCGCCGCTCGGGCCGCCCGGCCACGCCGTACCGCAGGGACACGTCGGCGCTGCCGGTGGTGTGGAAGTGCTCCAGGTAGCGGCGGGCACTGACGCGGGAGACGCCGGTCAGGGCGGCGCACTCGGTGGCGGACAGAGTGCCGTCGGCGGTGCGCAGGGCACGCTCGACCAGTTCGGCGGTCTCCACGCTCATGCCCTTGGGGAGCCCACCGGCGGCGGGCACGGGCGCCGCTTTGGCCAGGACCCGGTCCACGTCCGCCTGGCCCCGCACGACGGTGGTCAGCAGCCGTCCGCGCTGGGCGACGTACCGCTCCAGGCGGGCCCGCAGGTCCTCGAACTCGAAGGGCTTGAGCAGGTAGTCGACGACGCCGTGGCGTACGGCGCCGCGCACGGTGCCGGCCTCGCGGGCGGCGCTGACCACCATGACGTCGCAGTCGTGCCCGGCGGTGCGCAGCCGCGGGATGACGTCCAGGCCGAAGACGTCCGGCAGATACAGGTCGAGCAGGACCAGGTCGGGGCGCAGTTCGTCGACGGCGTCAATGGCTTCCCGGCCGCTGCTGGCGACGCCGACCACGCGGAACGGGCTGACCCGTTCGACAAAGGCGCGGTGCACCCTGGCCACCATGAAGTCGTCGTCGACCACGAGGACGTCGATCGGCCCCCGCGGGCCGGGCGTTCCCTGTCCGCGGGTCATCGGTCCGCTCCTTCCGCCACCGCGTCGGTGAGGTGGCTGACGGTCATGCGCGCGGTGAACAGGGCGCCGTCGGGGGTGTTGCGCACGGAGATCTCCCCACCGTGACGTTCGCAGACCAGCCGGGTCAGCGCCAGGCCGATTCCGCGCTCGCCGTTGCGGGCGGCCTTGGTGGTGAAGCCGTGCGAGAACACCTCCCGGGCCAGGTCGGGGGCCACACCGGGCCCCGAGTCCCGGACGGCGATCTCGACACTGGCCGCGTCCTGCCGCAACCCGACCTCGACCCAGGCCCCATGGCTGCGGCCCGACCGGCCCCGGCCCGCGTCCTGCCCGCCGGACCGGCCGTCGCTCACCGCCCCCGCCCCGGCCCCGGCGGTCGCACCCGCCCCACCCGCCGCCGCGGCGTCCACCGCGTTGTCCACCAGGTTGCCCACCACGGTGGCGACGTCCGCCGCGTCCTGCGGTGCCAGGCGGTCGAGCGCCGTGTCGTCGGAGATGCGCAGATGGACCTTGCGTTCGGCGGCCTGGGAGGACTTGGCCATCAGAAGGGCCGCCACGGCGGTGTCGCGGACGCGGCGGCTCAGGGTGACATCCAGGGACTGGCGGCGCTGGTTGAGGGCACGGATGTAGCGCACCACCTCCTCCTGTTCGCCGATCTGGATCAGCCCGGAGATGGTGTGGAGCTGGTTGGCGAACTCGTGCGCCTGGGCGCGCAGCAGCTCCGAGGAGCTGCGGAAGGAGCCGATCTCCCGTTCCAGCCGGGCCAGTTCCGTACGGTCGCGCAGCGTGGTGACCGACCCGAGCGGCCGCCCGTCCTTGCGGACCGCCATCCGGTTCATGACCAGGACCCGGCCGTGCCGGACGACGACCTGGTCGCGTTCGTCGGCCGCGCCGTCCCGGTCCCCGGCCAGCACGTCCCGCAGCCGCCCCTCGACACCGAGGTCCGCCAGGCTCCGCCCCACGCAGTCCCCGGGCAGGTCGAGCAGCCGCCGTCCCACCTCGTTCACCAGCGTGAGCCGATGCTGCGGATCCAGGGCGACCACGCCCTCGGCGATCCCGTAGAGCATCGCCTCCCGGTGCTCGGCGAGCCCCGCGATCTCCCGTGGCTCCAGCCCGAGCGTCTGCCGTTTGACCCGCCGGGCCAGCAGCAGCGAGCCGGCCAGCCCCAGCCCGCTCGCGACGCCCAGGTAGGTGAGGAGGTACGAGGACGCGCCACTGAGCCGCTGCCAGACGGTGGGGGAGGCCTCGCCGACCATCACCGTGCCCAGATGCCGCCCGAGGTTCTCCCGCGCCGCCCCCAGCACCGGCACCTGGGCCACCCGCTCGCGCCCGCCGTCCAGCGTCAGTTCGCCCGACCAGCCGCGCCCCCGGGTGGCGCCGTCACCGTGCGGCAGCGGCCCACCGATCGCCGTCGGGTCCGTGGAACTGACGATCCGCCCGTCCGCGTCCGCGACCGTCACGGAGGTCACCCCGGACTGCGACTGCGTGGAGCTCACCAGCGGCGCAAGTGCCTCGCGCGGCAGCGGAACCACCAGTTGGCTGCGCACCAGGGGGTTCGCCGCGAGCTGTTCGGCCAGCGCGGCCACCCGGCGGCCCTCCACCCGGTCGAAGGTCGCCTCCGACTGCGCCAGCGAGACCCCGGCGACCGCCACCAGCACCACCACCACGATGGCGAGCTGGAGCACCAGCATCTCGCCCGCGAGGGTCTGACGACGGAAGGTGGCGACCACGGCGTACTCGATCTCTCGGTGGTGAGGCTTGAGGGGTGGGGTCGTCCCATCATGGCCTCCACCTGCGCCGGAGGAAAGAGATCGGTAGCCGCAGGGTCGGTGGCCGGGGACCGGCGCCGCCGCAACCGCCGCTGACACAAAGACCAGAACCTCCGTTGGTTCCGCAAGCGGGACAGCCCGGCGAGGCGGGGGGCAACATGTGGCCCACCTCACCCTCCCCCACAGGGCCTTCCCCAACCCCATCGACAGACCGACAGGTGGTGGCACTCGTGCGCTCGCGCACCCCCCTCGCCCTGCTCGGGGCCGCCGTGCTCGTCCTCGTAGGACCCCCGCTGCTGACCACGGGCAGCGGCACCGGGACCGGCACACAGATCCCCGGCCTGCGCTTCATGGTCCCCAACACACCGGGCGGCGGCTACGACATCACCGCGCGCACGGCCGCGAAGAACGCCGAGGAGGCCGGACTCACCCCCGGCATCGAGGTGTTCAACCTGCCCGGCGCCGGCGGCACCGTCGGCCTCACCCGCCTGGTGGGCGAGCACGGCAACGGCAAGCTCGCGATGTCGATGGGGCTCGGCGTCGTCGGCGCCGTCCGCTCCAACGACGCGCCCAGAACCCTCGCCGACACCACCCCGATCGCCCGCCTCACCGAGGAGCAGGACGTCGTGGTGGTCGCCAAGGACTCGCCCTACCGGACGATCGACGAGCTCATCGACGCCTGGAAGGCCGACCCCGGCGAACTCCCCGTCGGCGGCGGTTCCTCACCGGGTGGCCCCGACCACCTCGCGCCCATGCTGATGGCGCGCGCCGCCGGGATCTCCCCGAAGCAGGTCAACTACATCCCGTTCGACGGCGGCGGCGAACTCCTCGCCTCCATCCTCGGCAACAAGGTCGCCTTCGGTGTCTCCGGCGTCGGCGAGTACCTCGACCAGATCAAGGCCGGTGAGCTGCGCCTCCTCGCGGTCACCGGACCCCAGCGGGTCGACGGCCTGGACGCGCCCACCCTCCAGGAGGCGGGCTACGACGTCAACTTCACCAACTGGCGGGGCATCGTCGCTCCTCCCGGCCTCTCCGACGCCGAGCGCGGCAAACTCGTCCGCCTCGTCGAGGAACTCCACGACTCGCCCGAGTGGCAGGAGTCCATGAAGAAGAACGGCTGGGACGACGCCTTCCTGTCCGGCGAGAGGTTCGGGGACTTCCTGGACGCCCAGGACCAGCGGGTGGTCTCGGTACTGAAGGAGCTGGGACTGTGACGACCCCGACCGCCGACATCCCTCCGGCGCCCACCCCGGCCCGCCGCTCCTGGCTGCGCGACCACTCCGAACTCGGCGTCTGTGTGCTGCTGCTGGCCCTCGGCGCACTGGTGCTCACCGACGCGCTCACCATGGACGTCGACATCGCCCAGCGCGGACCCGTCGGCCCGCGGACGGTGCCCCTGGCCGTCGGCGCCGGGCTGCTGCTCATCGCCGTCCTGCTCGCCGTCGATGTGCTGCGGGGCGGCCGAGGCCAGGCCGAGACCGGCGAGGACATCGACCTGTCCGAACCCGCAGACTGGCGTACGGTCCTGCTGCTCGCCGGAGTCTTCCTCGGCGCGGCCGTCCTCATCGAACCGCTCGGCTTCCCCGTCGCGGGCGCCCTGCTGTTCTGGGGCGCCGCCTTCGCCCTCGGCAGCCGCCGCCCCGACCGCGACCCGCTCATCGCGGCCGTGCTGTCCCTCGTCACCTACGCCGTGTTCAACAACCTGCTGGGCGTGCCGCTGCCCGGCGGCCCCCTGATGGGAGTGCTGTGAGATGAACGCCCTCAACTCCCTGCTGGACGGTTTCGGCACGGCGCTGACCCCGCTCAACCTGCTGTGGGCCGCCCTCGGTGTGCTGCTCGGCACCGCGATCGGCGTCCTGCCCGGCATCGGCCCGGCCATGGCGGTCGCGCTGCTCCTGCCGGTGACGTACGGACTCGACCCCGTAGGCGCGTTCATCATGTTCGCGGGCATCTACTACGGCGCCATGTTCGGCGGTTCCACGACCTCGATCCTGCTCAACACCCCCGGCGAGAGCGCCGCAGTGGTCGCCGCGATGGAAGGCAACCCGATGGCCAAGTCGGGGCGCGGCGCGCAGGCGCTGGCCGCCGCCGCCATCGGCCACTTCGCCGGCGGCATGGTCGGCACGATCCTGCTGGTCGCCCTCGCCCCGACGGTGGCCCGGCTCGCCGTCGACATCGGCGCGCCCGACTACTTCGCCATCATGGTGCTCGCCTTCATCGCGGTGACGTCGGTCCTCGGCTCGTCCCGGATCCGCGGTCTGGCCTCCCTGTTCATCGGACTGACGCTGGGCCTGGTCGGCCTGGACCAGATGACCGGCCAGCAGAGACTCACCTTCGGCTCGCTCCAGCTCGCCGACGGCATCGACGTGGTGATCGTCGCCGTCGGCCTGTTCGCGATCGGCGAGGCCCTGTGGGTGGCCGCCCATCTGCGGCGCCGGCCGGGCGAGCCGATCCCGGTGGGCCGCCCGTGGCTCGGCCGCGACGACGTGCGGCGCACCTGGAAGTCGTGGCTGCGCGGCCCGTTCATCGGCTTCCCCTTCGGCGCGATCCCGGCAGGTGGCGCCGAGATCCCCACCTTCCTCTCCTACGTCACCGAGAAACGCCTGTCCCGGCACAAGGACGAGTGGGGCAAGGGCGCCATCGAGGGCGTGGCGGGACCTGAGTCCGCCGCGTCGGCCTCGGCGGCGGGCACGCTGGTGGCGATGCTGACGCTGGGCCTGCCGACCACCGCGGTCGCCGCCGTCATGCTGGCCGCCTTCCAGCAGTACGGCATCCAGCCGGGCCCGTTGCTCTTCGAACGCGAACCCGAGCTGGTGTGGGGTCTGATCGCCTCGCTGTTCGTCGGCATGGTGCTGCTGCTCGCCCTCAACCTGCCGCTCGCGCCGCTGTGGGCCAAGCTGCTGCGCATTCCACGGCCGTACCTGTACGCGGGAATCCTCTTCTTCGCCTCGGTCGGCGCCTACGCCGTCGGCGGCGAGGCCGTCGACCTGGTGATCCTGCTGGTCATCGGCCTGATCGGGTTCGGCATGCGCCGCTACGGGCTGCCCGTGCTGCCCGCCGTCATCGGCGTCATCCTCGGCCCCAACGCCGAACAGCAGCTGCGCCGCGCCCTGCAGATCAGCGACGGCAGCGTCACCGGCCTGGTCAACACCCCGTTCGCGGTGACGGTGTACGCCGTGGTCGTCGTACTGCTGGCGTGGCCGCTGCTGACACGGCTGGTACGCCGGGATCGGCGTAACGCGTCGTAGACACGGCGCCGGGGGCCGGGCCACCGGGCCCGTCCCCCGGAGGAGCTGCGGATGCTCAGGGTCAGGAGGTGCGGTCCTCGGGCAGGTCCACCTTCCGCCGGTCCTGCTCGTCCCAGGCACGGGTGTCACGCGGCTCGGTGTACGGCTCGGCCTCGGCCGGATGGCCTCCGGCGATGGCTCGTTGGCGTGCGGTCTCGGCGTCGAACTCCAGGCCGAGCAGGATGGCCAGATTGGTCACCCACAGCCAGATGAGGAAGATGATGACGCCGGCCATGGTGCCGTACGTCTTGTTGTACGAGCCGAAGTTGGCGACGTAGAAGGCGAAGCCCGCGGACGCGGCCATCCAGACCAGCAGTGCCAGGAAGCTGCCAGGAGTGATCCAGCGCCACCCCCTGACCTTGGCGTTCGGGCAGGCCCAGTACAGGATCGCGATCATCAGCGTGATCAGGACGACCAGGACCGGCCACTTGGCGATCGACCACACGGTCAGGAAGGTGTCGCCGAGGCCCAAGGCGTCCCCGGCCCGTTGCGCCAGACCGCCGGTGAAGACCACGATCACGGCGCTGATCAGGGCCAGCACCATGAGGGCGACGGTCACTCCGACGCGGACCGGCAGGACCTTCCAGATCGGCCGGCCCTCGGGCACGTCGTACACGACATTGGAGGTGCGGATGAACGCCGCCACGTAGCCCGACGCCGACCACACGGCCAGCACCAGGCCGACGACGGCCAGGAGCGAGCCGACCCCGGCGTTGTTCTGCAGCTGCCGCACGGCCTGGGTGATGATCTCCCGGCCGGCGCCGGGAGCGAACTGCTGGAGGCTGTCCATGAGCCGGTCGGTGACCGACCGGCCGGCGATGCCCAGCAGCGACACCAGCACCAGCAGCGCCGGGAACAGTGACAGCACCGTGTAGTAGGTCAGGGCCGCCGCCCGGTCGGTCAGCTCGTCGTCCTTGAACTCACGCAGGCTTCCCTTCAGCACCGCCACCCACGACCGCTTGGTGAGCTTCGCCGGTGAGTCGGGCGCCGCCCTTTCCACCTCGGGCCGGGGACCGGCCTCCGCGGGCGCCGGATTCCCTCCGTCGCGCTGATCCTTGTGACCTGGGAGATGCAGCTTCGCCATGGAGCCCGAGTAACCCGTACGCGCCGTCCTAAGAGTGCCCGGTCACGGCGTGGGCGCCGAACGCGGCGGTGTCGTGGCTCTGGTCCGAACCACGACACCTGGCGAAACCGATTCCGCGGCACCGGTTGCGCCCTGCCCTCCAGGTACCCCCACTCGCCCTCGGCTGAATCGCTCCCGCCGGCATTCCGGGAACCGGTCTTCGCAACACGGGGACGAGCCGGCCTCAGCGCTCCGGGACTGCCCTGGTGCGAATCGACTGGGCGACGTCGCGGAGCTTGACGTTGTGCGTCTGGGAGATGCGCTTGAGCACGTCGAAGGCCGCTTCCTCGCTCATCTGGTGGCGCTCGCGCAGGATGCCCATGGCCTCGCCGATGGCGTGCCGGGTGTCCATGGCGTGTTCGAGCTGGTCGACCGTGCGGGCGCTGGCCAGCGCCACGGCGGCGTGCGAGGCGAGCAGCCAGCCGGCCGTCTCCATCTCGGGCGTGAAGGCGCCGGGCCGTCCGGAGTAGAAGTTCAGGGCGCCGAAGTCGTCGTCCTTGGTGTAGAGCAGGAAACCCATCATGCTGCCCACGCCCAGGTCGCGGGCGGCGGGGGCGAAGCGCGGCCAGTCGGGCTGCGACTTGCTCATGTCCGTGATCCGGAACAGGCGCTCCCCGTTGACGCGCCGGGCCGCGTCGAAGCACGGGCCCTCACCCAGTTCGCCCTGCAGGCGGTCGGACTCCACGACCATGTCGCCGCAGGCAGCCAGAGTCACCGCGCGGCCCTTGCGCAGGGCCAGGATGCCGGCCGCGTCGCAGCCCTCGATCAGCCCGACACCCCGCTCGGAGATCGCGTCGAGCGTCTCCTGCGTGGAGCCCTGCGCCAGCAGGTGCCGCGCCAGCTCGGCCATCTGTTCGGCGAACGCGCGCCAGTCCATCCGTGTCCACCGTCCCGCTCGTCGTGCCTTCGCGTCGCAAGGCGCCCGAAGGCCGACCACCAGAACCCGACCGTCGGACCCGACCACTGCCTGTTCCGACCGGTCACAGGGCGGTACGGCGCCGGCCGAGCACCCGCTCGGCAGCCCTTCTGGCAGCCTACCGCTCGGACGTAGCCGATGTCCGACCGAGCGATCATGGTCCTGCCGCCCTCTCACCGCGGTCGGAGCCGCCGGTCGGCTCTCCCATGGCCTCAGGAGCGGCCCACGCGCCCGTACGGCTGCTCCGGCACCGTCCGCCGCCCGGCTCCGCCACCGGCCACCCGGCCAGGCAGCGCCGTCCAGTCCAGGCGCAGGATCGCCAGGTCGTCGGTGTGCCGCTCGGCGTTGAGGCCACGGACCCGGCCGATCAGCTGGTCGAGATGCTTGCCGGGGTCCCTTTCCCGCGTCTCGTCGAGGATCCGCAGCAGCCCGTCGACCCCTAGCCGGTCCCGGTCGTCGCCCCCGTACCCCTCGATCAGGCCGTCGGTGTACGCGATCAGCGCGCCGTCCGGCGGCAGCCGCAGCGTCGTCGACGGCCACTGCCCGAGCCCGGGCACGATGCCGAGGGCGATGCCGTGCGGGGCGGACACGATCTCGGCCCCGGTGGGCCCGATGAGCAGCGGCTCGTGGTGGCCCACCAGGTGCAGGGTGACCGTGGCCGCCGCCGGGTCCAGGGTGATGAGCGTGCAGGTGGTGAAGAGGTCGCTGCCGGTGCGCTCGGCCGTGTGGATCTGCTCCAGCAGATGCAGCAGCTGGTGGTCGCGGTGACCGCCGAGCGTCAGCGCCCGCCAGGCGATCCGCAGGCAGACGCCGAGGGCGGCGGCGTCCGGACCGTGCCCGCTGACATCGCCGATGATGGCGTGGACCCGTCCGTCGTCGGTCTGCACGACGTCCAGGAAGTCACCGCCGAGCAGTGCCTGTTCCCGCCCGGGGAAGTAGCGGCTCGTGGCGGTGACCGAGGCGGTGGACAGGATCGGCGTGGGCAGCAGCCCGCGCTCCAGACGCGCGTTCTCCTGCGCCCGCAGCCGTCCGACCTGGAGATCCGCGCTGGCCCGCTCGGCCTGCTTGCGCTGGACGGCGTAGCGGACGGCCCGTTGCAGCAGGTCCGGGTCGACCTTTCCCTTGACGAGGTAGTCCTGGGCGCCGGCGGCCAGCGCGTCCACGCCCGCGTGCGACTCGGCCAGGCCGGTGAGCACGATGACCGCGGCATGCGTGTCCGTCCGCTGTATCGCCTCGACCGTGTCGAGGCCGAGGGCGTCGGGCAGATGCAGGTCGAGCAGCACGCAGTCGTGGTGGCGTGCCACGAGTTCGACGCGTGCCTCGGCCAGCGTCCGGCACCGCACGAGGGTGTGCGGGAGCTCCGTGTCGTACAGCAGTTCCTCGACCAGCAGGGCGTCGCCGTCGTCGTCCTCGACCAGGACGATGCGGTACGGCGCTTCCTGCTCGACGGCTGTCTCTGTCACGGCTGTGCCTCTCGCGCGCCGTCCACCGTGGCGGAATGCTCAACGGGAAGGGTGAACACGACACGGGTACCGGCCGTGTGACCGGGGTCGATGCGGATGGTTCCGCCGTGGAACTCCACGACCTTCTTGCACATGGCCAGCCCGATGCCGGTGCCCGGATAGGCGTCCCGGGTGTGCAGCCGCTGGAAGAGGACGAAGACCTTCTCCTGGAAGCCCGGCTCGATACCGATGCCGTTGTCCGTCACGGCGAACTCCCGCAGGCCGTTCCCGTCGGTGCGGACACTGATCCGGATCTGTGGTGTCCGGTCGGGCCGGCGGAACTTGACGGAGTTCGACAGCAGGTTCTGCCAGAGCATGCCCAGTTGGGTCGCGTCGCCCACGACCTTGGGCAGCGGGTCGTGCGTGACCTCGGCGCCGCTCTCCTCGATCGCCACACTGAGATTGTCCAGCGCGCGGCCGACGACGGCCTCCAGGTCGACCTCCTCGTGGTCGTTGAGCACCCGCCCGACCCGGGAGAACGCGAGCAGGTCGTTGATCAGGACCTGCATGCGGTTGGCCCCGTCGACCGCGAACGCGATGTACTGGTCGGCCCGCTCGTCGAGCTGCCCGCCGTACCGCCGTTGCAGAAGCTGGGTGAAGCTGGAGACCTTGCGCAGCGGCTCCTGGAGGTCGTGGGAGGCGACGTAGGCGAACTGCTCCAGCTCGGCGTTGGAGCGCTGCAGGTCGGCGGCCTGTTCGTCGAGAAGCCGGCGGGAGGTCTCGCTGAACTCGAGCTCCTCCAGCAGGCGCCCGCGCATCGACTCCACGTCGGAGCCCAGCTGCCGCAGATCGGCGGGGCCGGTGATGGCGATGGGCAGCTCGAAACGGCCCTCGGCCACTTCCCGCGCCGTCTGCCCGAGCCGGCCGAGCGGGCTGGTGATGCCGCGCCGCAGCGCCTCGAAGGCGAGCGCGGCCACCAGCACGATGACCAGCGCGATCACCGTGAACGTCCAGTTGCGCAGATACGTGGCCCGCCGCAGCTCGCTGGAGGCGGCGGCCCGTTCCTCGCCCAGGCGCGTCTGCTGCGTGGTCAGCGCGTCGCGCAGGGTGTCGAAGCTGGCCTTGCCCTGCGTCACCCGGGCGGAGGCGATCGACACGGCGCGAGCGGGGGCCGCGCTCGCGATGGGCACGGCGACGTCGTTCTGCCACCGGTCGGACAGCCTCCGTACCGTCGCCAGCTCCGCACGGGCACGCGGGGAGTCCGAGAGCAGCGTCTCCAGTTGCCGCAGCGCCTCCCTCTCCTCGGTCACGCCCTGCGCGTAGGGCTGGAGGAAGTCCCGTTCGCCGGACAGGCCGTAGCCGCGCACGCCGGTCTCCTGGTTGACCAGCGCGGTCTCCAGCCGTACCGCGTACGTCAGTGCGGGCCCCCGCCGGTCCACGATCTGCTCGGTCAGCTGGGACGTGCGGGCCATCGCCCACACGCCGAGGGAGCCGAGCACGGCCAGCACCGCGAGGGTGACGGCGACGCTCACCCGCAGCCAACGGCGGGTGGTCCAGCCCGCTGTGACCTTGCGGGCGCCGGGCGGCTGCTCGTTCATCACGGCCTGCTGAACTCCTTCGCGTCTGACAGGGCCGCGTCGAGGCCCCCCTGCGGAAGGCACCTTACCCAGGTCGGACAACAGATGTTGTCGCGGCTGGTGAGGGCCCCTTAGGGTAGTGCCATGTCTGCCTCCCACTTCTCTCTGCCCCAGGCGGGAGGGGAGATGACCGATCTCGTCACCGAGGCGGTCGACGAACTCGCCCTGCGCTGTGCGCGGTACGCGCTGCCGGAGCAGGCCGGTCCGGACGACCGGACCGGCTCGGCACGCCACGAGGCCCTCGTCCAGCTGCTCGTGCTCGTTCAGGTGGAACGGGTGGCGCAGCAGTTGGCAGATCGTGCCGCCCGCGCCGCGGCGGCGGCCGGTGCGGGCTACCCCGAGATCGGCCGGGCCTCCGGCATGAGCCGGCAGGGAGCCCGGCGCCGCTGGCCGGGCCTGATCACCAGCGCCACCCCACGTCACACCCCTTCCGCTTCCCGGAGTTCATAGCCATGTCCGTCCCCGCCCCCATCCGCCCCTACGACGTGCTGCTGGTCGAGGACGACATCGCCGACGCGATGCTCATCCAGGACGCCCTGGCCGAACGCGGCGCCCGCAACCTCACCCAGGTCGCCGACGGCATCGAGGCGCTGGAGTATCTGCGCGATCCGGCGAACCAGCGCCCCGACCTGATCGTCCTCGACCTGAACATGCCCCGCATGAACGGCCGGGAGTTCCTGGCCGTCGTCAAGGAGGACCCGGACCTGCGCACCATTCCGGTGGTGGTGCTGACCACGTCCGCGGCCCCCGACGACGTCTCCGGCGCCTACCGCCACCACGCGAACGCCTATGTCACCAAGCCCGTCAACCTGGCGGAGTTCGAGGAGGCGGTCCGCAGCATCGACACGTTCTACCTGGACGTGGCGATGAAGCCGCCGCGGGCCTGACACCCCGCGCCGCAGGGGCCCGTCACCCCGAGTCGGAGGGGGTCGTGAAGATCCCTTTTCGGGCCGGAAAGATCTCCCTGCACGGCTCTGGGAACCTTTGCCGCGCCTCGTTACCCTCCGCCCATGATTTCCACGGTTGTGTGGGGTACGGGCAATGTCGGCCGCGCGGCCATCCGCGCCGTCGACGCCCATCCGTCGCTGGATCTGGTGGCCGTCCTGGTCGCCGATCCGGCCAAGGTCGGCCGGGACGCGGGTGAACTGAGCGACCTGGGCCGCCCATTGGGCGTGGCGGCGACCGACGACGTCGCCGCGGTGCTCGCGGCCGGTCCGCGCGCGGTCGTCTACGCGGCCTCCGGCGACGTCCGGCCCGACGAGGCCCTGCGGGACCTCGAACGGGCCGTGCGGGCCGGGGCGGTCGTCGTCACGCCGTCCGTCTACGGCATGTACGACCACCGGGGCGCCCCGCCCGAGATCAGGGAGCCACTGGTGCAGGCCGTCGCGGCCGGCGGGGGATCCCTGTTCGTCTCCGGCGTGGACCCGGGCTGGGCGAACGACCTCCTGCCCCTGCTGGTCACCGGCCTCGGCTCCCGCATCGACGCGGTCCGCTGCCAGGAGATCTTCGACTACTCCACGTACGACCAGGAGGACTCGGTACGGCATCTGGTCGGCATGGGGCACTCGATGGACTACCAGCCGCCGATGCTCTTCGAGGGCGTACCGACGATGGTGTGGGGCGGCCAGCTGCGGATGATGGCCCGGGGCCTGGGCGTCGAACTCGACGAGATCCGCGAGACGCTTCAGCGGCGCCCGCTCGAGGCCACCGTCACCACACCCACCATGGGCGAGTTCGCGGCCGGCACCCAGGGCGCCGTGCGCTTCGAGGTGCGGGGCCTCGTCGACGGGGAACCCCGCATCGTCGTCGAGCACGTCACCCGCATCCACGCCTCCTGCGCCCCGGACTGGCCGCAGCCCCCGGACGGCGGTGCCGGAGCACACCGGGTGGTCGTCGAGGGCCGCCCCCGCATCGAGGTCACCGTCGAGGCGAGCGACGAGGGCGGCAACCGGTCGGCGGGCGGCAACGCCACCGCGGCCGGCCGGCTGGTCAACGCCGTCGACTGGCTCACCAAGGCCAAGCCCGGCCTCTACGACGCGCTCGACGTCCCGCTGCGCCCCGCGGCCGGCCGACTGGGAAGGACCTGACCGATGACCCTGCGCATCGACATCCCCGACGGAGCGGACCCCATCCCCTACGTGTGGGGCGACATGGTTCCCGAGATCGGCATGGCGGCGTCGAACTTCTCGCTGGCCGTGTACGCCCACACCAGCCTGGGCCTGCGGGAGTTCGAGGCGGCGCGGCTGCGCATCGCACAGATCAACGGCTGCGTCTTCTGCCTGGACTGGCGTACCGAACGCGACGGGCGGAAGGTGGAGGACGGCTTCGCGGAGGCGGTCACCTCCTGGCGGACCACGGACGCCTTCGACGCGCGCACCCGCCTGGCCGCCGAGTACGCCGAGCGCTACGCCCTGGACCACCACGGCCTGGACGAGGAGTTCTGGGGCCGGATGACGGCCCACTACAGCCAGGCGGAGATCGTGGAGCTCAGTATGAGCATCGGATCCTGGCTGGCGTTCGGGCGGCTCAACCATGTGCTGGGGCTGGACGGCGTCTGTGTCCTGCCCCAGCGTTGAGGTGGGTCAGAGGTCGGTGGCGATGATCTCCTCGATGTTCCGTTCGGCGAGCGCCGTGATGGTGACGAAGGGGTTCACGCTGGCGTTGCCCGGGATCAGCGCCCCGTCGACCACGTAGAGGCCCGCATGGCCATGCAGGCGACCGTAGTTGTCGGTCGCCCTGTCCAGCACCGCACCTCCCAGCGGATGGTAGGTGAGGTGGTCGCCCCAGATCTTGTACACGCCGAAGAGGTCGGTGCGGTAGATCGTGCCCTCTTTCGCGTTGATCCGGTCGAATATCGACTTGGCCATGGTGATCGACGGCTGTTTCCAGGCCGTCTGCCAGTTGAGTTCGACTTTTCCGCTCGCCGCGTTCCAGGTGAACTCGGCGCGGTGCGGATTCTTGGTGATCGACAGGTAGAAGGAGGCGTACGTCTCGATTCCGGTGGGCAGTGGCGCGACTTCCGCGAAGGCTCCGCCGGCGGCCCAGTTGTCGATTCCCGCGGTGGGAATCGAGGACTGCAGGGCACCGGTGGGGTCCCACATGTGGTTGGCCCGGCCGCACATGACGTTGCCGTTCTCGCCCCAGCCCTTGCCGATCTCGCCGTTCAGGCCGGGCAGCGCGCCCTGGGCCTTGAGCCGGACCAGGAGCTTGCTGGTGCCGACGCTGCCGGCGGCGAAGAACACCCGGGCCGCGGTGACCGTTTTCATGGCCGTGACGCCGCCGCCGGTGTCGAGCTGCTCGATGCCGACGGTGTAGCCGCCCGAGGACGCGGGAGTGACGGACACCACTCTGTGCAGTGGGGAGATGGTGACCTTTCCGGTGGCCCGGGCCCGGGCGAGATAGGTCTGTTGGAGGCTCTTCTTGCCGTGGTTGTTGCCGTAGAGGATCTCACCGGCCAGCGCCGATTTCGGGGCCGTCCCGGCGGCTTCTCGCTTCATGTACTCCCAGTCGTAGACGTCCGGGACGAAGACGAAGGGGAAACCGGACCGCTGGGCGTGCTTCCGGCCCACCCGGGCGTACTGGTAGCACGCGGCGGTCTCGAACCACGCCGGGTCGATCGTGCCGACGCCGAGTTCGGCGTTGGCTCGCGGGTAGTAGACGTCGTACATCTCGTCGGCGTCGACGGACGGCAGGACGGCGCCGAAGTTCTCGCGCCTCGGCGTGACGGCCATGCCGCCGTTCACCAGTGATCCACCGCCGACTCCGCGTCCCTGATAGACCGTGATCCCGCCCATTTCCTCGGCGTCGAGAATTCCGGTGTGGCGAGGGACGTTCTTGTCGAGCGGAAAGCCCAGGAAGTTGCTGAGGGGTTGTTTGGTTCTGGTGCGCAGCCAGTACGAACGGTGGTCGGGACTGGTCGTGTTGGCGAAGATCTTTCCGTCGGGGCCGGGGGTGTCCCAGGCCATTCCCATTTCGACCATGTGCACATCGACGCCTGCCTGGGCGAGCCGGAGGGCGGCGACCGAGCCGCCGTATCCCGTGCCGACCACCAGGACCGGGATCCGGGCACCCGGTTCGATCAGGGCGGCGTTCTGCCGCGGTGCCGCCAGGGCGGGCGAGTGGTGGCCACCGAGCACAATGGCGCCCGAAATGAAACCTGTTCCAGCAATGAGTCGGCGGCGGGAGATTCCGCTTGGTGGGGGTCTGTTCTGGAGGTCAGCGCTCATACGGCACTCCTCGATTTCGAGTGAATCGAAACGGGTTCTACTGCCGTTGGCATACGAAGTCACGACATACCTCTTGGTAACTTTTCGCGCGCCGCCGCCCAACGCCTCTTCTCTCCTCGCGTCTTGACGGAAGGCTGGTCCGTACCTATGGTCACGGCCAGTGCGCGCGTTCAGTCACACACCCTTCGTTCATATACGAGAACGGACCCCCCATGACAGACGCCCCCGTTCGTCCCCGCCGCAAGTCCCGTCGTCCGCTCCTCGCCGTGACCACCGCCGCGGCCGCCGCCCTGGTGGCCACCCTGGTCGCCGGGCCCGGCGCACCCAGCGCCGACGCCGCCCCCGCCACCTTCGTCCACCCCGGCGTGACCGTCTCCAAGGGCCAGCTTGACTTCACCCGCGGCAAGGTCAACGCCGGTGCCCAGCCCTGGAAGAACGCCTTCGACCGGATGATGGCGAGCAAGTACGCGGACCTGAACCGCGCACCCAAGCCCCGCGCGGTCGTCGAGTGCGGCTCCTACTCCAACCCCAACTACGGCTGCACCGACGAGCGCGAGGACGCGATCGCCGCGTACACCCACGCGCTCGCCTGGTACATCACGCGCGACGACAGGCACGCCCGTAAGGCCATCGAGCTGATGGACGCCTGGTCCGCGGTGATCCGCGACCACACCAACAGCAACGCCCCGCTGCAGACGGGCTGGGCGGGCTCCTCCTGGCCGAAGGCCGCCGAAATCATCAAGTACACGTACACCGGCGGCTGGGCGAACTCCGGCCGCTTCGCCACCATGCTCCGCGACGTCTACCTCCCCGAGATCATCAACGGCTCCAACTCCAACGGCAACTGGGAGCTGTCGATGATGGAGGCCGCGATCGGCATCTCCGTCTTCCTGGAGGACAAGGCCTCGTACGACAAGGCCATGGCGAAGTTCCGCACCCGCACCGCCGCCTTCGTCTACCTGGAGTCCGACGGTGCCCTGCCGAAGACGGTCCCGAGCCAGAACCTCAACACCCGCGACAAGATCGTCA
Organism: Streptomyces sp. NPDC059861; assembly: GCF_042731435.1. Classification (NCBI taxonomy): domain Bacteria; kingdom Bacillati; phylum Actinomycetota; class Actinomycetes; order Kitasatosporales; family Streptomycetaceae; genus Streptomyces; species Streptomyces sp. NPDC059861. The sequence continues at coordinate 44,608 of NZ_JBHWJQ010000017.1, read as the reverse complement.
ACTACTGGCAGGGCCAGGGCACGTTCGTCACCGGTCTCACCCAGGAGACGTGCCGCGACCTCACCCACACCGGCTACGGCATATCAGCCATCTCCCACGTCGCCGAGACCAGCCGCATCCAGGGCCAGGACCTCTACGGCACCGACGTCGGCGAACGGCTGCGGCACGCGCTCGGCTTCCAGGCCAAGTACGAGATGGGCGAGGGCGTCCCGAGCTGGCTGTGCGGCGGTTCGCTGCACCTCGGGCTCGGCCCGATCACCGAGGTCGGCTACAACGCCCTGCACAACCGGCTCGGCCACGCCATGACCAACACGCAGGCGCTGACCGAGCGCAACCGTCCGTCCGGCAGCAACAACCTCTTCGTCGCCTGGGAGACGCTCACGCACGGCGACAACCCCAGCTGACGCGCGGGGGAGCCCAGGGGGGCGGACGGGCCGGGGGGCTCGTCCGCCTCCTCGTGTGTGTCAGGAGACGCGGTGCACGCGCTGGGTCGTCAGCTCGTAGCGTGCGCCCACGACGGCGAGCTGACCGGACGTCACCTTGGCGGCCAGGTCGGGTTCGGCGGCGAGACGGGACCGGACGAGCCGTATCTGGGCGTCTATGGTCGCGTCGACGCGGGCGTCGCCCGCCTGGGTGTGGTCGATCGCCGGGCTGATCTGGTCGGCCAGGTACTGGATGTGGGCCGGCAGCGGCTCACCGGACTCCTCCGCCTCGACGGCGGCCCGCACTGCCCCGCACGACTGGTGGCCGAGGACCACGACCAGCGGCACGGCCAGTTCGAGCACCCCGTAGGCGACGCTCCCGAGCACGGCCTCGTCGAGGACCTCACCAGCGCTGCGCACCGTGAGCAGGTCGCCGAGCCCCTGGTCGAAGACCAGCTCCGGCGGCACACGGGAGTCGACGCAGCCGAGGACGACCGCGAACGGATACTGACCCGACGTCAGGGACTGTCGTACGGCCGGTGACTCGTTCGGATGCCGCTCGCGGTACGTGCGCCAGCGGTGGTTGCCCGCCTCCAGTGCGCGCAGGGCCTCCGCGGGAGTGCCGGGGCGGGGGCGCGGGGCTGCGGTGACGGCGGACGCGGGGGAGGCGTCGAGGGCGAGGCCGGCACCGAGCGCCGCGGCGCCGGTCAGAGCGGCGCGCAGGAGGGTACGGCGGTGCGGGGTCGCCGTGGGGGACGAGGCCGGCTGACGGCCGGTGCCTCTGGGAGGGGCGTCATCGAGGTTCACGGCCTCGAACGTATGCCCGATGCCATGGTGAGGGGTTCACGCTACGAATTCATGGTGCGGCCTGGTGAATTCATGGCCAGAGCTTGATGCGTGCTTGGCGCGGCCGAGGGGCGCACTTGGCTCTCCGGCGCTGCCGCACTTGATCCCTCTTTCGTGTCGTCACCGTTCCGCGTGCGTGCGTACGGCCCGCCAACGACCCTGCGACACCTGAAAATTGTGCGGGTCGGGCGCCGGTCGGCCGGTGCCGCGACACCCGCGCGATCACAGGAGACACGGATGGACTACTACGACCTCGGCACCCACACCCGTACGGTGACGACCACGTCCCCCGAAGCCCAGGTGTGGTTCGACCGCGGCCTCGTCTGGACGTACGCCTTCCACCACGAGGAGGCCGTCTCCTGCTTCGAGGCCGCCGCGGCCGCCGACCCCGACTGCGCCATGGCGTACTGGGGCATCGCCTACGCCCTCGGCCCCAACTACAACAAGCCCTGGGACGCCTTCGACGAGCGGGAACTGGTCCGCACCGTCGACCGCGCCCACGCCGCCGTGGAACGCGCCCACGAGAAGGCGGCCGGCGCCGCCCCCGTCGAACGCGCCCTGATCGAGGCCCTGCGCTCGCGCTACCCGCAACCGGAGGCCGTCGAGGACTGCTCGGTGTGGAACGAGCCCTACGCCGAGCGCATGCGCGCCGTCCACGCACTCGCCCCCGGTGACCTCGACCTCGCCACCCTGTACGCCGACGCCCTGATGAACCTCACGCCCTGGCAGCTGTGGGACATCCGCACCGGAGAGCCGGCGGAGGGCGCCCGCACCCTTGAGGCCAAGGACGTCCTCGACCGCGCGCTCGCGACCGACGACGGGGCACGGCACCCCGGAGTGCTGCACATGTACATCCACCTGATGGAGATGTCCGCCACCCCCGAGGCGGCCCTGACCGTCGCCGACCGGCTGCGCGGTCTGGTGCCCGACGCCGGACACCTCCAGCACATGCCCTCGCACCTGGACGTGCTGTGCGGCGACTACCGGCGCGTGGTCTCCGGCAACAGCGAGGCGATCGCCGCCGACGGGAAATTCCTCGCCCGGTCCGGCGCGATGAACTTCTACACCCTGTACCGCTCGCACAACTACCACTTCAAGATCTACGGCGCGATGTTCCTCGGCCAGTACCGGACCGCCCTGACGACCGCGGCCGAGCTGGAGGAGACCATCACGGAGGAGCTGCTGCGGGTGCAGAGCCCGCCCATGGCCGACTGGCTCGAGGGCTTCCTCGCCATGCGGGTCCACGTGCTGATCCGCTTCGGACGCTGGGCGGACATCCTGGAACTGCCGTTCCCCGAGGACGCGCGGCTGTACTGCGTGACCACCGCGATGCTCCACTACGCCCGCGGCGTCGCCCTCTCCGCGACCGGCCGGATCGAGGAGGCCGAGGCCGAACGCCGCCTGTTCCGCGAGGCCCTCGCCCGGGTCCCGCGGTCCCGCACCCTGTTCAACAACACCTGCGCCGACATCCTCGCCATCGCCTCGGAGATGCTGGACGGCGAACTGGAGTACCGCAAGGGCGACCACACCGCGGCCTTCGCCGCGCTGGAACGGTCGATCGCGCTCGACGACGGCCTGCCCTACGACGAGCCCTGGGGCTGGATGCAGCCCACCCGGCACGCCTACGGCGCCCTGCTGCTCGAACAGGGCCGGGTCGCCGAGGCCGAGGCGGTCTACCGTGCCGACCTCGGACTCGACGGGACCCTGCCCCGGCCCCAGCAGCACCCGGGCAACGTGTGGTCCCTGCGCGGCTTCCACGAGTGCCTGACGCGGCTGGGCAAGCCGGCCGAGGCGGCGATCGTGGCACAGCAACTGAAGATCGCCGCCGCCCTGGCGGACGTACCGATCGCGTCGTCCTGCTTCTGCCGCGCGGAGCCGACGGCCGGTCCGGAAGGCTGCCGCGGCCCGCAGCGGTGACCCACCCGGCTGCCGCGAGAAGGGGCGGGGTGGTGCGGGCGGGGGAGGTGCTGGAGGTGTGACGTCCAGCACCTCGCAACCCCTGTTCAGCTGATCGCCACCGTGCGGCCAGCGTGGGTGAGCAGCGTACGGCCTGACCAGACGCAGCTCACCACACCTGGAGCAGGCATGAGCGCAGGAGAAGAGCAGAACCCGGTACACAGACGCGCGTTGCTGCGCGCCGCGGTCGCGGTGCCGGCGGCCGGCGCGGCAGGCATGGCCCTCGCCGGGCCCGCGGCCGCGCACGCGCAGGCTTCCGAGGGGGCGCGCGGCGGCCGGTTCGACGAGGAGAGCCCGCGCTTCGCGCTGGCCGTGCTGCCGGACACGCAGTATCTCTTCGACGCCGACAGCGCCGACCCGACGCCGCTGCGGGAGACCTTCCGCTACCTCGCCGCCGAGCGTGCCTCGGCCAACATCGCCTTCATGACGCACCTCGGTGACGTCACCGAGCACGGCACCGAGGACGAGATCGAACTCGCCGCCGACACCTTCCGCACCCTGCACGGCAAGGTGCCCTACAGCGTGCTCGCCGGCAACCACGACATCCGCTCCTCGACGGACGACCAGCGCGGCGACTCGGCCTACCTCGCCGCGTTCGGCCCCGCGCGCTACGCGTCCATGCCCACGTACGGGGGCGCCTCGCCCGACGGCTACAACACGTACCACGTGCTGCGCGCCGGGGGCCGCGAGTGGCTCGTCCTCGCCCTGGACTGGCGGGTGTCGGACAAGGGACTGCGCTGGGCGCAGGAGGTGCTGGACAAGCACCCGACCCTGCCCGCCGTCCTGACCACGCACGACATCGCCTGGGCGGACGACGAGGGCGGGGCGACGCTGTCGGGCAACGGCGACCGCCTGTGGAACGGCCTGATCAAGGGCAACGACCAGATCTTCCTCGCGCTGGGCGGCCACTACTGGCCCCCGGGGCGCACGGTCCTGGTCAACGACTGCGACAACGATGTCCACGTGCACATCACCAACTACCAGGACCGCTACTACGGCGGCGCCGGGATGATCCGCACCTACGGGTTCGACCTCGTGCGGGGCGTCATCGACGTGGAGACGTTCTCGCCCTGGTTCCTGGCCCGGGACCCGGAGAAGCGGTCGCCGCTGGAGGCCGAGACGATCGAACTCACCGGTGACGTCGACCGGTTCAGCCTGACCATCGACTTCGACAAGCGCTTCGCGGGCTTCGCCCCGGTCACCCCGCCCGCTCCGCGTCCGCCGTCCGCGGTGATGCCGCGCGGCACCCTCGCCTACTGGCGCTTCGACGCCTCCGGCACCCGGGCACCGGGAGCGCCCGGCACGCCGGTCGCGGACGGTGTCGTCGTGCGGGACCTGTCCGGCCACGGCAACGACCTGACCGTCAGCCGGCTGCACTCCAGCGGACCCGACGCGCTCACCTGGTCCGAGGACCACCACCCCGGCCAGCCCGCCCGCGCCAGCCTCCGGTTCGACGGCGGCAAGAGCCCCGACCGCGGCGCGATCCTGACCACCGCCGCACAGGCGCCCCTGAACGCCGAGAAGTTCATGCGGGGCTACACCATCGAGACCTTCGTCCGGCTGCCCGAACCCTTCGAGGGCGACCACAGCTGGATGGGCATCCTCAGCTGGCAGGGCCGCAGCGGCGACGCGGGCAAGACCACCGGATGGTCCCCGCTGGAGCCCACGTGCAGCCTCAACGTGTCGCCGGAGCGGTTCCTCCAGTTCGTGGTCTACCCCCACCGCCAGGACGCCGACCCGACGTCGTGGAGCCACGCGGTGCCCGTCGGCCGCTGGATGCACATCGCCGTGGTCAACGACGGCCGCCGCACGGTGCTGTACGTGGACGGCTCGAGGATCGCCCGCAACCCGACCCAGCCGTCCACCGGCATCGCCACTCTCGGCAAGCCCTTCGTCCTCGGCGCCACGTCCTTCGACGAGCGCTTCGGGCAGGGCTTCTACGGCTGGATGGGCGACACCCGGATCGTCGGCCGGCCGCTGTCCCGCGAGGAGTTCCTCGCCCCCGTCGACTAGTCGGCCGGGCTCTTCACCGGCTCACCCGTCCGCCGGGCGTCCCGGTGACCTGAGGCCGAGCACATCGGGCATGGCCCGGGTCGCCGGGCTGGGGTTGAAGCGGCTCCAGGCCAGATACTCCACCCGGCGTGGGCCGTCGGTCACCGGCGCCGGTTCCGGATCGGCGGCGGCCGGCGGACGGACGTGCCCGCCGAGTACCGGGCCGTCGCGCTCGCCGGCGTCGCCCAGGTGCGCGCCTGCCAGGCACACGGGGGCGCGGACCGGACGTATCCGAGCCCGCCGGCCGTGCTCGAACCCGGTGTCCGCACCGGACGCCACCGGCGCGGCACCGACACCCTGCTCACCGCCGCCGGCCGCTCGTGGGTCAGCGCCGAGGACCTTGCCGTGGCCGTGGCCGTGGCCGACGAACTCGAAGCCCCCGGAGCCGAGCGGCATCTCACCGTCGTCCACCAGGACGGCTCGGGCGGCGTCCCGTGAGGACTCCGGCCGGGGGTCCCCGGCGCACGCCGATGCGGCCCGGCACCTGTGGGTGCCGGGCCCGCGACGGTGGCAATCTCAGTGGAGCTTCTTGACGGCCTTCACCGTCGTCGCCTTGAAGTCGGCGACCTGGGCGTGCTGGAAGTTGCCCATCTGCGCCCACTTGACGACCGTCACGGTCCTGCCGTCCCGGCCGACCGAGAACAGCGCGATGTCGGAGGCGCCCCAGGAGTGGGCGGTGTCGAGGCCGTAGACATGGGCGCCCTCCTCGACGTTCAGCCGGCCGTAGTACTTCTTGGCCGCCGTCATGTCGGGGTCCTGCTCCATCAGCTTCTTGGCGCAGCCGGCGAGATCCTTGCGCAGCAGCGCGGCGAACTCCTTCGCCCGCCGCTCGTTCCGCTCCACCACGGTGACCTGCAGGGCGTTGGTGTCGAACTCCGTCCAGTACGTGCGGTGCGAGGCGGTCGACGGCAGGGCGTCGCCGACGCAGATCGGCAGGGGGTCCGGCTGACCGGCGGTGACGCGCCCGGCGTACCAGGGCGAGGTCGGGTGCGGCGGCAGCTCGCCCGGGGCCAGGAAGCGGGGTGAGCCCTGGGCTGCCGGGCCGGCGGAGGCCGGGACGGCGGTGAGGGCGACAGCGGCACCGGCCGCGAGGGCGGCGATGCCGAGTCGGGTGCGGAGTCGGGCGCGGACGGTCATGTTTCCCCCAATGTGTCGTGCGCTTTCCCGTCGTTACGTCTCCTACGACTCGCCTCGCCGACAGTTCGTTGCCCTGGGTTCGTGCCACAACTTCGTCCCATATGTCACCAAGACGTAACAGGGCCATGATCACCCCTTTGTGTCGAGTGTCCGGAGACCGGCCTGCGCGCCGCCCCCGGTCACCCTCGTCCTCGCCACGAGCCCCGCGCCGGCCCCCAGCGGTGAGCGGTGGCCCCGGCCCGCCTCGACGGTCGCCCCGCCCACGACCGGGCCGAGCGGCACCGGCGTTCAGTGCCGCCGTCGCGTACGCCCCGCCGAACGTCGGAGCGTGCGGCGGGGCGTACCCCGACCGCGTGACCGGCGTCGATCCCACGGTGGACGACAACGCGCCCTGCACCACCAGCAGCGGCAGCGCGGCCGCGGCACCGCCGGCGGTGACGGCGAGCACGGCCCAGCCGGCGGCCAGGCCCCCCGCCGGGCAGCGGCAGCCGCACCAGGCGCCCGACACGGCGACCGAATCGCTCCCCGAGCTCGCTCGACCGACCGAGAAACAGGGAGGGTTCCGCCGGGTGACCGGCGGAACCCTCTGTGTGTCGTGCCGTTCAGCGTGTCCGCCGGGTGCTCACGCGGTGTGCAGCCTCAGCCCGTAGCGGTTGAGGATCTCGTTGACCGGCTGGAACCAGGTCTCCCCGCCGCCGGAGCAGTTGCCCCAGCCGCCCGAGGTGACGCCCTGCGCCTGGTCGCCGCTGATGAACGAGCCGCCGGAGTCGCCGGGTTCGGCGCAGACGCTGGTCTTCGTCATCTGGTGCACCGCGCCCTGGCTGTAGTTGACGGTCTCGTTCCTGGCCAGCACGGTGCCGCAGTGCCAGCGCGTGGTGGAGCCGGAGCGGCAGACCGAGGTGCCGACGGGCGCCTCGGCCGAGCCGCGCACGAGCTGGTCCGGTACCGTGCCCCAACCGAGGACGACCGGGACGGTCCACCAGCCGCTGCCGACGCTGACCCAGGCGTAGTCGTCGCCGGGGAACGACGAGCCCTGGAACGTACCGACGTGCGTGCCGTCCCAGCCCCGGACCGCGGCGCCGCCGCCACCGCAGTGCCCGGCGGTGACGAACCCGCCGTGCACCGAGAAGCCGATCGAGCAGCGGACGTTGCCGGTGTAGTACGGGTCGCCGCCGACCGTCCCGGCCGCGAACGTGCTGGGCGCGGCGGGCACCGTCTCCACGGTGACCGGACCGGCCGCGCGGGCGCGGGCGACGAACCTGCGGACATCGTTGTCGGATCGCCGGCTGTCGACGACGTTGACGACGACCGTGTTGGCCACCGGGTCGGCATGCCAACTGCTCACGCCCCGGGGCGCGTCGATCCGGTCGAGCCGTGCCACGGCCGTGTCGAGCTCGCGGGCGCTGTGCTCGACGGTGCGCACGGCCGCGCCGGTGGAGCGGACGGCCCGTACGGTCGCGGCCGGGGCGTCGGCGGTGACGGCCACGGTCAGCCGGTCACTGCCGGCGTCGAACCACGAACCGCCGTACGCCGCCCCTGCGGCCCGGCGGGCGGCGGGCGCGATGTCGCGCGCCTCGGTCTCGGCCGCCAGCCGCGTCTCGGCCTCGGGCCTGGTCAGTCCGAAGTCCCGCTGCATCGCCTCGACGAGTCCCGCGGAGGCCTGTGGTGCGTCGGCCGTGGGTGAGGAGTCGCTCGCCGCGGCCGGGAGGGTTCCTGCGGCGGTCCAGGTGCCCAGCATGAGCAGGGCGGCCAGACCGGCACGCATGAGTCGCTTGCGTCTCAAGGGAGTAGCCCTTCGTCGTTCCAGCAAGGTGGGGTGGAACAACCGCAATTGAGAGCGCTCTCACAGGGTTGGGGCAGAGCTTAGCCAGGCATGCCAGTCAGGTCCATGCCAATGCAGGCCCCTCTTGGGAGGGACCTGCTGGGGCATGGACCTTCAGTGGAATGGCGTGTATTGGCTGAACCGGCCTCGGCTCAACTCCACAGGGGGTACTCGACCACCTTCGGGAACCCCTCCGGGCTGCCCTCCATGTAGGTCAGGCTGATCTTGCCGTACTGCCGCACGTCCGGGTTCTTCTTCCACGGCTTGGGATCCTCCAGCCGCACCTCCACGGCGTAGGACCGGAACCGGCCCGCCGCGCAGTACGGCTTGCAGTCGTTGACCCAGTTGGTCCCCCGGGCCATCGCCGCCTCCCCGTCCCACCGCAGCCACTTCAGGGAGGCGAGACGGCTGTTGCCGTCACCGCAGGCCAGCATGAAGTCGTCGGGGCGTACCGCGGTGCGCCAGAAACAGTCGACCAGCACCGGCTCCTTCACCTGCTGCTCCGTGGTCCCGCTCGGCGGCGCGCCGGAGGCGGTGCCCAGGGTAGCCGCGAGTGCCGCCGTCATACAGAGCGTGACGGCCGCCCTCGTGCTGTGCCACTTCATGTCTGCTCCCGCCGTCGTGCTGCGTCCGTGCGCGTCGATCGAGTCGGCTGGTTCCGACGCTACGACCGTGTGGAGGAACGCACCACTCGAACGGGCCAGGAGAGACGGCGCACCCCCGCCCCTCTACGCCGCCCTCCGCCCGCATGAGACCTTGGAGGCGTACGGACGGCGACGCCGGCCGGCAGCGGGTGGAGGGGACCTGTGGGAGCGACATCGGTCGAGTGGCGGCACCGTCGGCAGACATGGGCCGCCAGGGGTGCCCTGGCGGCGGTGGCCGTCGCGCTCCTGCTGCCGCTTGCACAGGGCGGCGTGGGAGGCGTGATCCTGCTCGTCGTGGGGCTCGCGGGCCTCAGCCTCACCTGCGCCGCGCTGTGGTGGACCCTGTCCCGGCGTGGCCCCGTACGGGTCGGCGCCGCCCTGCTGGCCCTCGCCACCCCCGTCGGCGTGGTCGTGCTCTTCGCCCGGGCGAACCTGCTGTGGGTGGTGACCGTCTCGGGGCTCCTGTGGTGGGCGGCCGTGTGGTGCGGCCGGTACGCGCTGCGCAGCACGGGCCTGCGCCAGGGGCGGCTCAAGGAGTACCGCACCCCGCCCCCGCGACGCCCGTTCCTGCTGCTCAACCCGCGCTCGGGCGGTGGCAAGGTCGAGAAGTTCGCGCTGCGGGAGAAGGCCGAGAGCCTCGGTGCGCAGGTGGTGCTGCTGGACCCCGAGCGCCATCAGGACGTCGCCGCGCTCGCGCGGCAGGGCGTGGCCGACGGCGCCGACCTGCTGGGCGTCGCCGGCGGCGACGGGACCCAGGCGCTGGTCGCGGCGGTGGCCGCCGAGCACGGACTGCCGTTCCTCGTGATCTCGGCCGGCACCCGCAACCACTTCGCGATGGACCTCGGCCTGGACCGCGACGACCCCGCCGCCTGTCTCGACGCGCTGACGGACGGTGTCGAGCTCCGCGTCGACCTGTGCTTCGCGGGCGACCGCCCGTTCGTCAACAACGCCTCCTTCGGGGTCTACGGCGCGGTCGTGCAGAGCCCCGGCTACCGCGACGACAAGGTCGGTACGGCACTGGAACTGCTGCCCGACCTGCTCACCCGGCAGCGCGGCCCGCGCCTGACCGCCCGCGCAGACGGCAGGACGTTCACCGATCCGCAGGCCGTGCTGGTGAGCAACAACCCGTACCGCATCGACGACCCGCTCGGCTTCGGCCGGCGTCAGCGGCTGAACTCCGGCAGGCTCGGCGTGCTGTCCGTGAAGGTCGACAGCGCCCTGGAGGCGGCGGAGCTGCTGCTCGACCCGCAGGGGTTCGGGGCGCACACGGCCCAAGAGGTGATCATCGAGGCCGACGAGCCGCAGCTGGAGGTCGGCCTCGACGGTGAGGCCACGACCCTCACCACTCCCGTGCGGTGCCGCATCGAACGCCGTGCCCTGCGCGTGCGCGTCCCGCGCCGGCGGCCGGGCGTGCCCGACCTGCCGCCCCGCCTGGACTGGCGCCGGCTGCGCAAACTGGCCGCGGCGGTGGGACGCACGGCCGTCCCCGCGCGCTCCGGCCGGACGGGCGGCCCGCACCATGACGAGGCCGGGCAGCGGGACGATACGGCGGCCTGAGCACACAGGTCCCGGACGATGGCATCCGTCACATCCGCTTCACGCTGAGCAGTGCGCCTGGTAGACGTGGCTGGGCCAGGACGTTCCCCCCGTGAAAGCACCGCCCCCATGGATGACAGCTCCAGCCGCGACCACGTGCCCTTCAGCATCGACCTCACGCGGGAGGAAGCCCGCCGGCGGGCCGAGGTGCTGGCGGCCCTCGGGCCCGATTGGGACCCCGTGGCCGTGCTGCGGTCGGAGGAGGCGGCCCACGCCCTGCTCTACTCGGGCCTCGACGCGGAGCAGGAGCGGACCTACGCCATGCTGGTCGCGGCCGGTGTGCTGCCGGGACGGGACGCGGGCGATGCGACTTCCCATTGATCCGCAGGCCGACCGGGCCCGCCGGGCCTGGGTGCCGTGCCCCGGCTGCGACGACGCCCGCGACTGCGTGACCTGCGCCGCCCGGCGCAACTGCCCCACGCACTGGCGCTACCTCATCGGCAACGAGGGCGCCCGCGTCCACCTCCAGTGCCCCGGCTGCACCCACACCTGGACCCTCGACACCCGACCGGGCCGCCGAGGCCTGACCCACTGAGGCAGGCCCCCGCCTGCAGGCTGGTCACAGGACGACGGGCAGCGACGCCTTGCCGTGGAAGACGAAGGTGGGCAGCAGGGGCAGTTCCGCGCTAGGGGTGGCGAGTCTCAGCTGAGGAAACCGTTCGAACAGCGCGGACAGTGCCGTGACGGCCAGCAGCCGGCCCAGGGGTTCCGCGATGCAGCGGTGCACGCCGTACCCGAACGCCAGGTGCGTCCTGTCCTCGCGGCCGGCGTCGAAGACGGCCGCTGTGGGGCCGTTGACCTGCGGATCACGCCCTCCGGCACCGAAGCCCATGATGATGGCCTCCCCCTGCTTGATCACGACGCCCTCACCCAGGTCGATGTCCGCCACGGCGTAGCGGAGCGGCATGTGCTGGACGGGGGCGTCCGCGCGCAGCGTCTCTTCCACCACTGCGGCCCAGGACGTGTCTCCGCCCGTGACGGACGAGAGCTGCCCGGGGTGGGTCAGAAGAGCGTGCACGGCGTTGGTGATCAAGCCGGTCGACGAGGGCACACCACCGGCGACGGTGACGGCCAGGGCGAGCACCCGCTCCTCGTCCGTGAGGCCGGACGAGAGGAGGGTGCTGATCAGGCTCAGGTCCGGTGAGCCCGGTCGCAGGAGGGAGCGGAGGAACTCGAGCGTGCTGTGGGTGACCGCGGCCGGGTCCCCGTCGGGGGAAGGCACGGTGAAGGCGTGGATGACCGCCTTGGTCTCCTCCCTCTGGCTCCGGTCCACACCGAACAGGTCACATATGGTCTCGCCGGCGAGGACGTGGGCGTATTCGGCCCGTACGTCGACCACCTCACCGGAGCCCGAGGTGCCCAGCGAGTCGAGAAGAACCGGCACCCTCTCGCGCAGAGCGATCCCCAGGTCCCGCACATGTGCCGTGGAGAAGGCGCCCTGCATGGCGGTGCGCAGCCTCGTGTGGTCGGCCCCGTAGGCGTTGAGGACGGTCGGCGAGACGAGGAACTGGTGCAGTGGCCAGGTGGTCGGCACCGAGGGCAAGGCGGGCCAGTGCCGTTGCGCGTCACGTGAGACCCGCTCGTCCTTCGTCAGGCGGCGCAGCACGTCGTACCGGGTGACCGACCACGCCCTGACACCGTCGAGCAGGTCGACGGGCACCGCCGGCCCCGCCGTCCGAAGGCGGGCGTTGATCTCGTGCAGACGATGGCCCGGTTGGTCGAAACAGGCTATGGCGGGATCAATGCTCATGGAATGCCCCTTCGCACAACACGGAAGTGGATAGCCTAACAATTCCTATTTGTCCGAAGTTGACTCAGCAGATCCGAGGCAACTGCTCGCCCAGCGGCAGGTCCACCACCCGCGTCCCTCCCAGCCCCGTGCGGGCCACGACCATGCCCGGGTGGTCCGCGACGACCTCGCCGATGACCGCCGCCTCGGCGCCCCGCTCGTGCGCCCGCATCGCGGCGAGCACCGCGTCGGCGTGCTCGCGGGGCACGAAGCAGACGAGCTTGCCCTCGTTCGCCACGTACATCGGGTCCAGGCCGAGCATCGCGCAGGCGCTCGCCACCGGGGGTGGCACCGGCACGGCGCGCTCCTGGACGACGACCCCGGCCCCCGAGGCCGCGGCGATCTCGTTGAGGGAGGCGGCCAGGCCCCCGCGGGTGGGGTCGCGCAGGACATGCAGGTCGGGCGTCACCGCGAGCATCGCCTCGACGAGCCCGCCGAGCGGCGCGCAGTCGCTCTCGATCTCGACCTCGAACCGCAGGTTCTCCCGCTCGCTCATGATGGCCACGCCGTGCAGGCCGACGGCGCCGCTGACGATCACGACGTCCCCGGGGACCACCCGCTCCGGGCGCAGATCGACACCGTCCGGGATCAGCCCGATGCCGGAGGTGTTGATGTAGACGCCGTCGCCGTGCCCGGCCTCGACGACCTTGGTGTCTCCGGTCACGACCCGCACCCCGGCCGCCTTCGCGGCCGCCCCGAGCGCCTCGGCCACCCTGGCGACGGTGTCGATCTCGACACCCTCCTCCAGGATGAGCCCGCACGACAGGACGGCCGGGCGGGCGCCGCTCATGGCGAGGTCGTTCACCGTGCCGTTGACGGCCAGGTCGCCGATGCTCCCGCCGGGGAAGAACAGCGGCCGTACGACGAAGGAGTCGGTGGAGAAGGCCAGCCGCGCACCGCCCAGCTCGACTGTCGCGGAGTCGGTCAGCGGGGCAGGCTCGGGCCCGCCCAGCGCGGGCACGACGACCTGCTCGATCAGCTCGGCGGACAGGGCGCCGCCACCGCCGTGGCCCATCACCACCCGGGGCCGGTCCCGCAGGGGTGCCGGGCAGGTCCAGGAGAGCATGTCCGGCGCTGCCGTGGTCTCAGACAAGGGAGGTGTCCTCCTGGCTCGGGGCCGTCACGGTCGCGGCGCGGTCCGGCAGTTCCAGCCGCCGGTACAGGTAGTACGCCGCACAGGCGCCCTCGCTGGACACCATCGTCGCCCCCAGCGGCGTACGCGGCGTGCACGTCGTGCCGAAGGCCTCGCACTCGTGCGGCTTCAGCAGCCCCTGCAGCACCTCACCGCTGCGGCACTCGGCCGGCTCCAGCGTCATGATGTCGCCGACCTGGAAGCGGTGCTCGGCGTCGTAGTCCCGGTAGCGGTCGGACAGCCGCCAGCCGCTGTCGGGGATGGTCCCGATGCCGCGCCAGGCCCGGTCGGTGACCTCGAAGACGTCGTCCAGCATCGCCCGCGCCGCCGGGTTGCCCTCCGGCCGTACCGCGCGCGGATAGGCGTTGTCGACAGTGTGCTCGCCGCGCTCCAGCTGCCGCACGGTCCGCCGGACGCCCTCCAGGATGTCCAGCGGCTCGAACCCGGTCACCACGATCGGCACCCGGAACCGCTCGGCGAGCTCCGGATACTCCTCGACGCCCATCACGCTGCACACATGGCCCGCCGCGAGGAAGCCCTGCACCCTGCAGTCCGGGGACTGCATGATCGCCTCGATGGCCGGCGGGACCCGGACGTGGCTGACGAGCATGCTGAAGTTTCGGATGCCGTGCTTGCGGGCCTGATGGACCGTCATCGCGTTGGGCGGGGCCGTCGTCTCGAAACCGATGCCGAAGAAGACGACCTGCCGGCCCGGGTTCTCCTCGGCGATCCGCAGCGCGTCGAGCGGCGAGTACACCACGCGCACGTCACCGCCCTCCCCGCGCACCTGGAACAGGTCACGCCCCGTCCCCGGAACGCGCAGCATGTCGCCGAAGGAACAGAAGATCACCCCCGGCCGCGAGGCGATCTCCAGCGCCTTGTCGATCACCTCGAGCGGCGTCACACACACCGGACAGCCCGGCCCGTGGATCAACTCCACCTCATCGGGCAGCAGCTGGTCGATGCCGTGCCGGATGATGGTGTGCGTCTGGCCGCCGCACACCTCCATCAGCGCCCACGGCCGGGTCACCGTGGCCCTGATGTCGTCGAGCAGCCGCGCCGCCAGCTCCGGGTCCTGGAACTCGTCGATGTACTTCACGGCCGCACCTCCCCGGCCTCGGTCCGCGCGGCCCCTTCGGCCTGCTCCCACGGGTCGCCGAACTCCTCCTGGAGCATGCCGAGGTTCTCGAACAGCTCCAGCGTGCGGCGGGCGGACTCCTCGTCCAGCCGCTGCAGGGCGAACCCGACGTGCACGATGGCGTACTCACCGACCTGAAGATCCGGCAGATACTCCAGGCACACCTCCTTGACCACGCCGCCGAAGTCGACGGTGGCCATGCGGGTGCCGTCCCGCTCCTCCACACCCAGCACTCTGCCGGGTACCGCCAGGCACATATGTGTCTCCTTTGACTCCTCGTCGAGCGGCGGGCCCGCGCCCGTCATCCGGATCCGCCTCGCTCCGCCGCGCGGGCGGCCACCACGAGCTGGCCGAGGGCCAGTCCGCCGTCGTTGGGCGGGATCCCGCGGTGCCGCAGGACGGTGAATCCGTCCGCGCGCAGCCCACGGGCACAGGCCGAGGACAGCAGGGTGTTCGCGAACACCCCGCCGCTCAGGGCCACGGTCTCCAGCCCGGTCGCCGTACGGGCCGCGGCGCACACCGCCCGCACCAGCCGGGCGACGGCGAGATGGAAGCGCACCGCGATCACGGCCGCGGGAACGCCCGCCCGTACGTCCTCGGCGACGGCCGCCAGCAGCGGCCCCGCACCGGCGGTGACCGGCTCGGCGCCCGCCAGCCGGAAGGCGTACCGCGGGTCGTCGTCCTCGTCGGCGGCGGACACGGCGGCGCCCTCCAGCTCGATCGCGGCCTGCGCCTCGTAGCCGACGTGCTGGCAGACCCCCGCCAGAGACGCCACGGCGTCGAAGAGCCGCCCCATGCTGGACGTGGGCACGCAGTTCAGCCCTCGCTCCAACTGTGCGCGCAGCAGCGGCAGTTCGGCGTCCGGGCAGGCGGCGACACACGGCAGGTCCGGACCGGGCGCGAGGCCCGCGGCGTGCAGATGCGCCAGCGCCATGCGGTACGGCCGGCGCACCGCCGCGTCCCCACCGGGCAGCGGCACGTACGCCAGATGCCCGAACCGGCGGAAGCCGTCGTAGCCCGTGAGCAGGAACTCACCGCCCCACACGGCCCCGTCGTCCCCGTGCCCGGTGCCGTCGAAGGCGACCCCGATCACCCGGGCGTCCGCCTGAAGGCCGTGCTCGGCCATGACGGCGGCGACGTGCGCGTGATGGTGCTGGACCGGGACGACCGGGCGCCCGTCCGCGTGCCGTCGCGCCCACGCGCCCGACCGGTATGCCGGGTGCGTGTCGGTGACAAGGAGCGTCGGCCGTACTCCCGTGATGGACTCCAGCTGCCGCTCCGCCCGGTCGAACGCCCGCTGTGTGGCGAGGTCGTCCATGTCCCCGACGTGCGCGGACAGCCAGGCCCTGCGGCCCTCGCCGAGACCGAACACGTTCTTGAGGTCCCCGCCGACGGCGAGCACGGGGGCCACCGGCACGGGCAGGGTGACCGGCAGGGGCGCGTAGCCACGCGAGCGGCGCAGCACCAGCTGCTCGCCGTCGCACACCCGCACGACGGAGTCGTCGCACGGCACATGGATGGGCCGGTCGTGGGTGAGCCAGGCGTCGGCCAGGATCGCGAGCCGTTCGAGGGCCTCGGCGTCGTCGGTGACGATGGGCTCGCCGGAGAGGTTGCCGCTCGTCATCACCAGCAGCCGGGGCGCGTCCTCGCTCCCGAACAGCAGGTGGTGCACCGGCGTGTACGGCAGCATGACGCCGAGGTCCGGACTGCCCGGAGCCACGCCGTCGCTCGGCACCGGCGCACCTGGGGCGGGCCTGCCTCCGGCGCGCCGGCGCATCAGGACGATGGGCCGCACCCGTCCGGTGAGCAACTCGCGTTCGACGGGCCCGACACGCACCAGGTGTTCGACGTCGGCGACGTCCCCGGCCATCAGCGCGAACGGCTTGTCCCCGCGCGCCTTGCGGCGGCGCAGCTCGGCGACCGCCGCCGGGTCGGTCGCGTCGCACGCGAGGTGGTAGCCGCCGACACCCTTCACGGCGAGAACGGCACCCTCGGCGAGCAGGGCGCGCGCCGCCTCGATCGGATCGCCGTCGGGCGTCTCGCCGTGCGCGCCGGTCAGCTTCAGGCGCGGGCCGCAGGCGGGGCAGGCGACGGGCTGGGCGTGGAAGCGCCGGTCGGCGGGGTCGTCGTACTCGCGGGCGCAGTCGGGACACAGGGGGAAGTCCGCCATCGTCGTGTGCGCACGGTCGTACGGCAGACCCGTCACGATGGTGAAGCGCGGCCCGCAGTGCGTGCACGTGATGAAGGGGTGGCGGTGGCGCCGGTCGGCGGGGTCGGTGAGTTCGGCGAGGCAGTCGGCGCAGGTGGCGGTGTCGGGAGCCACCAGCGTCCGGACGGAACCGGTCGTGCGTGAGGGGACGATGGTGAAGCCGTGGCTCCCGGTGGGGGCCAGGTCGGTGGCCTCCACGGCCTCGACCAGCGCGAGCGGCGGGGCGCCGGGCGCGATGCCCCTGCAGAACCGGGCGACGGCGTCCGGCGCGCCCTCCACCTCGACGAGCACGCCGTCGCCGGTGTTGGTGACATGACCGGCGAGCCGCAACTCCGTGGCGAGTCCGTACAGGTACGGCCGGAAACCCACGCCCTGCACCACACCCCGTACGACGACCCGCGCCCGCCGCACGGCGGGCGAGGCTCGCACGTCCGGGACCGTGCCGGTCTCCGGTGCCGTGCTCACGCCTCGGTCCGGGCCATCACCGGAGCGTGGACGTCGTGCCCGTCGGCCGCCGCCAGAGCCCGGTCGACCAGGACGCCGGCGCCCTCACCGCCGCGCACGGAGGTCAGCACGACCTCGACGCCCGGATTGACCTGCTGCACATGGGCGCGGAAGGCGGCCTCGTCGAACTCGGCCGGTCCTGCCAGGTCGGACTTGGTGACGATCACCAGCTGGGCCAGCCCGAACGCGGTCGGGTACTTCAGCGGCTTGTCCTCGCCCTCCGTGACGGACGCCAGGACCACGCGCAGCGACTCGCCGAGGTCGTAGGAGGCGGGGCACACCAGGTTGCCGACGTTCTCCACGAACAGCAGGCGGGTGTCCTCGGGCAGCCACTCGTGCAGATGGCCGGCCAGCATGTCCGCCTCCAGATGGCAGAGCCCGTCCGTGAGCACCTGCTTGACCGGCACGCCCGAACGCGCCAGCCGGACGGCGTCGTTCTCGGTGGCGAGGTCCGCGGTGAGCGCGGCGGTCGCGACGCCACGCTCCCGGGCGAGCAGCAATTCCCGCTCCAGCAGCGCCGTCTTGCCACTGCCGGGGCTGGACAGGAGGTTGACCACCGTCGTGCCCCGGGCCGTCAGTTCGGTACGCAGGACGCGGGCCGCCATGGTGTTCTTGGCGAGCACCGCCTGCCGTAGGTCCACTACGCGGCACATGGTCAGCTCTCCTTGCGTGGGTTGGCGGGTGTGGGCGCGGGCGGGTCGGCGGGGTCGGCCCAGTGCACCTCGGTGATCCGCAGTTCACGACCCGCGAGCAGATCGGTGGCGCCGCTCCCGCAGCCCGCGCAGACCATGTCGGGCGGCATCCCGGTGTCCCAGGCCCGCCCGCACGGCGCACAGGACGCCCGGCCGGGCACAGGCCGGGTGGTGAGCGCGGCGCCTTCCAGCACGGTCCCGGCACAGGCCAGTTCGAAGCAGAACGCGAGGGAGTCGGGCACCACTCCGGCGAGCTCGCCGACGTCGAGATGCACGGCGCCGACACCGGCCACGCCTCGTGAGTGCGCCGCTCGCTCGACCTGGTCCACGACCGACAGGGCGACGGACATTTCGTGCATCGGTCTCCGTCCCGGGCCGGGCTTAAGTCCTGGGCGCCCATTACACGGCGGGGGCCCGGCGGCCGGCCGAGCGGCGCGCCGGAGTCACACGGATGCCTGGCCCGTTCGGTGCACCCGGCCGGCGGTGGGCGCTCAGGTCGGCGTCACATACGGCGAATGCGCAGGTAGCGCTTGATGTCGGGCATGACGTGGGTGACCAACGCCGCGAGCGCGGTGGCGGCGGTCGCGGCGGCCGCACCGCTGATGATGCGCTTCTTCATGGTGCTCTCCGTGGGTTGGGGGGTGCCTCGGCGAAGCCCTCGGCACCTATACGGCTGCTTCATCGCCTTCCTTCACGGTGGACGGGTCGCGCAGCAGCCCGGCGACCAGGCGCACCGCCTCGGGCAGCGCGGCGGCGACGGCCGGGCTGAGGCCGATGCCTTCCTCGACGGTGGCGGGTTCACACCCCACCACCAGCGTGCGCCGCGGCGGCGGCGTACCGATGCCGGCGCACAGGGTGTCCAGCAGGGCCAGCACGGCGTCGGGCGACATCCGGTGGCCGTCGAGCGGCACGTCCTGCGGCGGGCGGCGACTGCCCGGCTCCGCCGCGTCGATGACGTACAACGTCCCGGGCCTGCCGCCGCGGGCCGTCGCGTCGAGGAGGACGAGGGTGTCGTACCCGTCGAGCAGCTGGTACGCCAGATGCACCCCGCGGATGCCGATGTCGGCGACCTCGACGCCGGGCGGCAGCTCCTGCCCGGCCAGCAGACGTGCCGCCTCGACGCCGAAGCCGTCGTCGCCGAGGAAGATGTTGCCCACCCCGGCGACCAGGGCACGGGGGCACGGTGGCGTGGCGGCGTTCACGCGTCCTCCCGGATCTCGGCGACGGCCACTTCGTCGGGCTGGAAGTACAGGAAACGCCCCTGCTCCCGGCGGATGTCGGCGCCCGGGTCGTCCTCCAGGGTGACGGCGATGTGCACACCGCCGTCGACGTCGTGCAGCACCGCCTCCACCAGTGCGTGCCGCCCGTCGACGAACAGGTCCTGCGCGTCGGTGTGCCGCAGTCGGGGCCGCAGCACGACCCGGCAGCCGGCCCGCACCGGCTGCCCGTCGACCAGCACGTGGTCGCTGGCCGGATCGACGGCGGTGTCCCCGCCCGGGTCCCACCACGGGGTGTCGGGGCGCATGACACCGTCCTGCCGGAAAGGATCGGCCTCGTCGGGCGTACGGAACTGCGGCACACCGTCCGTGGCACGCGCGGCGGGCCCCGTGACCTCCCGTAGACTGCGTACCGCGCCGTGCAGCCGCTCCAGTACCTCCGGCGGCATCGAGTCGGCCAGGTCGATCACCGCGGCCGCCCGCTCGTCCGTGCCCCTGGCCTCGCGCTTCTCCTCGTCGGTCAGGGCGGCGGTGCGAAGGGCGAGGATCTCGTCGATCTCGGTCGCGTCGTACAGGGCGCCGGGGCTCTCCGGGGCGATCGCGGGGTGGTCCTCCAGGATGATCGGAGAGGAGAGCACCAGGTCACCGCGGCCCGGCTCACCGGCCAGCACCGGCCAGGTGTGCAGGTTGCGGCAGGCCGCGGTGGCCCCCTTGGCCCACTCCGGCGGGTCGGTCAGCGACAGGAACCGCCCGGCGTCCAGGCACAGCAGCGTGTGGCTCGCGACCAGCGAACGGGGCAGGACGGCGTCACGGTCGGCGCCCTCCGCGGGCAGCCAGTCACCGGTGTTCTCCACGACCACGCTCAACCGCTGCGTCCGGTACGGCCCGTCCAGCTCGCTCACCGACAGGCGCAGGGTGCCGCTGACCTCTTCGCGGCGCCGCACCAGCCGGCCGACCGTCGCGCCGGCGCGGTCCGTCACGGGCTCGGTCTCCTCGGCCGCCGGCATGCCGAACGGCACGACGACGTCACCTTCCGCCAGTTTCGCCACCGGCACGACGAGCCTCACCTGCTCCTCGTGCCCCTCGTCCCAGGGGACCAGCAGCCGGTCGTCCAGGGCCAGTTCGGGCACCGTCTCGAAGCCGCCGCCGGGGCGGGCCCGCTGCACGGTGCGCCGCTGGGCGTGCAGGAAGCGCACCTCGACGGCGAGCGTCGCGCCCGGCTTGGGCTCCATCAGCAACTCGGTGTGCTGGAAGTCGTGCTCCTCGGTGGCCGCGCTCCACGCCGGGGGCACCAGCACGCCGAACTGCCAGCGCAGCCGGTTCTTCGCGGCGGAGGCACGGTACGGGTAGAGCACGTACCCCTCGAACAGCACGGCGTCGGCGACCTGCCGGGCGACGGCCAGGCGGGCCTCTGCTTCGGGGCGGAAGGTCGTTGTGATCACGGTGTCCTCTCCCCGGCCGCCGTCATGAGCGCCTCGACGGTCTCCTGCCACGAGGGCAGCGCGCGCCGTGACCGGTACGCCACCAGGGCGTCCATGGTGTCCCGGGGCAGTCGGATCCAGCCGGAGCCCGGGAAGTGCTGTTCGACCATCTCCCGCCACGTCTTCACCGGCATCCGGAATCCGGCCTCCTTGTCCCAGGGGACCGGCTCGACGCGGAAGCCGCCGTCGCCGGTGAAGGCGGTGCCGGAGAACAGCATCAGCAGCGGCACCTCCCCGTCCTCCAGGGCGTCGAAGTAGCGGGTGGACGCGATGTCCATGTCGTAGGTGCAGGGCACGACGACGTCGGTCTCGACCTCGCCGGTGAACCCGGGCACCATCACCTGCACCTGCGCGAACTGCAGCGGGTTCAGGGTGCTGCCCCACCGGGACCGTTCACCGAACAGGTCGGTCAGCGCCGCGGCCTCGGAGTCGGCGTAGCCGCGCCGGGCGGGTTCGATCCGGATCTGGCAGCGCAGCGCCAGCGCGTGCACCCGGGTCGGCGGGGACGCCGTGACGCGCAGCCGGAACACCAGGGTGGGGCCCATGGCGTACGGTTCGGCGCGCACCCCCGTGCACGTGAACGCGAACTCGGTCACGACCGGCTCCCTCGCGGCTCACGGGCCTGTTCACCGACGTGCGCGAAGAACGCCTCCAGGTCGGCACGGGCCTCCGCGCCGCCGTCGAAGCCCTGCCAGCGCAGCCGCATCCGCCCGACCAGTTCGTAACAGATGTCGACCGGGACCAGATAGCACTCGACCCGGCCCTCGTACCGGCGCAGAAGCAGCGCCTCGACGTCGGGTGCCAGCAGCTCGGCCAGTTCCGTGGCGGCCAGCACGGACTGCCAGCTCTCCGGGTCCAGTTCGCTCTCGGTCGCCCCGGCCGGGCTCGGGTACAGGGCGACCAGCCGGTCGAGGGCCGAGTTGCGGAAGAAGAACGCGACGCCGACGGGGATGCCGAGCCGCTCCCAGGCCTGCTCGTCGATCCGGTGGCCGGGATCGCGCAGATAGCGGCCGGGCACGGTGCGGAACCGGCCGTGCGTCTCCCCGGAGCGGTCGAGCAGTTGGGCGCAGGGATCGCAGGCGCAGGCCAAGGCTCGTTTCTCGACGTCGACGAGGTGCCGGTGCCGCGTGTCGGCGAGCGGCGCGGCGCACAGTTCGCAGCGCTCCTCACGGGGCCGGCGGGGGGTGGTGAAGCGGCTCAGGCCCCGGGGCCCCGTGCCGTTCCGCATGCGCCCCGGACCGGTCTGCGGCGCGCTCACCGCGCGTCGGCCGACGAGCGGCCGCCCGTCCCGGCGCCGGGCGGCGCGGTGCCGATCTGCAACAGCGCGGGCTCCCGCGCCGGGGCCTCCATCTCCACCGAGGTCACCTCCGGCGCGAAACACGCCAGCGCCTCCCGGGCCGCCTCCTCGACGCCCCCGGTGCCCCCGCAGCCACAGCCGCCGGAGCCGGCGGGCCGCAGCCGCAGCGCACCGGTCGCCGGGTCGAAGCCGGCGTTCTCGACGGGCTGGGGGAGGCTGTCGAGCGCGCGGGCGATGCGGGTGCGGGCGTCCTCCGGGTGCAGCCCGTGCAGCACCAGCAGGCTCGCCACCAGGTCGTCGCCGAGCAGGGCACCGAGGGCGGCGGACGCGTCGGCGTCGCGCTCGACCAGGTCGAGGACGCGCGCCAGGCCGGCGCCGTAGAACTCCATGAGAACCCGCACGAGTTCCTCGGCCGCCTCGCACGCCGCGGGGTCGCCGGAGGCGGCCAGCCGGTCGAGGACCTCCTCGACGAGCCGGCCGGCCGTCTCCGCGTTCACCGCGTTCACCGTGCCGGGCGTCCCGCTCATCCGGCCAGACCGCTCAGGCCGGTGGGGACGTGCATCGCCTTCGTCGTGCGGCCGTCACCGACGTACATGTGCACACCGCACGGCAGACACGGGTCGAAGCTGCGCACGGTGCGCATGATGTCGATGCCCTTGAAGTTCTCCGGCGGGTTCTCCTCGAAGATCGGCGTGTTCTGCACCGCGTCCTCGTAGGGGCCCGGTGTGCCGTAGGTGTCGCGGGTGGAGGCGTTCCACGGGGTGGGCGGGTACGGGTGGTAGTTGGCGATCTTGCCGTCCCGGATGACCATGTGGTGCGAGAGCACCCCGCGCACCGCCTCGGTGAAGCCGACGCCGATCGACTCGTCCGGCACGTCGAACTTCTCCCACGTCTGGGTGCGCCCGGCGCGTACCTCGGCGAGGCCCATCTCCGCGCTGTGCAGCGCCACCGCGGCGGCGTACGCCTGGAAGTAGGTGCGGGCGCGGTTGCGTTCGAGGGCGTTGCTCCACTTCGGGATCTTCCACTCGAAGGTGGTCTCCGGCTTGGTGAGCGTGCGCGGCAGGTTGATGACCACGCTGTGCCCGGTGGCCTTCACGTACCCGATGTCCACCAGGCCCGACAGGGCCGTCGACCACAGCCGGGCGAGGGGGCCGCCGCCGGTGTCCAGCGGCAGGTAGTCCTTGCCGTCGAACCAGCGCGGCGACATCACCCAGCTGTACTTGTCGTTGAAGTCCCGCTTCTGCGGGGCCGGGATGGTGTGCTGGTTCCAGGGGTGGCGCGGGTCGACCGGGTTTCCCAGCGGGTCGTGCGTGACGAACTGCTCCTGGCCCACCCAGTCCTCGTAGTACGAGCTGCCCAGCAGGATCCGGATGCCGAGGTTGATCTCGGTGAGGTCGTTGGTGACCAGCTTGCCGTCCACGATGACGCCGGGGGTGACGAGCATCCGCCGGCCCCAGTCCGTCATGTTGGCGTACGTGAAGTCGCAGTACTCGGGGTCGTTGAACGCTCCCCAGCAGCCGAGCATCACCCGGCGGCGGCCGACCTCCTCGTAGCCGGGCAGCGCCTCGTAGAAGAAGTCGAACAGGTCGTCGTGGAGCGGGACGACGCGCTTCATGAACTCCACGTACCGCATGAGGCGCGTCATGTAGTCCGTGAAGAGCTGCACGGAGCCGATGGTGCCGACGCCGCCCGGGTAGAGCGTGGAGGGGTGCACGTGGCGCCCCTCCATCAGGCAGAACATCTCCCGGGTGTAGCGGCTGACCGAGAGCGCCTCGCGGTAGAACTCGCCCTCCAGCGGGTTCAGGGCGCGCATGATGTCGGCGATGGTGCGGTAGCCGTGGTCGGCGGCGTGCGGCGCCTCGGTGCGCTCGGCGAGTTCCATGACGCTTGGGTTGGTCTCGCGGACCATCTTCTCGCAGTAGTCGACCCCGACCAGGTTCTCCTGGAAGATGTTGTGGTCGAACATGAACTCCGCGGACTCACCGCAGTTGATGATCCACTCACCGAGGTGCGGCGGCTTCACGCCGTACGCCATGTTCTGCGTGTACACCGAGCAAGTGGCGTGGTTGTCACCGCAGATGCCGCAGATGCGGCTGGTGATGAAGTGCGCGTCGCGCGGGTCCTTGCCCCGCATGAAGACGCTGTAGCCGCGGAAGACCGACGAAGTGCTGTAGCACTCGGCGACCCGCTTCTGCTTGAAGTCGATCTTCGCGTGGATGCCGAGGCTGCCCACGATCCGGGTGATCGGGTCCCACGCCATCTCCACCAGCCCGGTGCCGTCACCGGATGTCGTCGAGGTCGCCATTGTGTCTGTGATGCCCTTCGGTCGGTCGGGTCTGCGAGGGGGGGAGTGGCCGGGGGAGCGTGGTCACCAGGGGGGCCGGTAGCCGGTGGTGATCTCCCGGCCCGTGTGCCGCCACTTGGGTTCCTTGTCCACCGTCTTCGCCGTGATGGACCGCAGCCTGCGGATCACCGCGCCGTAGGCACCGCTGGCGGTGCTGGAGAGCCTGCCGCCGGGCGGCTCGTCCATGAACGGCATGAACTTGTCGGGGAAGCCGGGCATCGTGCAGGCGATGCAGATGCCGCCCACGTTCGGGCAGCCGCCGATGCCGTTCATCCAGCCCCGCTTGGGCACGTTGCACTTGACGACCGGACCCCAGCAGCCGAGCTTCACCAGGCACTTGGGCGAGTCGTACTCCATCGCGAACTGGCCCTGCTCGTAGTAGCCGGCCCGGTCGCAGCCCTCGTGCACGGTCGCCCCGAACAGCCAGGTCGGCCGGAGCTTGTCGTCCAGCGGGATCATCGGCGCCGACCCCGCCGCCTGGTACAGCAGATACGTCAGCGTCTCGGCGAAGTTGTCCGGCTGGATCGGGCAGCCCGGCACGCACACGATCGGGATGCCCGCCTTCGACTTCCAGTCCCAGCCCAGGTAGTCGGGCACGCCCATCGCGCCGGTCGGGTTGCCTGCCATGGCGTGGATGCCGCCGTACGTGGCGCAGGTGCCGATCGCGACGACGGCCAGGGCCTTCGGGGCGAGCCGGTCGATCCACTCACTGGTGGTGATGGGCTGGCCGGTCTCCGGGTTGTCGCCGAAGCCGCACCAGTAGCCCTCCTGCTTGATCGCCTCGTTCGGGACGGACCCCTCGACCACGAGGACGAACGGGTCGATCTCCCCGCGCTCGCCCTTGAAGAACCACTCGATGAACGTGTCCGCGCCACCGACCGGACCGCACTCGAAGTCGATCAGCGGCCAGTGCACCGCGATCTTCGGCAACCCCGGCAGCGCCCCCAGGGCGATCTCCTCGATGCTCGGCTGCATGGCGGCCGTCAGGGCGACCGAGTCGCCGTCGCAACTCAGCCCGGCGTTGATCCAGAGGATGTGGATCGGTTCCTCGTCCGTGCCGGGTGAGCCGGCCGCGTCCGGCTCCTGAGCCGTGGTCGGCGATGCTGCGTTCATCAACTGCCTCCCGTGGAGGAAAAGCCTCGAAGCCGACGAATCGGCCCATGTTCCAGCTAAGCGTCGGACAGCGTGGCGTCCCCCGCATCCGTAGCGGCCGGGCCGGACGGCGCCCGCTCCTTGCGGGCGAAGGCCCGGCGCAGTGCGTGATAGGGCGCGTCGGGGTCCGAGAAGGTCCTGCGCATCCGGTGCAGTTCCCGCTCCCGGACCGCCGCCAGCGGGGTGACCGCCTCCCGGCGCTCGCACTCGGCCTTCTTCGCGGCGAGGCGTGACTGCGCGACGGCCGAGGTCGCCAGCCGGTGGGCCAGGAGAGTGACGTCGTCCGTGAAGCGCGCCGGAGGGCAGGCGACGACCCGGTCGATCAGCCCGATGTCCCGAGCGCGGGCGGCGGTGACCGGCAGCGCCTCCTGGGTGAGCCGCTCCGCCATGGCCGCGCCGACCCGGCGGGGCAGGCTGTATGTCCAGTACTCGGAGCCGTACAGCCCCATGCGCCGGTAGTGGGGATTGAGCACCGAGCCCGAGCGGCACCACACCTCGTCGGCGGCCAGTGCCAGCATCACGCCTCCGGCCGCGGCGTTGCCGCCGACGGCGCTCACGACGAGCCGGTCGGTGGTGGTGAGGACCGCCTCGACGAGATCGTCCATCGCGTTGATGTTCGCCCAGGACTCCGCGGCCGGATCGGCGGCGGCCTCGATGACACCGAGATGGATCCCGTTCGAGAAGAAGTCACGCCCGGCTCCCAGCACCAGCACGGTGGTCGGCCGCTCGCACGCCGCCCGGTAGGCGGCCAGCAGCCGCCGGCACCGGTCGGTGGACATCGCCCCGCCCGGGAACGCGAACGACAGGACACCCACCGGCCCGTCCTCCCGGTACCGGATGTCGGACCAGGAGGAGTTCTCCGCCGGGTCCAGGTCCGGCAGCCGGGGCAGCCGCGCGCCCATGGCGGTCACGGCGGGCAGCTTGCACGCGCGCGGGGCACCGGCGGCCGTACGCTCCCGCAGCTCGGGGATCCAGACCGCGCCGTCCCTCGTGGCCCGGCAGATCGCGCCCGCCCGGGTCGCCAGCAGCTCACCGGGGCGACCCCGCAGCCGGAGCTCGGGATGCCCGCCGTGCAGGAACCACTGCGCGCCCAGCAGCTCGTCGAGCACACCGGGCTGCGAGTCGGCGGCGCGCAGGGTGCGCAGCACGGTGTCGGTGGAGTCGTCGGCCCAGGAGATGCGGCGGTCCTCCTGGCGCATCACGGGCCTGGTCCGCGCGCCGGCCGCCCTCGGCAGGGTGGCCTGATCCCGCGGTACGTACCGGCCGGAGGCGAACCGCTCCACGGCCAGCAGCACCGCCTCGACCGCCGCGTCGGACACCTCGTTCCGGTACAGCTCGCTCTTGCCCACGCAGGGGAGGGGGCAGGCGGCCGTCGCCCACACCGGCCCGGCGTCCATCTCCTCGTCGGCCTGGAGCACGGTCACGCCCCACTCGCCGGCGCCGTCACGGATGGCCCAGTCCAGCGAGGAGGGGCCCCGGTCGCCCACGGGGCCGGGGTGGACGATCAGGCAGGTGCGGGCCGACCACACGTCGCGCGGTACGACGGTCTTCAGCATCGGCGCCACGACCAGATCGGGCGCGTGTCGTCGGACGGCCGCCCGTACGTCGTCGCCGCGGGGCGTCACCTCGACGGCCACACCGTGCCCGCGCTCGCGCAGCTCCGCGTGCACACGCTGAGTGAGGCTGTTGTAGGCGCTGCCGATGAGCAGGATGCGCATGCCCGTGATCGTCATACAGACGCATCGGTGGACGTCGAAGCGAATCCCGGCGGTCACTCGTAGGAGGTGGGCTTCCCGCCATATGCCGCAGGGACCGCCGCAGGCGACTCGGGAACTCCCTCATTGGCCAGGTCGATCGATATGCCCTATTTGTCGGTAAGTGGAAGAATCGCTAGCGACCGGGCACCCGTCGAGCGTGCCCCCCCGACAGCGGACAGGCAGGTCGGCGAATGGCCAAGGAACGCAAGTCGTCGAAGCCGTCTCACGGCCGTGGGCCGAGCCGGCACGAGGGGACCGAGCAGCACGGCTGGTCCCCCGACGTCGACGAGACGCGACAGCAGGACAACCCCAGTGCCCGGCGCTCCTTCCGGGCCGAGGAGAACGCGCCCCGGCGCGGAGCGGGGCGCACCAAGTCCAAGGAGGAGCGCACCTCCGTCCCCGGTGACGTCGCCGGCAGTGAGGGGCGCAGTGGCGAGGACTACGCCGAGGAGTCGGAGAAGGGCATGCGGGACACCGGCCGCAGGGGCCGCTCCGGCCGGCCCAGCGGCACCAAGGACGACGACGCCTTCACCGGCGTCGACCCGAACGACTCCGAACCCGGACACCGCCCGGGCTGACGACCGGGCGCTCTCGAGGCGGCCGGACCACCGGCCGCCCGTCTCCGGATGCTCGCTTGTGGTTACTTGGGAACCGTAGGAGAGTGGTCGCCGACCGTGCAGAACGCATCTCGCCGACCGGGGAATCGCATAGGGACCAAGCAGTTCGGCGGCGCGCCCGAGGACGCGGACCTCAGGCGTGCCGACTCGCTCGCGCGGGAGATCTTCTCGGACGTCGCCAACAAGTGGGCGTTCCTGATCATCGAGGCTCTCGGCGCGGGCACGCTGCGCTTCAGCGAGTTGCGGACCAGGGTCGAGGGCGTCAGCCACAAGATGCTCACCCAGAACCTGCGCATGCTGGAGCGCAACGGGCTGGTCGACCGGAAGGTGCACGCCACCGTGCCGCCCCGGGTGGAGTACACCCTCACCGAGCCGGGCCAGGCCCTGCGAGCCACCGTCGACGGCATGTGCGGCTGGACCCACCAGTACCTCGGCCAGATCGAGTCCGCCCGCCGCCGCTTCGAGGTCTGACAGCCGCCGGCGTCACCGCCCGGTCGTGGTGATACGCCGGACGGCCTCAGCGGTCAGGGCGCGGTCATGGGGCTCGCGGGCCAGCGCGCGGTGGAGGATCAGGCCCTCGACGAGGGCGTCGAGCTGGCGGGCGGTGTCCGGGTCGAAGTGCTTCTCGAGGTGGAGGCGGCTGCGTCGCATCCACTCGTGGGTGAGTTCCCGGTAGGCGGGCCGGCGGGCGGCGAGCGTGTACAGCTCCTGGGTGAGGACGAGGTCCCGCCCGCTGCCTTCCGACAGGGTGTGGACGAGGTCCGTCACCGCCTCGCGCGCCTCGTCGCGGTCGGCCGGCGCGGCGAGATGGGCGTCGAAGACGGCGACGACGTGACCGGCGAACTGGCCGAACGCCTCCCGCAGCAGCTCTTCGATGCCGCCGAAGTGGTAGGTCATCGAGCCCAGCGGGACACCCGCGCGCGCGGCGATCTTCCGGTGCGAGACACCGGCGACCCCCTCCTCGGCGATGAGATCGAGGGTCGCGGCGACGATGCGTGCGCGGCGCTGCGGATCGGTGTGTCCGGTAGCCATGGCAGGGACCTTCAGAGGGTGCGGACCTGGCGGGCGGGGTTCCCGACGGCGACGACATCGGCGGGCACGTCCTTCGTGACCACCGCGCCCGCGCCGATCACGGAGTTGTCTCCGATGGTCACGCCGGGCAGGACGATCGCGCCACCGCCGAGCCACACGTTGTTCCCGATGGTGATCGGGCGGGCGGCCTCCAGCTTGTCGCGCCGGGGCCGCGGCTCCAGCGGGTGGGTGGGGGTGAGCAACTGGACGTTCGGCCCGATCTGGCAGTCCTCGCCGATGGTGACGGCCGCGACGTCCAGCGCGGTGAGGTTGTGGTTGACGAAGGTGCGCGCGCCGATCGTGATGTTGCTGCCGTAGTCGACGTACAGCGGCGGCCGTACGTGCACCCCCTCGCCCACGGAACCGAGCAGTTCGGCGAGGAGCGGCAGCGCCGCGTCGGCGTCCTCGGTGTAGGCGGCCTGGAAACGAGCGGCCAGGCGCACGGCTCGCTGCTGACGGCGGGCGATCTCGGGGTCGTCGGCGATGTAGAGGTCACCCGCCAGCATGCGTTCGAGGTTCGTCCGGGGGTCCTGTGCGAAGTAGTCCGTCGACATGCGTACGACCGTACACTTGGGCGCCCGACGATGTGTGTGGGCCACAGAGCCGTGTGAGAAGTGCGGTGTGGATACAGCCCCCGTGCGGGCGGCCAGACCGACGAACCGGTGGGGCCGCACCTGCAGTGGATGATCGCCTCGCCCGGGTGGTCGCGCGCCACCTGGCGCGCACCGCACTCAGTGTCCTCGGGCAGGGAGGTGCTCGCGGTCACACCCCGCGATGGTCATGGTCCGGGAAAATCTGCGCCGGTGAGATGCGTGCCGGCGTGCCCCGGCGCGATAGAAAGGGGCATGGCGGAGCGTGAGGAGCCCGTGAAGGGCATGGACGATGTGGACGCGGTCACCCGAGCGGTGCTCACCGCGTCACGGCTGCTGGTGGCGGTCTCCGCCCGGTCCCTCGCCCAGGTCGAGGAACGCGTCACACTCCCGCAGTTCCGCATGCTGATGGTGCTGTCCACCCGCGGCGCCACCAAGCTGGTGGCGCTCGCCGACCAGCTTCAGGTGTCCCCCTCGACGGCGATGCGGATGGTCGACCGGCTGATCGCGGCCGGGCTGGCCGACCGGCAGACCAATCCGGCCAACCGCCGCGAGACCCTCCTCCAGCTCACGGACGAAGGCCGGCGCACCGTAGCCTTCGTGACCGCGCGGCGCCGGGCCGAGATCGCGACGATCGTCCAGCGACTGGACCCGGACCAGCGCGCCGCGCTCGTCGCCGCGCTCACCGCCTTCAACGAGGCGGGCGGAGAACCCCTCGCGCCCGCACAGGGCGACCCGGGTCCGCACCCGCTCGGCTGGGAGGACCCCCCGGCCGAGCGGTACGGCGCCTGAGGCCGCCGTGCCGCGTCGTCGCCTCGGACAGGTCAGCCCACCTGCCCAGCGGGCGTCGGGCTCGGCGTCGGCGACGTGGTCTGCACATCGAGGTCGGGGCGCGGCTTGAGGGCCAGAATCGGGGAGCCCGGCTGGGGCGGAGGCGGGGTCAGCTGCTCCTTGGGCAGCTTCGGCGGCGCGGTCTGCTGGAACTGGACCTGCTCGTAGTTGACCATGCCGGTCTTCTCCAGCACCGTGATGTGGTCGAGGACGGTGTCGTTGGCCTGGTCGGCCAGCGCACGGACCAGCGTGTTCTTGGTGTTGGCGCGGATCTTGGCGATCGCCGGGAAGATCTGGCCGTGGGTCACGCGCATGATGTTGACCGCCGTGATGTCGAACTGGTTGCCCGTCTCCGAGTCCACGGTCGCCACGAACTGCTGCTGCTGCGGCGTCGCCTGGTTGGGCAGGGTGATGCCGAGTTCGGGGGCGATTCTGCGGCAGGTGGCGTCCAGTCCCGCGTGCCCGACGATGAGGTGCTCGCCGGCCTCCTTCATCTCCGGCGTCGTGCCCCGCGCCATGGCCATCTCCCCGAGCGGGTACTCCCACAGCCCCGCTGAGCGGACCTTGACGACGAAGTCACGATCGGCCTCGGTCAGCGGGCCGTAGGGCGTGTTCGCGATGATGCGGTCCGGAGAGCCGGCGGTGTTCTCGATCCCGAGCATGGCCGGGTACGCGAGGGCGGCGAGGGTCAGACCCAGCGCGCCGAACACGAAGATGCTTCCCAACTTGCTGGGTGAGACGGGCATGGGGCCTCCTGACGCGAGTGGCTGGTACGTCAGGAGGTACGGACGGGCGACCCGGATTCATC
Organism: Streptomyces sp. NPDC059861; assembly: GCF_042731435.1. Classification (NCBI taxonomy): domain Bacteria; kingdom Bacillati; phylum Actinomycetota; class Actinomycetes; order Kitasatosporales; family Streptomycetaceae; genus Streptomyces; species Streptomyces sp. NPDC059861. The sequence goes on along the minus strand of NZ_JBHWJQ010000017.1, from coordinate 13,504 downwards.
ATTGCACTGGCCAAATTTTGCACGCTGCGACGTGTTCTGTGTCACAGGGTCGCGAAGGGGTTCGTGTCCTGGGCGCGCGACCCGGCGCCACCGTCCGTCAGGCCCGGCCGACGGTGTCCTGGTCGTCCAGCGGCTCGTGCGGTTCCAGGCCGGCGGACGACCCCGCCTTCCCGCCCGCCGACGCGGACCCGCGGCGGCGTCGGCGGGCGAGCCGTGAGGCGACAGGCTCGGTGTAGCGGGCGGTGAGCGGGCCGAGCATCACCAGGATCAGGACGTATGCGGTGGCCAGCGGGCCGAGGGAGGGCTCGATCCCCTCGGTGACGGCGAGCCCGGCGATGACGATGGAGAACTCGCCGCGAGCCACCAGCGTGCCGCCCGCCCGCCAGCGGCCCCTCGGGCCGACGCCCGTCCGTCGGGCCGCCCAGTAGCCGGTGGCGATCTTCGTCAGCGCGGTGACGGCGGCCAGGGCGAGGGCGGGCAGCAGGACGGGCGGGATGCTCGCCGGGTCGGTGTTGAGGCCGAAGAAGACGAAGAAGACGGCGGCGAACAGATCCCGCAACGGGGCGAGCAGGCTGTACGCGCCCTCGGCGACCTCGCCCGACAGCGCGATGCCGACCAGGAAGGCGCCCACCGCCGCGGACACCTGCACCTGCTGGGCGAGCCCGGCGATCAGCAGGGTCAGCCCGAGGACGACCAGCAGCAGCTTCTCCGGGTCGTCGCTGGAGACGAACCGCGAGATGACCCGGCCGTAGCGCACCGCGAGGACGAGGACGAGGGCGGCGGCGCCGAGCGCGATGGCCAGGGTGATGCCGCCGGCCGCCAGGCCTATGCCCGCCACCAGGGCTGTCAGGATGGGCAGGTAGACGGCCATGGAGAGGTCTTCGAGGACCAGGATGCTCAGCACGACGGGTGTCTCACGGTTTCCCAGCCGGCCCAGGTCGCCGAGGATCTTGGCGATCACGCCGGAGGACGAGATCCAGGTGACGCCCGCCAGGACGACGGCCGCGACCGGTCCCCAGCCGAGCAGCAGCGCCAGCGCGGCGCCCGGCAGGGCGTTGAGGGCGAAGTCGACCAAGCCGGCCGGGTAGTGGGACTTGAGGTTGGTGACGAGGTCGCTGGCCGTGTACTCCAGGCCGAGCATGAGCAGCAGCAGGATGACGCCGATCTCGGCCCCGACGGCGATGAACTCCTCGCTGGCCCCCAGCGGAAGCAGTCCGCCTCTCAGGAACACGGCCGAGGAGTGCACGGCGGCTCACTCCCGCCCGAGTGTGCCGGCGGCAGCCTCCACGCCTTCGCGGGTGCCGATCACGATCAGGGTGTCTCCGCCGGCCAGCCGGAAGTCCGGCGTGGGGGAGGGGATCGCCTCGGCCCGGCGCAGGACGGCCACGATCGAGGCGCCGGTCGTGGTGCGCAGCCGGGTCTCGCCGAGCAGCCGCCCGTTCCAGTGGGAAGTGCCGGACAGCTCGATCCGCTCGGCCACCAGGCCCAGGTCGGCGGGGGACAGCAGGTTCGGTGCGTGGTGCTCGGGCAGCAGCGCGTCCACGAGAGCGGCCGCCTCCTCGGCCGTGAGCCGCACGGACAGGGCGCAGTCGTCCGGGTCGTCCGTGCGGTACGTGCTGAAGGTGCGCTCCCCGTCGCGGTGCGCGACCACCGACAGGCGCCACTGGTCGTGAGTGGTCAGGTCGTACCGGACGCCGATCCCCGGCAGCGGCGTACTGCTCAGGCGTGTGGCAGCCATGGCGACCCCCTCTCGCGCGGGGCACCGACGGCGGCGACCGTGGGGAAGCGCCGTGGCATCCCGGTCCGGGCCTGTGAGAACCATTTTAGGCGCGGCGCTCCGCACAGGTCGGCGCCGTCACCGGCGGCGGCGGCGCGCCGCGCGGGGGTGATCTGCGATGCGCGTCGTTCGCCGGACGGCCGCGCCCCGCCGCGGCAGGACGGCGCCGCCCCTCTGTTCCTGGGCCCCTTCGCGCTCAACGGCCCGGAGCACGCGGTGACTTGGGGCCCGTCATCGGCACTGCCCGACGAGCGGGCACCAGGCGTCGGCCGCCCGATGCTGGGCGTGGTCGCGCGGGCCGCCGGTGTGGGCGAGGGCGCTGGGGGTTCGCCGGCCGGGTGCGGCCGGTCGCCGAGGACACCGTCGAAGACCTCGCGGCACCCGGCGCGAGGCCGGTGTGGGCGACCCAGGAACCGTCGAAGGCGAACGCCTTCGCCGCCACCCCCGTCCGCATGGGCTGCCGTGTCCGCGAACGGCTCGACTGCCTTCGGCGCGCCGCACCTCCTCTCGGCCGGACGCTCCGGATCGACCACCACAGCAGTGCCGTATCCGGTCGTGGACCGACGAGAGGCCTGAACAGCACCTGACGGCGGCGTCACCCGAGTCGCAGGACGTCGAGCGCCGTGAGTGCCGTGTGCAGTTCGGTGCGCTCCTCGCCTGATTCGAGGTCGCAGCCGAGGACCCGCTCGATGGTGCGCAGACGCTGGTAGACGGTCTCCCGGGACAGGTTGCCGCGGCGGGCGGTGGTGGTCTTGTTGCCTGCCGCGTCCAGGTAGTGGCGCAGGGTCGTCAGGAGATCGGTGCCGTGCCGGGTGTCGTGGTCGACGAGGGGGCCGAGCCGTCGTTCGGCGAAGTCCTGGACCCGGGTGTCCGCGCGGAGCGCGAACAGCAGATGGCGCAGGCCGACGTCGGACTGCTCGTGGAACGACCTGCCGTCGGGGAGCGGTCGGCCGGGCAGGGCCGCCTCGGCCACGCGGGCCGCCGCGCGGAAGGAGCGGGGGGCGTCGGCGAGACGGGTGACCTCCGGACCCACGCTCACCACCGCTTCGGGATGCGCCCCCAGCACGACACGGCTCAGCCGCTCGGCGGTGGGCCGCCACTGCTGTGCCGGCCGCAGGGCCAGCAGGACGCCGATCCGGCCGGGGGCCAGCGTGCCGACGAGGGCCGGCAGGCCGAGCGCCGTGAGTTCGTGGGACAGCCGGCTCTCCAGGCCGGCCTCGTCGCCCGCGGTCCCCCCGTCCGTCAGCACGGCCAGGTAGACGGCGCCCTCGGTGGGCAGCCCCAGTGCGGCGAAGCGGGCGCGGGCGTCCTCGGGGGAGTGGTGACGCTGCTCGGTGAGGTCGCGCAGGGCGCTGCGGTGCGCGGTGCGCTCCCAGGGGGTGGCGTGGATCAGGCGGGCGATGGTGAGGGCCATCGCCGTCCGCTCCAGGACGGTGACGTCCTCGGGCGAGAACGCCGGTGCCCCGCCGACGGCTGCCGGGCCCGGCGGGGGCGGCAGCATGGCGACGCGCCCCCACCGTTCGCCCTGGTACGCCACCGGCGTCACCAGCCAGCCCTCGGGCCCGCGCGTCCGCGGCTGATCGCCCGGGGGAGTCGACCGGGAGCGCTGCTCCCAGCCGGCCAGCACCTCCTCCACCGTGCTGCCGGAGGGCTCGCAGATCAGGGCCTGGTGCACCAGGTTCTCCAGGACGACCGTGCGACCGCTCATCTCCGCCGCCGCCCGCATGACGTCATCGGGCCCCGCGCCGCGCAGGGTCAGCGCGGTGAACGCCTCGTGGATGCGCTGGGTACGGCGCATCGCGTCCGCCTGGTTGCCGAGGATCAGGGCGTGCACGACCTGGGTGACCTCCAGGAAGTTGACGTCCCTGGCCAGGGTGACGAGCGGCATGTCCCGGGACCGGCAGGCCTGCACGAGGGCGTCGGGCGGCCGGTGGTAGCGCCGTACGAGTTCGATCACCAGGGCCGCGGCATCGACGTCGGCGAGTTCGTCGACGTAGCGGCGGATGCCCGCCGTGTCCTCGGGCAGCGGCATACCGGTGGTCAGGACGAGTTCGCCGCCCTTGAGGAAGGAGGCCGGGTCGGTGAGTTCGGTGATGTGCACCCAGCGCACCGGCCGGTCGAGGCGCGTGACGCCGGTGACGACCTGCGGCTGACCGGCCGCCAGCACCGGGAGCGCCAGGGCGTCGGCCACCGTGAGGGAGCGGCCGCTTCCCGACGCGCCGCCACCCGGCCGCGCTCCCTCGCCCGTCCCGTGCCCGTCCGGGGGCGGAGTCGGTCCGGCACTCTGGCTCATCCTGTCACCCTGCCCGTCCGGACACTCTGACAACCGGTGCTGACCTGTGCAAGAGCGGCCCCGGTGAGGCGCGCGAGGCCCAGGACCCCCTCATCCGCCCCCGCGCGGTTGACACAACGTCCGAACTCCGCGCCCGCACCGGACAGTTCAGGCATTGTCCGCGCCGGGGACGGACCGCGACGCTCGATACGTCGGAGCAGTCCGCAACGCATCGGCCGGGAGACGACCATGACCGCACTGTCGCCGCACCTTCGCCAGGCCACGCCCGTCACGGCCGTCCGGGGCGAGGGCGTCCACCTCTACGGCGAGGACGGCCGCCGCTATCTCGACTTCACCGCCGGCATCGGCGTCACCAGCACCGGGCACTGCCACCCCAGGGTCGTGGCGGCGGCGCGGGAGCAGGTGGGCACCCTCGTCCACGGCCAGTACACGACCGTCATGCACCGCCCGCTGCGGCAACTCGTCGACAGACTCGGCGAGGTGCTGCCCGAGGGCCTGGACAGCCTGTTCTTCACCAACTCCGGCAGCGAGGCCGTCGAGGCCGCGCTGCGGCTGGCCCGCCAGGCCACCGGCCGGCCCAACATCCTGGTCTGCCACGGCGGTTTCCACGGCCGTACGGTCGCCGCCGCCGCGATGACGACGTCCGGCATCCGCTTCCGCTCCGGTTTCTCGCCCCTGATGAGCGGTGTCGTCGTCACCCCGTTCCCGACGGCCTACCGCTACGGCTGGGACGAGCGGACCGCCACCGACTTCGCCCTGAAGGAGCTCGACCACACCCTCCAGACGATCTCCTCGCCGGCCGACACCGCCGCGGTCATCGTCGAACCCGTGCTCGGCGAGGGCGGATACGTGCCCGCGACCCGTGCCTTCCTGGAGGGCCTGCGGGAACGGGCCGACCGGCACGGCTTCCTGCTGGTCCTCGACGAGGTGCAGACCGGCGTCGGCCGCACCGGACGGTTCTGGGGCCACGACCACTTCGGCGTCACACCCGACATCCTCATCACCGCCAAGGGTCTGGCCAGCGGCTTCCCGCTGTCCGGCATCGCAGCCCCCGAGGAACTGATGCGGAAGGCGTGGCCGGGCTCGCAGGGCGGCACGTACGGCGCCAACGCCGTGGCCTGCGCGGCGGCCTGCGCCACCCTCGACGTCGTACGCGACGAGAAGCTCGTCGAGAACGCCGAGGCGATGGGCGTCCGGCTGCGCCAGGGCCTGGAGGAGGTGGCCGGGCGGACACCGGCCATCGGCGACGTACGGGGGCTCGGGCTGATGCTCGGCACCGAGTTCGTCACCGAGGACGGCGGCCCCGACCCCGACACGGCCGCCCGTGTGCAGCGGGCCGCCGTCGACGAGGGACTGCTCCTGCTGCTGTGCGGGGCCTGGAACCAGGTCGTGCGGATGATCCCGGCGCTCGTCGTCGACGAGACCGCGATCGACGAGGGCCTTCGGGCGTGGGCGGCGGCGGTGGAGGCCGGCACGTCCGCAGCGGCGCGGCGATGACCACGGCGCCGGGGGACCGGCTGGCCGCCCGTCTCGCCGAGAGCGCGCCCGGCCTGCTGGTCACCACCGGCCCGGGCGCCACCGGGCCGTACGCGTACGACGCCTCCAACTACCGCGTCCCACCTACGGCAGTGGCCTTCCCGCGCTCCGCCGACGACGTCCGCGCGGTGCTGCGGGCCTGCCGGGAGGCGGGTGTCCCGGTCACCGCGCGCGGCGGCGGCACCAGCATGGCGGGCAACGCCGTGGGACCCGGCGTGGTCCTGGACCTCTCCCGGTACATGCACCGGATCCTGGACATCGACCCGGTGGCGCGCACCGCCCGCGTCGAGGCCGGAGCCGTGCTCGACACCCTGCGTCACGCGGCCGGCGAGCACGGCCTCACCTTCGGCCCGGACCCGTCCTCGCACAGCCGCTGCACGCTGGGCGGCATGATCGGCAACGACGCGTGCGGCAACCGGTCGGTACGACACGGCCGGACCAGCGGTCACGTCGAGACCCTGGAGATCGTCACCGCCGACGGGCTGCGTGCCGTGGCCGACCACACCGGGCTGCACGCCACGGACCCCTCGGACGCCGGCGGGGTGGCCCGGCTGGAGGCGGACGTCCGGCGTCTGATCGATGCCCACCTCGCCCCGATCCGCACCGAACTGGGCCGCATCCCCCGCCAGGTCTCCGGCTACCCGCTGCACCGGCTGCTGCCGGAGAGCGGCTTCGACATGGCCCGCGCCCTCGTCGGAACCGAGGGCACCTGCGCCGTCGTCACGGCGGCGACCGTCCGCCTGGTGGAGACCGCACCGGCGTCCGCGCTCCTCACCATCGGCTACGACGACGTCGTCGACGCCGCCGAGGACGTCCCCGAGATCCTGCGCCGGTCGCCCACCGCGGTGGAGGGCATGGACGAGGCGATCGTCGCCACCATGCGCGCCCGCCGCGGCCCCGGCTCCGTCACCGGGCTCCCCGAGGGCCGCGCCTGGCTGTACGTCGAACTCGACGGCGACGACGAGGCGGCGGTCACCGCGCGAGCGGCCGAACTCCTCGACGCGCTCGAGGCCCGGGGCCGCATGACGGGCGGACGCGTCGTCGCGAGCGCGGCCGAGCGGCGCGCGCTGTGGCGGGTCCGCGAGGACGGCGCCGGACTGGCCGCCCGCCTGGTCGACGGCGGGGAGTCCTGGCCCGGCTGGGAGGACGCGGCGGTCGCCCCCGGCGATCTGGCGGCCTACCTGCGGGACTTCCGCGCGCTGCTCGCCTCGCACGCGCTGACCGGTGTGCTGTACGGCCACTTCGGCGCCGGCTGTGTCCATGTGCGCATCGACTTCGACCTGGCCACGGACGCCGGCCGCGCCGCCACCCGCCGCTTCCTGCGCGCCGCGGCCGAACTCGTCGTCGCCCACGGCGGCACGCTGTCCGGCGAGCACGGCGACGGACGGGCGCGCGGCGAGCTGCTGGAGGTCATGTACACCCCGCGGCTGATCCGGGCGTTCGCCGCCTTCAAGGAGATCTTCGATCCGGAGGGGCTGCTGAACCCGGGTGTCGTCGTGGCGCCCGCCCGGCTCGACGCCGACCTGGCCCTGCACCGGATTGGGCCTGTCGGTACCGAGTTCACCTTCCCGCACGACGAGGACGGCTTCGCGGGCGCGGTGCGCCGCTGCGTCGGGATCGGCCGCTGCCGCGGCGAGGCGGGCGGCGTGATGTGCCCCAGCTACCGGGCCACCGGCGTGGAGCAGCACTCCACCCGGGGCCGGGCCCGCCTGCTCCAGGAGATGCTGCGGGGGGAGACGGTCCCGGACGGCTGGCGCTCCGCCGAGGTCCTGGACGCCCTCGACCTGTGTCTGTCGTGCAAGGCGTGCGCCGCCGACTGCCCGGTGGGTGTCGACTTGGCGACGTACAAGGCGGAGTTCCTGCACCGGCACTACCGGGGCCGGCTCCGGCCCCGCGCGCACTACGCACTGGGCTGGCTGCCCCTGACCTCCGCCCTCGCCGGATACGCCGCCCGCCCGCTCAACGCGCTCCTGTGCGGGCCGTTGCGCGGGCCGCTCGCGCGGCTCGGGGGAGTCACGACCCGCCGGGCGATACCCGCCTTCGCCTCCCGGCGTGCCCTGCGCAAGGCCCTGCGCGCGGCGGAGACCGGTGCGCCCGCCAGGGCCGTCCTCTTCGTCGACAGCTTCACCCGCGCCTTCCGCCCGCAGGTGGCGGGAGCGGCGAGCCGCGTCCTGCGCGAGGCCGGCATCCCCTGCACGGCCCGCGACGGCCTGTGCTGCGGTCTGACCTGGGTCAGCACCGGCCAACTGGCCATGGCCCGCCGGGTCATGGCCCGCACCGTCGCCCGCCTCGACGCCGGCGACGAACTGCCGGTCGTCGTGGCCGAGCCCAGCTGCGCCGCCGCCCTGAAGAGCGACGTGCCCGAACTCCTCGGCACCGACGCCGCCCGGCGCGTCGCGGCCCGCGTCCACACCCTCACCGGTGCCCTGACCGACCTGGCCGCTCCGGACTGGACCCCACCGCCCCTGCCGGACCAGGTCCTCCTGCAGACGCACTGCCACGAGTACGCCACCTTCACCGGACGCCGCCCGCGCGACCTGCTCCGCCGGCTCGGCGCGGAGCTGGTCGACGAGGCCGAGGGCTGCTGCGGACTCGCCGGGAACTTCGGCTTCGAGGAACAGCACTACGACACCTCGCTCGCCGTCGCCGGCCTGGCCCTCGCACCACGCCTCGACGAACTCCCGGACGGCGGGCGCACCGTCGTCGTGGCCGACGGATTCAGCTGCGCCACCCAGATCGGCCACCTCGCCGGTGACCGAGGCGTCCACGCCGTCCATCTCGCGGAACTGCTCGACCCCGCCGCCGACCGACCAGGGGAGCCCTCATGACTCCGGACGTACGCAAGCAACTCCTGATCGGCGGCACCTGGCTGGATGCCGCCGACGGCGCCACCATGGCCGTCGACGACCCCGCCACCGGCGAGACCATCGCACACGTCGCCGACGCGGGCCCCAAGGACGCCCGGCTGGCCGAGGACGCCGCGGTGCGGGCGGAGCGGGAGTGGGCACACACGGCACCCAGGGCACGCAGCGAGATCCTGCGCCGCGCCTACGAGATCATCCTCGACCGCACCGACCAACTCGCCCGCCTGATGACCTCCGAGATGGGCAAGCCGCTGGCGGAGGCCAGGGGCGAGGTGGCGTACGCGGCGGAGTTCTTCCGCTGGTTCTCGGAGGAGGCCGTCCGCATCGACGGCGGCCACGGAACCCTTCCCGACGGCCGCAACCGCATGCTGCTCTCCCGCCGTCCGGTCGGCCCCTGCCTGCTGATCACCCCGTGGAACTTCCCCCTCGCCATGGGCACCCGCAAGATCGGACCCGCGATCGCGGCCGGCTGCACGATGGTGCTCAAGCCGGCGCCGCAGACCCCGCTCTCCAGCCTGGCCGTCGCCGCGATCCTCGAGGAGGCCGGACTGCCGGACGGCGTGCTGAACGTCGTGACCACCTCCCGGGCCGGTGAGGTGTGCGAGCCCCTGCTGCGTGGCGGACGCATCCGCAAGCTGTCCTTCACCGGCTCCACGCAGGTCGGGCGGCTGCTGCTCGCCCAGTGCGCCGACACCGTCGTACGCGCCTCGATGGAGCTGGGCGGGAACGCGCCGTTCCTCGTCTTCGAGGACGCGGACCTGGACGTGGCCGTGGAGGGCGCGCTCGTCGCCAAGATGCGCAACATGGGGGAGGCGTGCACCGCCGCCAACCGCTTCTTCGTCCACCGGTCGGTGGCGGGGGAGTTCGGGCAGCGGCTCGCCGCTCGGATGGGGGCGCTCGTCGTCGGCCCCGGCACCCAGGAGGGTGTGGACGTCGGCCCGCTCATCGACGCCGCCGGGCGCGCCAAGGTCGAGCAGCTGGTGGCCGACGCGGTGGAGCGCGGCGCCCGGGTGCTCGCCGGCGGCCGTACACCGGACGGGCCGGGCTGCTTCTACCCGCCGACCGTGCTCACGGACGTCTCCCCGGAGAGCCGCCTGATGGCCACGGAGATCTTCGGCCCGGTCGCGGCGATCCTCACCTTCGACGACGAGGACGAGGTGGTCCGCCGCGCCAACGACACGCCCTGGGGGCTCGTCGGTTACGTCTTCACCGAGGGCCTCGACCGTGCCCTGCGCGTGAGCGAACGCCTGGACGTGGGCATGGTGGGCCTCAACACCGGTCTCGTCTCCAACCCGGCGGCACCCTTCGGCGGGGTCAAGCAGTCCGGGCTGGGTCGGGAGGGCGGACGCGTGGGGATCGACGAGTTCCTGGAGTACCAGTACCTCGCGATGCCCGTGGCGCGGTGAGAGGCCGGGCGGAGCAGTGTCTGATCAGCCCTGCGGGGGTCGCTGCCCGGAGGACGGGGGAGGGGGCTCCTGACCGGTGGGTGTGACGGTCTCGCCCCGGATCACCCGGGGCGCGGCCCGCTCCCCGGCCGGTGCCCGCTGCTCGTTCGTCGCCCTGGCCTCCGCCTTCAGGATGCGCGCCGACTTGCCCGCCGAGCGGGCCAGTTCGGGAAGCTTCTTGGCGGCGACGGCGGCTATGACGACGATGAGAACGACGGCGAGTTCACTCAGTCCGAACATGCCTTGAATCTACAGCACTGTAGAAGAGTAGCGGGCGGGGAAGAGGTCCGGGTGTCCGTACGATGGACCGCCCGTGAAGTGCGTGGCAGCGGAAGGGAGACAGGGCGTGACGGATCACCGGGGTCCCCGGCGACGGGGGCAGGGCGAGCTGGAGGTGCAGGTCCTGGCCGCCCTGCGGGAGGCGGACGGACCCGCGACCGCCGGTTGGGTGCGCCAGCGGCTCGGTGGCGACCTCGCCTACACGACGGTGATCACGATCCTGACCCGGCTGCTGGCCAAGGGCGCGGTGACCCGTGAGCGCGCCGGGCGGTCGTTCGCCTGGACGCCGGCCTCCGACGGCGCGGGCCTCGCGGCCCGGAAGATGCGCAAGGTGCTGGACGCCGAGCAGGACCGCGAGGCGGTGCTCGCCAGCTTCGTCACCGCCCTCGAACCGGGGGACGAGCGGCTGCTGCGGGACCTGCTGGAGCGGGCGAAGGGCGAAGGGGAAGACTGAGGCCGCATGGGGGTGTTCGTCTTTCTGCCACTGGTGCTGCCGCTGACCGCGTGGCCGATCGCGCGGCTCGCCGAGCACCACCTCCACCCGCGCCTCGCCACCCGGCTGCTGACGGTGATGGGCGGCGTCATGGCCTCGTGCAGCACGCTGTGCCTGGGTCTGCTCATGGTGGTCGGCACCGCCCAACTGCCCGGCAATCCACTGCCGGACGGCTGGTCCGACCCGGAGGTCCGCGAGGCCGTCCCCTACGACGAGGTGGTCGGCAAGGCGGCCATCCCCGCGCTGCTGGCCGTCGCCGTGGCGTGCGGCGGCACGCTGTGGCGCCACCGGCGGACACGCCGCCGAGCGCACCGCGCCCTGGCCGGCCTGCCCACCACGAAGGTCGCGGTACTGCCCGACGACACGCCCTACGCGTACGCCCTGCCCGGCGGCGCCGACGAGCGGATCGTGGTCACCACGGCACTGCTGCGCGTTCTGCGCCCCGCCGAACGGCGCGCCCTGTTCGCCCACGAGCGGGCCCACCTGGCCGCACGTCATCACCGGTTGCTGCTCGTCGCCCAACTGGCCGCGCGGGCCAACCCCTTCCTGCGTCCGCTGCGCACGGCGGTGTCGTACACGACGGAGCGGTGGGCGGACGAGGAGGCGGCCCGCGAGGTGGGCGACCGCCGGACCGTGGCGCGCGCGATCGGCAGGGCGGCCCTGGTCCCATGGGATACGCGGCACCCCGCCCTCGCGGGCTTCGCCGCACCCGGTCCGGTGCCGCGCCGGGTCGCGGCGCTGCTGGGGCCCCCTCCCGCGACGCGCACCTGGCCCTCCGCGTTCACCGCGGTGGGGGTGGCCGCGTGGACGGCCGCCGCCGGGACGGCCGTCTCCGCGATGTCGTCCGCCAACTCCGCGGTGACGCTGGTCTTCATCCTGCACACGGCGACACCACTCTGACCCCTGCGGTCCGGCGACGATCAGGGCGGGGGCACCGCTCGCTCCGCCCGCCGCGTGGCGTTTCCGGCCGGGGGCGTCGCCGGTGCCGGGTGGACGGGGCGACCGCTGCCGCCGGCCGCCCGGCCGGGCTCCGTGACGGAACAACCGGGAGGGCCCGGACGTTCTCTACAAGCGAGTAGAAGCATAAAGTGGCCCATGGCGCCGCAGGCGGTGTCACGGCCCGCGGCGCGGGAAAGTCCGAAAACGCCGTGAACTCGCTGCGTGCGGGAGCTTGACCAGCCTGCTTTGCTTGTCCTTTACCATGGGGTCAGGGTGTCGACGCCCTCCCGAACCGACAGACCGAAAAGGAGCCAGGGACCCGCAATGGGTGAGCCTCCCAGTACCAGCCGTGCCAAGCCCCACCCACGCCACGACTGCGAGGGGACGGGGGTGGCACGGTGACCGAGGTCCTGCTGCTCCTGCTGGCCCTCCTCCTGACACTGGCCTGCGCGGTGTTCGTCGCCGCCGAGTTCTCCCTGACCACCGTCGAGCGCGGTGACCTGGAGCGGGCCGCCACCGCCGGCGAGCGTGGCGCGGAGGGCGCGCTGAAGGCCGTACGCCGCCTGACGGTCCAGCTCTCCGGCGCCCAGCTCGGCATCACCGTCACCTCCCTGGTGATCGGCATGCTCGCCGAGCCGTCGCTCGCGGTGCTGCTGCGCGGGCCGCTGGAGGCGATCGGCCTCGGCGGCGCCGCGTCCCCCGTCGCCACCGTGCTGGGCGTGGTCGTGTCCACCGTGGTGCTGATGGTGATCGGTGAGCTGGTGCCCAAGAACTGGGCGATCTCCCGCCCGCTGGCCGTCGCCAAGGTGGTGGCCGGCCCGCAGCGCGGCTTCACCGCCGCCTTCGGCCCGTTCATCCGCCACCTGAACAACACGGCGAACCGCTTCGTCCGCCGCGTGGGCCTGGAGCCCGCCGAGGAGCTGGCCTCCGCCCGCAGCCCCGAGGAGCTGGTGGCGCTCGCCCAGCACTCGGCCGCCGAGGGCGCCCTGGAGGCGGACTCCGCGGAACTCTTCGTACGGACCCTGCACCTCGGCGAGCTGACCGCGGAGAACGTCATGACGCCGCGGGTCGACGTCAAGGCCCTGGAAGCACGGGCCACCGCCGTGGACGCCGCGAACCTCACCCACGCCACCGGCCTGTCCCGGTTCCCGGTCTACCGCGCCGGGCTGGACGACGTCATCGGCACCGTCCACATCCGTGACGTGCTCGCGCTGCCGCCGGAGAAGCGCGCGGTCACACCGGTCACCGACCTGGCCACCGCGCCCCTGCTGGTGCCCGACAGCCTCACCGCCGACCGGCTCCTGGTGCGGCTGCGCGCCACCCGCACCATGGCCGTGGTCATCGACGAGTACGGCGGCACGGCGGGCGTGGCGACGATGGAGGACATCGTCGAGGAGGTCGTCGGCGAGGTCCGCGACGAGCACGACCCCGTCGAGGTGCCCGACCTGCTGCCCACCCCGCAGACCGCGGACGGCCGCGCCGCGTGGGAGGCGGACGGCTCCGTCCGTCTCGACCAGCTGGCCGGGATAGGCCTGACGGCCCCCGAGGGGCCGTACGAGACCGTGGCCGGCCTGGTCGCCAACCGCCTCGCGCGCATCCCCGCCAAGGGCGACGTCCTGGACCTGGACGACGGCTGGCACCTGGACGTCCTCGACGTCGAGCACCACCGCGCCGACCGCGTCCGCATCCTCGGGCCCGCACAGGTCCCGGCCCGGACGGCCGCGACGCAGGAGCCGAAGGGGGAGGTGTCCCGATGACCGTGCTGCAACTCGCGATCGGCGCTCTGACCCTGTTGACCAACGCCTTCTTCGTCGGCGCGGAGTTCGCCCTGATCTCCGTCCGGCGCAGCCAGATCGAGCCGCACGCCAAGGCCGGGAA
>NZ_JBHWJQ010000016.1:0-146661 GCF_042731435.1 Streptomyces sp. NPDC059861 | reverse complement strand
ACCCCCCAGGTCATCCGTTCGACAGAGGGGACACAGTCATACCGGGCCCGGAGGCCAGCGGCCCCATTGCAGGACCGCGAAAAAGATAACGGGGGAGGCTGATGTGAGGAATCGTTCCGCCGGATCGCGGCGGACCCGCGTCAGCCCGCCCCGGGCCGCCACCCCGCGGGAGCCCGGTAGCCGGGGCTGTCGCCGAGAGCTGGAGCGCAGCGTCGAGGAACCGCTGGTGCCGCTCGGCCTGCCGTTCCTGTGCCGACTTCCCGCCGTAACGACCTGTCGGGGCCCTCAGCCTGCCCGCCAACGTCCCTCCCGCTCCGAATCGTTGGACAATTCTGTCGTGCAGGCGGTCTCCTGGTGAAGGGCCCCCTGGTGCCGCGCCGACCTCCGCCGACTGACGGTGCCTCAGGTGCCGACGCGGCGTGTGACGTTCAGCAGGTACTCCTTCCGGTTCAGCGGATTGTGGTCGGTGCGCGGCCGCTCCGGCACCGCGGTGCCGGACACCACGGGCGCGTAGTGGTCGAAGGCGCTGTCCAGCTCGCCCTCGCCCCGGGTGAGCCCCGGCAACCGCTGCTCCAGGGCGTGCACCTGGGCCGCGGGCACCGTGCCCTCCATGACACAGGCCGCGTCACCGGTCCCGGTCGTCCGCGGCACGGCGCGCAGCGCGGCCAGCATCGGCAGCAGGGCGCCGAGCGTGTCGGCCGGGGCCTCGATCCGGAAGCGGTGCATCGGCTCGTGCACCCGGGTGCCCGCACCCCGCAGCGCCTCGATCAGCACCAGCGGGGTCAGGCCCCGGAAGTCCTGGCCGGTGCTGGACATGCTCTTGTCGAAGCCCTGGTGGGCGTGGCTCTGGCGGGGCGAGTAGCCGGAGTGCGTCATGGTGACCGTGCAGTCGGGGATCCGCCAGCCGTGCAGGCCCTGGTCGAGGGTCTCGCGGACGGTGTCCTCCACGGCCTTGAAGAAGGCGTACGGCATGGAGCCGAGCTCCACCTCCAGCCGGAAGCGGACGCCCGCACCGGGCGGGGCGGGGTCGACGCGCAGGCCGACCGTGGCGAGGAACGGGTTGACGTCCTTCCTGTTGAACTCCACCGCCGACCCGGTCCCGGCCAGCCGCTCGACGCACAGAGGTGTGGTCTCCCGGAAGGTGACGTCCAGTCCGTAGTCGCCCGCGAGCGTGGCCTGGACGACTTCCTTCTGCACCTCGCCGTACAGGGAGACGGACGTCTCCCCGCGCGCCTCGTCGTGCCGCAGCGCGATCAGGGGGTCCTGCTCGGCGAGCTGGGTGAGCGCCAGATGCAGGGCCCGCCGGTCCGTCCCCGGGCCGGGGACGACGACCGTCTCCAGGGTCGGCGGGGCGAAGATGTGCCCGTACGGTTCCCGCGGTACGCCGAGAGAGTCGCCGATCCTGACCTCGGTCAGGCCCCACAGCCGGGCGATGCGGCCCGCCGGGAGGGCGTCCTGCCGGGTGTCGGAGCCCTGGTCGAAGACGCTGATGGCGGTGATCCGGCCCTCCGTGCGCTCCGCGCCGCACGGCACCCGGTCACGGACGCGCAGTGTGCCGGAGAACAGGCGCGCGTAGGCGACCTTCTCGCCGGCGGGGCCCCGCTCGACCTTGAAGACGGTCCCGGAGACCGGGCCCCCGGGATCGCCGCCGGCGGTCGGCAGCAGGTCCCTGATGCCACCGATCAGGGCGTCGACGCCGGCGCCCGTGATGGCCGAGCCGCCGTAGGCGGGGTGGACCAGGGCCTCGCGGGTCCGGGCCGCGAGGGACGCGCGCAGCAGGCCGTCCGGGACGGTGCCCCGTACGTAGGCGGCGAGCAGGTCGTCGTCGTGCTCGGCGAGGACGTCGAGCGCGGCCGGGCCGGGGCCGGGAGTGAAGCCGGCGGCCGGGGTGCCGAGGCAGGTGGCCGTGCCCATGGGGACGACGGACGCACCGAGACGTTCGGAGACCGAGCGCAGCACCGCGTCGTAGCGGGCTCCCCGGCGGTCGATCTTGTTGACGAAGAGCAGCGTGGGAATGCGCAGCCGGCGCAGGGTCCGCATCAGGACGCGGGTCTGCGCCTGGACGCCCTCGACGGCCGAGACGACCAGGACGGCGCCGTCCAGGACACCGAGCACCCGCTCCACCTCGGCGATGAAGTCCGGGTGACCCGGGGTGTCGATGAGGTTGACGGTCACGTCGTCGAGGGGGAACGAGACGACGGCCGACTTGATGGTGATGCCGCGCTGCCGCTCCAGCTCGAGGGTGTCGGTCCGGGTGCTGCCGGCGTCGACGCTGCCGATCTCGTCGATCACCCCGGCGGAGTGCAGCAGCCGTTCGGTCAGGCTGGTCTTACCCGCGTCGATGTGCGCGAGGATCCCCAGGTTGAGCAGGTGCACGAAGCGTCATGTCCTTTGTGGAGTGGGTCTTTGCGACGGCTGAGGACATGAAGGGAGATCGCATCGGTGACTCCTTGCTCGCTGACGACTGGTCGGGTGCAGTGCAGCAGAAGAGCGGCGGCGCGACAATGGATTAACGCTCAACCATGCGAGGGTCGCCATATGCGTGAGATTCTTCCGGCGCTGCGCCACTGGTACGCGCGATCAGCCCCGTTCGGCCTGGCCACGGTCGTGGGGGTGAGCCGCAGTGCGCCGCGTGATCCGGGTGCCGCGATGGCGGTGGGACCGGACGACGAGGTGGTCGGCAGTGTGTCGGGGGGCTGCGTCGAGGGGGCGGTGTTCGAACTGGCCCAGGAGGTCGTCGAGAGCGGCGAGGCCCGGCTCGAGACCTTCGGGTTCAGCGACGACGACGCGTTCGCGGTGGGGCTGACCTGCGGCGGCGAGATCACCCTGCTGGTCCGGCCGGTCACGCCGGAGCGGGACCCCACCTTCGGGGCGGTCGCCGAGACGGTCCTGGACGGCCGCCCCGTGACCGTGGCGACGGTGACCGACGGGCCGGCGCCACTCGGGGCGACGCTCGCCGTGTGGCCGGACCGGGTGGCCGGCACGCTCGGCACGGGCGGCCTGGACGCGGCGGTCACCGCCGACGCGCGCGGCGAACTGGCCCTCGGCTCGACCGGCGTACGGCACTACGGGCCGCGCGGGGAGCGGCGCGAGGACGACGTCTCGGTGTTCCTGCACTCCTTCGCGCCGCCGCCGCGCATGCTGGTGTTCGGAGCGATCGACTACGCGGCGGCGGTCGCCCGCGTCGGTGACTTCCTCGGCTACCGGGTCACCGTCTGCGACGCCCGACCGGTCTTCGCCACGCCGAGACGTTTCCCGCCCGGCCTGGAGGTCGTCGTCGACTGGCCGCACCGGTATCTGCGCGCTACCGGCACCGACGAGCGCACCGTGATCTGCGTGCTCACGCACGACCCGAAGTTCGACGTGCCGCTGTTGGAGGTGGCCCTGCGCCGGCCCGCCGCGTACATCGGGGCGATGGGCAGCCGGCGTACCCACGACGAGCGCACCAAGCGCCTGACCGAGGCCGGGCTCACCGACGGTGAGCTGTCCCGGCTGCGCTCCCCGATCGGCCTCGACCTCGGCGCGCGGACGCCGGAGGAGGTGGCCGTGTCCGTCGCGGCGGAGATGGTGGCGCTGCGGTGGGGCGGCAGCGGGACGCCGCTGACGGCGACCAGGGGGGCGATCCATCCGCAGTCGTAGCCCCGACCGGCGCGGCGCCCGGCACGTCAGCGGGGCGGCAGCCGGTGCAGGGTGACGTCCGTGAGCCGGCCGCCGGTGACGGTCGCGGTCATGTAGGTGCAGTGCGGCTGGCGGCGGCGGTCGGTGGGGGAACCGGGGTTGAGCAGCCGCAGGCCGGTCGCGGCCGTGGTGTCCCAGGGGATGTGGCTGTGGCCGAAGACCAGGACGTCCAGACCGGGGAAGCGGGCGGCGCAACGGGCCTCGCGGCCCTGCGCGGGGCCCGTCTCGTGGACGGCGGCGAAGCGCAGGCCGTCGAGTTCGGCGTGGGCCACCTCGGGCAGCCGGGCGCGCAGGTCGGGTCCGTCGTTGTTGCCGTACACGCCGATCAGCCGGCGGCAGCGGCTCTCCAGCAGGTCCAGGGTGGCCGTGTCGACCCAGTCACCGGCGTGGAAGACCACGTCCGCGTCCGACATCTCGGCGAGCAGCGGGGCCGGCAGCGCCTTGGCGCGCTTCGGCAGATGGGTGTCCGACGTCAGGAGCAGGCGCACTGTCACAGCGAAGGACCACCCACGGCCGTCGACCCGCGCGGGCGGTCCGCGGCGGCTGATCCGTCAGGAGTCGCTCTGTCAGGACGGCGCAGGGAAGGCCGACGACGTGTTGCCTCAGTCCTCACCTCGCACGATGTTCCACTCCGGTGCTGTGTGCGAGGTCCGGGGTCCGTCCGGGCTCTCCACGGCGGGGAGCCAGGTGCGCAGTTCGCTCTTCGCGCGCAGCCGACGGGCCTTCGACCAGCCGGTTTCCAGTCGGCGGACGACGGGTTTGTCACTGGTGGACGTGGTCACGACGCAAACCTCTTCCTTCTGCGTCCCCTCGTACGAGTGTACGGAACTGGTGACCGGGTCCCCGTCGTCGCAGCTGGTAAACGCCGTGCGGCTCAGGCGCTGCCGGGGCCGCCGCTGCCGAAGGAGCCGCTGGAGCCGCGGTTCCAGCGCGGCCTGCGCTGGTCGCCGCTGGGCATGCCGCCGGAGGGCCGCAGGTCGTGCGGGGTGAGGCGGTCGTCCGCGCTCATCTCTCGGGGTGCGCGCTGTTCCCGGGTCTCCCGGACCGCGCCGGAGGCCGGCAGCCGGGGCTGCTCGTCGGGCCGGGGCCGTCGGGGCTCGCGCTTGCGGACCTTGATGCCGAGCAGCACGGCCCAGACCAGGGCCCCGGTGACGATGACGCCACCGACGAGGACCGCGACGAACCCGGCGACGGAGCCAGCTGCGGCTACTTCGTATGCGGTGAGGTTCATGCGCTCCGAGTACCCGGTCGACGGCGGTGAATGACTCCGCGGGCCGCCGCGGACGCCGGAGCGGCCGGCGGTGTGCGACGGGCTACGGGTTGGGCCTGGCCACGCTGATGTCGCCGAGCGCCGACTGCGGATCGCGCTCCATGGCCAGGTCGCCCAGGGAGACGATGCCCACGGCGTGGTCCTCGTCTACGACCGGGATGCGGCGGACGGCGTGTTCGCGCATGAGTTCCACCGCGTGGTCCAGTTCCTCGTCGGACCGTACGGTCACGAGATCGTCGCTGCACGCGGCGGCCACGGTGATCTCGTCGGCGTCGCCGCCGTCGGCGATCGACCGCACCACCAGGTCACGGTCGGTGACCAGGCCGCGCAGGTGGTCGCCGTCCGTGACCAGGACGGCGCCGAGGTCCTGGTCGCGCATGATCCGGGCCACCGCCGCGACGGACGTCTGCGGTTCCACGGTCACCGGGTCTGCGGTCATGATGTCGCGGACGTACTGGGCCATGACGTGCCTCCTTCGTCTGCTGTCCTGTGTCGTGTCTCCTCTGTCCTCGGCTCCGAGTACCCGGGGCGGCAGCGACGGCACGTGCGGGTCAGCGGTCCAGGGCGATCTCGCTCCACACCTGTTTGCCGCCGCTGGCCGGCACCGTGCCCCAGGACGCCGACATGGCCTCGACGAGGAGCAGGCCGCGGCCGCCGGTGGCCTCCCAGCCGATGCTGGTGGGCTTGACGGGTGTGCGCGGGGAGGTGTCGGCGACGGTGAGGCGCAGCCGGCTGTCGACCAGGGTGAGGTCGAGGCGGACCGGACCGTCGGTGTGCACCAGGGCGTTGGTGACGAGCTCGGAGACGATCAGCAGGATGGCGTCGGTGTGCGCGGTCACGCCCCAGGCCCGCAGGGTGCGCCGGGTGAAGCGGCGGGCGTGCCGGACGGCCTCCGGGACCCGCCAGACGGTCCAGGTCTCGCGCCGCGGACGGACGTCCATGCCGTCGTAGCGCATGAGGAGCAGGGCCACGTCGTCGCCGCGGTGCGCGTCGCCGAGCAGGCCGTCGGCGACCAGGCCCAGGTGGGCGGGGTCGGAGGCGGCGAGCCGCTCGGCGAAGCCCGCCATGCCCTCGTCGATGTCGGAGTCGGCGGTCTCGACCAGGCCGTCGGTGGTCAGGGCGATGAGCGTGCCGGGCTGGAGCCGCAGCGGGCTCATCGGGAAGTCGGCCTGGGCCATCACGCCGAGCGGCAGGCCGCCCTCGACCTCCGCGATCTCGGTGCTGCCGTCGGGCTGGCGCAGCACCGCGGGCAGATGCCCGGCGCGCACACACCAGGCGGAGCCCTCCTCCATGTCGACGTCGACGTAGACGCAGGTGGCGAAGAGGTCTGTCTCCATGCCGACGAGGAGCCGGTTGGCGTGCGAGACGACGACGTCCGGTGGGTGGCCCTCGACGGCGTAGGCGCGCAGCGCGGTGCGCATCTGGCCCATGAGGGTGGCGGCGCCCGCGCTGTGGCCCTGGACGTCGCCGATGACGAGGGCGACGTGGTTGTCGGGCAGCGGGATCACGTCGTACCAGTCGCCGCCGACCTCCAGACCGGCCGTCGCGGGCAGATAGCGGGCGACGGCGACCGCGCCGGGCAGCTCGGGCAGGCGGCGCGGGAGCAGTTGGCGCTGCAGCATGCCGACGAGTTCGTGCTCGGCGTCGAAGGCGTGGGCACGCATCAGGGCCTGGCCGGCGAGACCGGCGGAGGCGGTGAGCAGGGCGCGTTCGTCGGGTCCGAAGTCGTGCGGGCGGTCCCAGCCGATCAGGCAGGCACCGGCCATCCGGCCCCCCGCGGGCAGTGGGAGCACGGCGAGGCCGCCGGGGCCGACCTCGGCGAGCGCGGGTTCCAGGGCGGTGCCCGCGGGCCAGATCTGGGCGCGGCCCTCGCGCAGGGCGGCGGCCAGGGTGGGCATGGCGCGCACGGGCGCGTCGGGCCATTCGGTGCGCCACTCCAGGCGCCACAGCTCGGGCCAGGCCTCCGGTTCGGGCGGGTCGAGGACCGTGACGACGAGCCGCTCGTGCTCCAGTTCGGCCAGGGCGATCCGATCGGCCTGCAACGGCCGGCGCAGGGCGGCGACCACCGCCTGGCTGACGTCACGGACGGTGCCGGCGGTGGCCAGGGCCGCGGCCAGGCGCTGGACGCGGGTGACGTCCGTGACGTCGGACCGCAGCGTGGAGGTGTCGTCGACCGTGCCCGACAGCCGGGAGGCGACGCCCTCGCCGCCGGGCAGCAGACGGCCGCGCAGCCGGAGCCACTTGGGCGGCCCGCCGGGCTGGCGCACCCGGAACTCCAGTTCGCGGTCGCCGATGGTCATGTGGTCGGCCTCGACCACGGACATCAGCGACGGCAGGTCCTCCGGCACGGTCCGGCCGAGCAGCGTCTCGACCTTGCCGTCGAACTCGTCCCGGCCGATGCCGAACAGCTCCAGGAGGTCGTCGCCGACCTGCACCAGGCCGGTGTCCATGGCGAGGCTGAACCCGCCCGGCGCCAGCTCACCGCCCTCGGCGCGCGGTGACGGGGCGGGCACCGCGACGGCGTCGGCGATCAGCTCCAGGCATTTGCGGTCGTCGGTGTCGAAGCCGTCCCGGTACTCGCTCACGGCGAGCAGGCATCCTCCGCCGCCGGTGCGGTGGGCGGGCAGCGCGGCCAGGGAGAAGTCCCGCGCGGCGGTACGACGGGACTCCGCGCGGTCGGCGAGTTCGCCCGGGCCGAGCCATACGGCGCGACCGGTGTGGTGGGCGTCGGCCACCGGCGAGCCGCCGGTCAGCGGATAGCCGTCGCGCAGGCCGTACAGGGTCCTGGGCACGCCGGCCGACTCGGCCATGCACAGCACCTCGCCGTCGTCGCTGGGCGTGTAGAAGGCGGCGAAGGTCGCCCGTGCGAAGACGAGCGCCTGTTCGAGGATGCGGTGCCCGCGTTCGGGGGTGTCGGGGTCGGCCATGAGCGCCGAGAGGGCGGCCTCGGCACGCAGCACTCGCGCCCTGCGCCCGGCAACGCCCTCACTGACCACGTCCGTATTACAGCGCTAATGAACGCCGCGCGCAGCCCCTGTGAACATAGTGCGGCCCTTCGACGGGCTGTCGGGCGGGCCGACGCTCGAGACAGACGAACAGGTTTCTACGCATGCGTACCACACGGCCGTCTCGTGACAGGCGTGACTGTCCGGAGCCCGCCCCTGGCTGGAAGGCTCGTTGGCCGCCGTGCCTTCCCCGTCGTCGTCGATGCCCATGTGGAGGGGCGCTCGCCGTGCGCGGTGGACCGTCCCGGGGCAGATTGATTTCTGGGACTCGTCCCGCGGCGCTGCGAGGAGGTGGTCGGCGTGCCCGACGAACAGGCGCCCGCGGCGCGCCAGGCCCCCGCCGGCGGTCCCCTGCTGTCGCTGGCCCTGGCCACGATGATGGACGGCGTCAACGCCCACTCCGGCGCGGTGTATCTGCTGGACGCCGACGAGACCGTGCTGGAGATGGCGGTGGCGGGCGGGCTGCCCCGGGCGTTCGCGGCTCCCTGGGAACGGGTCGGGGTGAACGCCCCCATCCCCGTCGCCGAGGCGCTGCGCTCGCGGCGGCTGGTCTGGGTGGGTGGCGAGGAGGACATGGCCCGCCGCTTCCCGCGCGTCTCCGTGGTGCTGCCCTACCCCTTCGCGCTGGCCGCGCTGCCGGTGGCGACCGCGACCAGGGCCTACGGCGCGGTGTTCGTGACCTGGCCCGGCTCCGACCATCACGAGCTGACCGACCGGGAGCGGGAGCATCTGACCGCGGCGGGCGAACGGCTCGCCGTGCGGCTGGAGCGGGCCGCGGAGGAGAGCCGCCCGGTGCTGCCGGAGGCCGATCTGCTCGCCTCACCGCCCGCAGGGTCCCTGGCGGGCACGATGGGCTCGGTCGAGGCGGCGCGGATGGTGGCACGGCTGCCGTACGGACTGTGCTCACTGGATCTGCACGGGCGGATCACCTACGCCAACCCCGCGGCGGCCGAGCTGATCGGCGTACCGGCCGGCCGGCTGCAGGGCACCCAGCTGTGGGCGACGGTGCCGTGGCTGAACGATCCGGTGTACGAGGACCGGTACCGGGCCGCGCTGCTCAGCCAGCACGCCACGTCGTTCGTCGCGGTGCGCCCGCCGGGGGACTGGCTGTCGTTCCGGCTGTATCCGAGTGCGACGGGGCTGAGCGTCCGGGTGAGCAGGGCGCGCGCGGTGTCGGAGATGCGCCGGGCCGTGCCGCCGCCCGAAGACGGGCCGGCGCCGACCCGCCTGGTGACCATCTCGCAGGTGCTGAGCCTCGCCGGTGCGCTGACGGAGGCGGTGACCGTGCAGGACGTGGTGCAGCTGGCCGCCCAGGAGGTCGTGCCGGCCCTGGGCGGCCAGGCGCTGGTGCTGCTCGGCTCCCGGGCGGGCCGGCTGCATGTACTGGGGCACCACGGCTATCCGGACCCGCACGTCGTGGAGCGGTTCGACGGCTCGCCGCTGAGCTCGCCGACGCCGGGCGCGCACGCGCTCAACAGCGGGGTGCCGGCGTTCTTCGACTCCCGGGCGGAGCTGGAACGGCTGTATCCGATCCGGCACGAGACCCCGGACGGCTTCGCGGCCTGGGCGTACCTGCCGCTGATCGCCTCCGGGCGCCCGGTGGGCACGTGTGTGCTGGCCTACGCCGAGCCGCACACCTTCCCCGCCGACGAGCGTGCCGTGCTGACCAGCCTCGGCGGACTGATCGCCCTCGCCCTGGAGCGCGCCCTGCTCTACGACGCCAAGCACCAGCTGGCGCACGGCTTGCAGGCCGCTCTGCTGCCGCCCTCGCTGCCACCGCTGCCCGGCATCGACACGGCCGCGCGTTATCTGCCGGGCACCCGGGGCATGGACATCGGCGGCGACTTCTACGACGTGATGCCGCTGGAGGGCCAGGCGGCCGCGGTGATCGGGGACGTGCAGGGGCACAACGTGACGGCGGCCGGGCTGATGGGGCAGATCCGCACCGCCGTCCGCGCGTACACGATGGTGGGTCAGGCCCCGGCGGAGGTCATGCGCAGCACCAACGAGCTGCTCATCGACCTCGGGGCCGAGCTGTTCGTCAGCTGTCTGTATCTGCGGATCGACGCGGCACGCGGGCGGGCCGTGATGGCCCGGGCCGGACATCCGCCGCCCCTGTTGAGGCGGCCGGACGGCAAGGTGCGGGTGCTCGACCTCGCGGGCGGGCCGCTGCTCGGGATCGACGGCTCGGCGACCTATCCGACGACCGAGGTGGACCTGCCGCCGGGTTCGGTGCTCGTCCTCTACACGGACGGGCTGGTCGAGTCCCCCGGCGTCGACATCGAGGACGCGCTCGCGGAACTGGGACGGCGGCTGGCCGAGGCCGGGGACCTGCCCCTGGACGAGCTGGCCGACGTGATGGTGGGTCAGGGGGACACGGAGGAGCGGGTCGACGACGTGGCACTGATGCTGCTGCGGACGCGGGGCGACGGGGACATCTGAGGGGTCACGGACGCGGGCGGTCGGCGGCCGGGCGCCGCGGGAACGGAGCGGTCCGGCCCTCCCGCCGGAGGGCCGGACCGTGGTCAGCTCCGGGTCACTGGGTCCCGGTCGGCCCGGAGCCGTCCTCCGGTCCCGCGTGGTCGCCGCCGGCACCGGCGTCCTCGCCGCCGACGTCCTCACCGGCCTGCTCGCCGCCGACGTCCTCACCGGCACCGGCACCGACTTCTTCACCGGCACCCGCACCGGCGTCCTCGCCGGCTCCGGCGCCTTCACCGGCACCGGCGCCCGCGTCGTCGTCCGCGCCGGCACCGGCTTCTTCACCGGCACCCGCCTCGTCACCGGCGCCCGCGCCGGCGTCGTCGCCCGCACCGGCGCCACCCGCGTCCCCGCCCAGCGTCGCGCCGACGGCCTCCAGTGCCGTCGTGACCGGCTGGAAGAAGGTCTCGCCGCCGGCCGTGCAGTCGCCGCTGCCGCCCGAGGTCAGGCCGAGGGCCAGGCCGTCCTGGGTGAACATCGAGCCGCCGCTGTCGCCGGGTTCGGCGCAGACGTCGGTCTGGATGAGGCCGGTGACCGTGCCCTCCGGGTAGTTGACGGTGGCGTCGAGCCCGGTGACCGTGCCGTCGGCGAGGCCGGTCGTGCTGCCCATCCGGAAGACCTCCTGGCCGACGGTGGCCTCCGCCGCCTGGAGGATCGGGACGGTCTGCCCGCCGCCGACGTCGACGTCGCTCGGCGCCTCGGTCGCCGGGTCGTCGTACTTCACGAGCGCGAAGTCGCCCTCGCCGGGGAAGACGGCCTGGTCGACGGTGGCGATCGGGGCGCCGTTCTGCGCGTCCGACCACTCGGCGACCGCGACGCCGCAGTGACCGGCGGTCAGGAAGGCCGGGGAGCCGTCGCCCGCGGTGACGTTGAAGCCGAGCGAGCAGCGGGAGCCACCGCCGAATATCGCGTCGCCGCCGGAGGCGAAGGTCTTGAAGGTGCCGGCCGACTTCTGGATGGTCGCCATGCCGGAGCCGAGGCCCTGCACGGTCGACTCCAGCGTGTCCCACTTCGCGCCGGTGACGGTGCTGTCGGCGGTGACCCGGATCTTGTTCGTCCTGGGGTCGACGGCCCACGAGGTGCCCGGGATGGTGGCCTCGGTCTTCAGGGTCTGCGCGGCGGACTTCAGTTCGGCCGTGCTGTTCTCGACCTGGCGGACCGCGGCGCCGGCCTTCTTGGCCTGGACGACCAGCTGGTTGTTGTCGCCGACCACGTTGACGACGAGTTGCTGGTTGTCCTCGTCGTAGTAGGAACCCGCGAAGGCGTCACCGAGGAGACCGGCGAGCTGCGAGGCGAGGTCCGAGGCGTCGCCCGCCTTCAGGGTCCTGGGCGCCGCGGCCGTGTCCTCTGCGCCGTCCTGGGACGCGTTGGCGTTCGGCAGAAGAAGCGCGGCCGCTCCGAGCGCCGCCACGCCGCCCACCGCGATTGCGGCCTTGCGCTTCGGAATTCGCTTGTGACTCAAGGGTTCTCGACCTCCTGGAGGACGGGGTCCGTGCCGCCGTCTCTTGGCAGCTGTTGGGGCGCCTGGATGGCCACTGGTACGCACGGGGCACGCGGGACGTTCAATTCCGCTTCGCCACGCGCCCGTCCGTACGCCGAATCGGCCATGCTCCGCGCGCGCCCGCCGCGCGCCGGGAACAATCCCCCATATGACGATGACGACCGCCGAAGCCGACAAGATCCTCTCCGCCAACTTCGCCCCCTGGGTGCTGGAACTCGGGCTGTCCGTTCAGGACTTGAGCGAGGACCGCGCCACCCTGCGCCTGCCCTGGTCGGCGGCGCTGGCCAGGGAGGGCGGCGCGCTCTGCGGGCAGGCCCTGATGGCCGCCGCCGACACCGCCACCGTGGTCGTCGTCTCGGCGGCGCGGGGCACCTTCGTCCCGATGACGACCGTTCAGCAGTCGACGTCCTTCCAGCGCGCGGTGACGGACTCGGATGTCCTGATCGTGGCGGTCCTGACCAAGCTGGGCCGCCGGACGGCGTTCGCCGACATCTCCATGACGGCCGAGCGGACGGGTGAACTCGCGGCCCACGCGAGCACCGTCTATGCACTCCTGGGCTGATACGGCCGGTAATCGATCAGCAACGGTCCGTTCAGGACCACTAGCGGAATCCTCGCTTCAGGGAATCTGCACATTCAATACTCAACCAAGTCACCGAGCCCCGGGGTTCTGCACATTCGCGCGCCCCGGGGCACGCCTTTGGGGCTGGAGTGCCGGATTCGCCGCCGGGACCGCAAGAGCCGGTGCGGGGCGATGCCGGGCACCATGTGAAGAAGTCGCCGACAAGCCGTGCCCACGCCTGCACGGATGGGGGCCGCTGTGACTCAAGTGCCCTGATGAGGCCTGTGTTTGATTGGAAGCCCGGTAGCGCCGCGTGCTTTGATCCATCGCACCGCAGGGTCCGCGAGGGCTCCCCGGCCAGGGGTGCCCGGCGCCCGCGGTCGCGGCCGTCCATCTGTCCCCAGAGGGGGCCGCTCCCCCCTTGTGAAATTGCCATACGAAGGGAAGTTCCATCATGAACTCCACCCCCCAGGTTGAGACCGTCGAGATCTCCGACGCCGAGCTCGACAACGTCTCCGGCGGCCTGTCCGTGAACGCCGTGAACACCGTCGTCGGCGCCGTGGACGGCATCGCCCCGGTTTCCGGTCTGGTCGACACGGTCGTCGGCACCGTCGAGGGCGCCACCGGCCTGAACACCGCGCCGGTCACCAACCTGGTCGCCGGTCTCTGATCGCACGCCAGTGCCGTTGAGTCCCGGAGCCGTTTCCCGGCCCCGGGACTCTTCGGATGCCGTCACACAGTCCACCCGGTGAGGGAAGATCCGTGCAGTTCCGCCAACAGGCCCTCGCCAAGCTCCAGTCGCCCGAGGAACTCGACCTCCCGGTGCGCCTCGCCCGCCCGCAGGGCTGGCTCGTGCTGTCGGTGACCGTGGTCGCGATGGCCGCCGCGTCCGTGTGGGCCGTGACCGGCTCGGTCACCTCCACCGTGAGCGCACCCGCCGTCCTCACGCACGGCGAGGGCAGTTACATCCTGCAGAGCCCGGTCGCGGGCCAGGTCACCGCGATCCTCGCCGAGGAGGGCAAGCGCCTCCCCGCGAACTCCCCCGTCCTGAAAATCCGTACCGCCGAGGGCGAGACCGAGGTCCGCACCATCGCCGCCGGCCGCCTCACCGCGCTCGCCGCCACGATCGGGCAGATCATCTCTACGGGTGCGAACGTCGCCGCCGTCGAGAAGGTCGCCGACGCGGACGACCCGCTGTACGCCACCGTGTACGTGCCCGCCGAGAACGCCGGGTCCATCCCCGCGGACGCGGCCGTGGACCTGACCGTGCAGACGGTCCCCACCCAGGAGTACGGCGTGCTGCGCGGCCATGTGAAGTCCGTGGACCGCGCCCCGCAGTCGCCGCGGGAGATCGCCTCGTTCCTCGGCGACAACCAGCTCGGCGAACAGTTCACCAAGGACGGCCGCCCCGTCGCCGTACTGGTGCGCCTGGACCGGTCCTCCGGCACCAGGAGCGGCTACAAGTGGTCGTCGGCCGACGGACCGCCGTACACCCTCACCTCCATGACGATGGCCACGGGTTCGATCCGGCTGGCCGATCAGCGTCCCGTCGATTGGCTGCTGCCGTGACCACCGCCGCACCCGAGACCCGTGGCCGGCGCCGGGCCGCCCCGCCCAAGCGCACCGTCCCCAAGGGCCGCCGCAGAACGGTCCGCACCCCCACCGTCCTGCAGATGGAGGCCGTCGAGTGCGGCGCCGCCTCCCTCGCGATGGTCCTCGGCCACTACGGCAAGCACGTGCCGCTGGAGGAGCTGCGCATCGCCTGCGGTGTCTCCCGCGACGGCTCGCGCGCCAGCAATCTGCTGAAGGCGGCGCGCAGCTACGGACTGACCGCCAAGGGCATGCAGATGGACCTGGCCGCCCTCGCCGAGGTGAAGGCGCCGGCCATCCTGTTCTGGGAGTTCAACCACTACGTCGTCTACGACGGCATCGGCCGCCGCTTCGGCCGCCGGGGCGTGTTCGTCAACGACCCCGGCAAGGGCCGTCGTTTCGTGCCGATCGAGGACTTCGACAGCAGCTTCACCGGCGTCGTCCTCACCATGGAGCCGGGCGACGGCTTCACCCGCGGCGGACGCAAGCCGGGCGTCTGGGGCGCGATGCCGGCCCGGCTGCGCGGCACCGCCGGCACCATGCCCGCCGCGGTGCTGGCGAGCCTGCTGCTGGTGGTGGTCGGCGCGGCGGTGCCCGCGCTCAGCCGTACCTACATCGACATGTTCCTGATCGGCGGGCAGACCTCGCTGCTGGACGTGCTGTTCGCGTCCATGGGCGCCTGCGTGCTGCTGACGCTGGTGCTGACCTGGTTGCAGCAGGCCAACCTGCACCACGGCCGCATCATCTCCTCGACCCTGTCCAGCGCGCGCTTCCTGCGCCATCTGCTGCGGCTCCCGGTCACCTTCTTCTCCCAGCGCAGCCCGGCCGACCTGGTGCAGCGCCTCCAGTCGAACGACGCGGTGGCCGAGACGCTGGCGCGTGACCTGGCGTCGGCGGGCGTGGACGCGGTGGTCGTGGTGCTCTACGCCGTGCTCCTCTACACCTACGACCCGCAGCTCACCTTCGTCGGCATCGGCGTGGCGCTGCTGAACGTCGTCGCCATGCGCGTCGTCATCCGGCTGCGCGCGACCCGTACCGCCAAGCTCCGCGCCGACAACGCCCGGCTGACGAACACGGCGTACACCGGGCTCCAGCTGATCGAGACGATGAAGGCGACCGGCGGCGAGGACGGCTACTTCCGCAAATGGGCCGGGCAGCACGCCACCACCCTGGAGGAGCAGCAGCGGCTCGGGGTGCCGAGCGCCTGGCTGGGCGTGGTCGCGCCGACGCTCGCCACGCTGAACAGCGCCCTGATCCTGTGGATCGGCGGCATGCGCGCGATCGAGGGTCACATCTCCGTCGGCCTGCTGGTCGCCTTCCAGGCGCTGGTCACCCGCTTCACAGCCCCGCTGACCCGCCTCAACGGCGTCGCGGGACGCATCCAGGACTTCGCGGCCGACGTGGCCCGCCTGAAGGACGTGGAGAACTTCCGCACCGACCCGCTGTACGACCGCGCGGGCGGCGACTCCACGCGCAGGCTGCACGGCCATGTCGAGCTGGAGAACATCACCTTCGGCTACAGCCCGCTCGACAAACCCCTCCTCGCCGGTTTCGACCTGACGGTCGGACCCGGTCAGCAGGTCGCGCTCGTGGGCGGCTCGGGCAGCGGCAAGTCGACCGTCTCCCGGCTGATCTCGGGCCTGTACACGCCCTGGGAGGGCGTGATCCGCATCGACGGGCAGCGCCTGGAGGACATCCCGCGCGGCGCGCTCGGGGCCTCCGTCTCCTTCGTCGACCAGGATGTGTTCCTGTTCGAGGGCTCGGTCCGGGACAACGTGGCGCTGTGGGACCCGTCCATCCCGGACGAGGCGGTGCTGGAGGCGCTCAGGGACGCCGCGCTGCTCGACGTCGTCATGCGCCGCCCCGGCGGCATCCACAGCCGGGTCGAGCAGGACGGGCGCAACTTCTCCGGCGGGCAGCGCCAACGGCTGGAGATCGCCCGGGCGTTGGTGCGCCGGCCGAGCATCCTCGTGCTGGACGAGGTGACCAGCGCGCTCGACGCCGAGACCGAGCTGGCCGTCATGGACAACCTGCGCCGGCGCGGCTGCGCCTGCGTGGTGATCGCACACCGGCTCAGCACCGTGCGGGACAGCGACGAGATCGTCGTACTCCAGCACGGCACGATCGTGGAACGCGGCCGGCACGAGGAACTGGTGGCGCGCGGCGGCGCGTACGCGGCGCTGGTCAGGGAGCGGTGAGATGAGAGCCGTGCACGGCGACGACTACGTCCTCGGGGCGCTCGGACAGGTGGGCACGCCCCTCGACTGCGCCGGGTTCAGCCGACTGGACCTGGAGGGTCCGCAGGCGCTGTGGCTGGTCGCGGCGGGTGCCCTGGACCTTTTCGCGGTGGACGCGGCGCAGCAGGGCCACTGGCACCACCTGGGCCGGCTGGAGGCGGGCTCGCTGCTGCTCGGCCCGGTGCCGGGCCCACAGCACACGCTGATCGCCCGTCCGGTCAGGGACTGCGTGGTGCACCGCATCGGGCTGCGGGAGCTGTACCAGCCCGCGGTGACACAGACATGGTCGTACGACGAGTACGGCAACCCGCAGTACGTCCCGCCGACGACGAGTCCGCTGGAGTACGCTCTCGCGCTCGGCGTCGGCCGCAGCCTGGCGATCCTCTTCCAGGCGCCGACGGCCGGTGCGGGGGCCGCCGAAAACGGGGGTGCCCCCGTGGGCGCGCATGCGAACACGGGGGACGACGACGACGTGTTCTGGATGCAGGTACCGCCCGGCAGCGTCCAGTACGGCTCCCTGTACGGCGCGGAGGCGGCGGCCGACCTGCTGATGGACCCGGCGGTCTGGCAGAGCATGGTCGACCAGCAGTACCGCCTGCTGACCACGCTGGACCGCTGGATCGAGCAGCTGGAGCGCACCCACGAGACCCGTACGGCCGCCGGCATCAAGGCCGGTGAGCAGGTACGCGCGCAGGCCGACCGGACGTTGCTCGCGGCGATCGGCAAGCCGTCGGCCAAGCGCACCACCGCCGCCGACGCGGACGCCACGTACGCCGCGTCCAAGCTGGTCGCCGCCGCGGCCGGGATCCCGCTGGCGGACCCCGGGCACGGCGGCGCCGAGAGCGACCGTCTCGACCCGGTCGAGCGCATCGCCCTCGCCTCACGCGTCCGCACCCGCGCGGTACGGCTGGACGGCAGCTGGTGGCGTGACAACGTGGGCCCGCTGGTGGGCCACCGGGCGCTGTCGGGGGCGCCGGTCGCGCTGCTGTGGCGGCGTGGCGGCTATGTGGCGGTGCATCCGGCGACCGGACGCGAGACGCCGATCGAGAGGGCCAACGCGCCGGAGTTCGAGCCACGCGCGGTGATGTTCTACCGGCCGCTGCCCGAACGCCCGCTGGGTCCGCTCGGGCTGCTCCGGTTCTGCATGCGCGGTACGCGCCGGGATGTGACCGGACTGCTGCTCAGCGGGCTGGTGACGGTGGCGATCGGCGCGCTGGTGCCCATCGCGACCGGCAAGGTGCTCGGTGAGTTCGTGCCGAAGGCGCAGGCGGGACTGATCGCGCAGGTCTGTCTGGCGGTGATGGTCAGCAGCGTCGTCGCGGCCGCCTTCATGCTGCTCCAGAACATGACCATCCTGCGTCTGGAGGGCCGTATCGAGGCGACGCTGCAACCGGCCGTGTGGGACCGGCTGTTGCGGCTGCCGACGAAGTTCTTCACCGGCCGCTCCACGGGCGAGCTGGCCAGCGCGGCCATGGGCATCAGCGCGATCCGCAGGCTGCTCGCGGGGGTCGGCCCGACCGTCGCCCAGTCGGTGACCGTGGGGGCGATGAACCTGGGGCTGCTGCTCTGGTACAGCGTGCCGATGGCGCTGGCAGCGATGGGCATGCTCGTCGTGATCGCCGGTGTCTTCCTCGGGCTCGGGCTGTGGCAGGTGCGCTGGCAGCGGCGGCTGACGGTGCTCGCCAACAAGCTGAACAACCGGGCGTTCCAGACCTTGCGCGGGCTGCCCAAGCTGCGGGTCGCGGCGGCCGAGAACTACGCGTACGCCGCCTGGGCCCGCGAGTTCGCGCGCAGCCGGGAGCTCCAGCAGCGTCTCGGCCGGATCAAGAACCTCACCACCGTGCTCGGCGCGATCTATCTGCCGCTGTGCTCACTGGTGATGTTCATGTTGCTCGCGGGACCGGCGCGGGGCTCGATGTCCGCAGCCGAGTTCCTCGCCTTCAACACCTCGGTGACGATGCTGCTCACCTCGGTCACCCAGATCACGGGCGCGTTCGTGTCGCTGGTGGCCGCGCTGCCCCTCTACGAGGAGATCAAGCCGGTGCTGCGGGCGACGCCGGAGGTGCGCACGGCCAGCACCCGGCCGGGGCCGCTCACCGGGGCCGTGGAGGCGCGGCGGCTGTCGTTCCGGTACTCCGACGACGGGCCGCTGGTCCTCGACGACGTGTCGTTCGAGGTGCGGCCGGGCGAGTTCGTGGCGGTCGTCGGGCCGTCCGGCTGCGGCAAGTCGACGCTGCTGCGGCTGCTCATCGGCTTCGACAAGCCGGTCTCCGGGAGCGTGCTGTACGACGGCCAGGATCTGGCGGCGCTCGACCAGTCCGCCGTACGGCGCCAGTGCGGGGTGGTCCTCCAGCACGCGCAGCCGTTCACCGGCTCGATCCTGGACGTCATCTGCGGCACCGAGCCGTACACACCGGAGGAGGCGATGGCGGCGGCCGAGATGGCGGGCCTCGCCGAGGACATCAAGCGGATGCCGATGGGCCTGCACACCATCGTCGCGGGCAACGGGGCGGTCTCCGGCGGCCAGCGGCAGCGGCTGATGATCGCCCAGGCGCTGATCCGCCGGCCGCGCATCCTGTTCTTCGACGAGGCGACCAGCGCCCTCGACAACGAGACGCAGCGCATGGTCATCGAGAGCACCAAGGCGCTCAACGCCACCCGCGTCGTGATCGCCCACCGCCTGTCGACGGTGCTGGACGCCGACCGCGTCATCGTGATGGAGGACGGCAAGGTCGCCCAGCAGGGCCCCCCGGCGCAACTG
This sequence comes from Streptomyces sp. NPDC059861, assembly GCF_042731435.1. Classification (NCBI taxonomy): domain Bacteria; kingdom Bacillati; phylum Actinomycetota; class Actinomycetes; order Kitasatosporales; family Streptomycetaceae; genus Streptomyces; species Streptomyces sp. NPDC059861. The sequence continues at coordinate 127,579 of NZ_JBHWJQ010000016.1, read as the reverse complement.
CTCGCGGACACCCGCGGCAGGCTTCACGAGCTGGTGCGCCGGCAGTTGGCCTGACGGGGTCAGGGCTGTCCCGGGATCGGGGCTCCCGACGGGACACCCGCGTCGACGTAGCCCTGGTAGAAGCCCTTCCAGTGCGCGTCCGACCCCGCGTGCGGTTCCTCGAAGCGCTCCCCGCGCGCCTTGGCGTCCAGCGCCGCCAGGCAGACCTCCCAGCCGGCGCCGTTGCGTGCGGCCGTGTCGGCGGCGTCGAGGACGTTGGTCAGGGTGAACCGGGTGCTGTCGCCGTCGGTCTCCTCCAGATCGAAGTGGACCTCGTCGCCGCCCCACTCGAAGGACAGGTGCCGAGGCGGGTCCACGGCGATCACCTCACCGGTGGAGTCCGCCATGTGGGGGTCGCCGCCGAACGTGACGCGGCCGCCGGGGCGCATCTCGATCTCCGCGCGGGACGGGAACCACTCGGCGAGTTCGTCGGGGTCGGTGACGAAGTGCCACACGCGCTCCACCGGGTGGCCGTAGGCGCGGCCGAAGCGGATCGCGGGGCGGCCGTCGTCCAGGTTCAGGTAGGTGCCGGTGAGGTCGGCGGGCATGATGACCAGCCCTTCGCTATGTGTACGAAACAGTTTCGTTTAGGGACTCGTTACCTCGCGAACACCTTTCCCTGGAGTGGTTCCCTTGTCCCAGAAGACGCCACCAGCCGGCTGGTCCGTGCGCAGGCCACGTCGTCGAGGGACCGGCCGTCCGGACCGAGGGCCGCCGTCATCAAGGAGACGGCGGCCGTCCGGCGTACGGGCGCACTCCGGACGGCGCACGGGTGGCGGAGACAGTTGGAGGGGGTCGCGAGCGGGTACTCGCCCGTCCATGCGAATCAGTGTGGTGGACGTGGGGTCGAGAACGGTCCGGCTGGTGGTGGCGGACGCGCAGGGCGGGGTTCCGCTGCCGGTTCATACCGCCAAGTGGCGGCTGAGGCTGTCCGAGCACGTCAAGACGGGGGAGGCGATCCCCGAGGAGGCCACGGAACGGCTGGCGGAGGCGGTCGCCGAGGCGAGTCGCACGTCGCAGCGGTGGGGCGCGGCGGGGCCGCTGGCCTTCGCCACGACGATCGTGCGCAGCGCCCCGAACCGGCTGGAGGTGCTGCGCGCCGTCCGGGCCCGGAGCGGGGTGGAACTGTGCACGCTGCCAGGCGAGGTGGAGGCCGAGCTGACGTTCCTGGCGGCGCGGCGCTGGATGGGGTGGCGGTCGGGGCCGCTGGCGCTGCTGGACATCGGGGGCGGCTCGTTCGAAGTGGCGTTCGGGCGGGGGCGCCTGCCGGACTTCGTGGCCTCGCTGCCGCTGGGCGCGGGGCGGCTGACGCACGAGTTCTTCCCGGTCCAGGATGCTCCGTCGCAGGACCAGGTGAAGGCGCTGCGCCGCAAGGTGCGCCACCAACTGCGGGACGTAGGCGCGCGGATCCGCTGGGAGGGGCCGCGGTCGGCGGTCGTCACCTCGCGGACCTTCCAGCAACTGGGCCGGCTGTGCGGTGCCGTGCCGGGGCGCGAAGGGCCCTTCGTCGAAAGGCAGTTGCGGCGCGCCGACCTGCGCGCCGCCATGACCCGGCTGGCCGCCCTGCCTCCCACCGAGCGGGCCCAGCTGCCGGGCATCTCCGCGCCGCGCGCCGGGCAGAGCCTGGCCGGGGCGGTGATCGGGCACACGGCCATGAAGGTGACCGGGCTGAAGAACGTCACCGTATGCCCGTGGGCGATCCGCGAGGGTGTCCTGCTGCGGCACATCGAGGAGGGCCCGTCCTGGTGGGCGGAGGTCAGCCGGCTCAGCGAGGAGACCGCACCGCCGGACCCGGTGCCGCTGCGGCTCGCGTCCGCCACGTCCTGACGCTCTCGTCCATCCGCGCGCAGCCCCCACCACACACCGGCCGGCACGGGTGGCGGCTTCAGCGTGCAGTTGATCACTGGTGCCCTCATGGGCCTCGGGAAACCCGCGAAGCCGGGTGCCCGTCGGGCGGGAGCCTTGGCGTCACGCGGGTACTCGGTCCCGCATGACGCACGACCATCAGGAACCACGGCTGCCGTCCGCCCGCGGCCCCCTCTCCGCCTCGGTCCTGGAGCACCTCCGGGGCACGGGCCCACTGCCCGGCACCGGGGAGATCGCGGGCGCGATGCCGTACGGCGACGACCTCCAGCTCGCCCTCTACCTCTGCTACGAGCTCCACTACCGCGGGTTCGCGGGCGTACCCGAGGACCGTGAGTGGGACCCCGGCCTGCTGGGCGTCCGCGCCGCGCTGGAGGACCGCTTCCTGTCCGCCCTGCGCGCCGACACCCCCGTGCACGACGACGTCGACGACGCGCTCGCGGAGATCCTCGTCGAGCCGGTCGACGGCACCGGGGTCAGCCACTTCCTGCGCGACAAGGGCGAGCTGTGGCAGGTGCGCGAGTACGCGGCGCAGCGCTCGCTGTACCACCTCAAGGAGGCGGATCCGCACGCCTGGGTGCTGCCCCGGCTGTGGGGCAGGGCGAAGGCGGGTATGGCGGCGGTGGAGTTCGACGAGTTCGGCGGCGGCCGCCCGGACCGCGTCCACGCCCTGCTGTTCGCCCACCTGATGACGGACCTGGGCCTGGACACGACGTACGGGCACTACCTGGACGCGGCCTGCGCCGAACTCCTCACCACGGTGAACCTCATGTCCCTGTTCGGCCTGCACCGGTCGCTGCGGGGTGCCCTGGTGGGCCACTTCGCCGCCGTGGAGATCACCTCGTCGCCGGGTTCCCGGCGGCTCGCCGAGGCCATGCGCAGGACCGGGGCCGGCCCGGCCGCCGAGCACTTCTACGACGAGCACGTCGAGGCCGACGCCGTGCACGAGCAGGTCGTACGGCATGACGTCATCGGCGGTCTGCTGGCGGAGGAGCCGCGGCTGGCCCGGGACGTCGCCTTCGGCATCGACGCGACCGGGTATGCCGAGGACCGGCTCGCACAGCGGCTGCTCACCGACTGGCAGGCGGGCAGGTCGTCGCTCCGGACACCGCTTTCCCCACCCCTCCCACCCGAAACTTCCCATATTTTCTGAACGCGCGGGTACCTGGTCGGCGTGAACCCACTGGTGCCACCCGGCGTCTACACGCCTCAGGAAGACACAGACCTGCTGGCCGAGGCCCTGTCCGAGGAGCCGCTCCCACCGGGTGCGGACGTTCTCGACGTCGGCACCGGCAGTGGAGCGCTGGCGCTGCACGCCGCGCGACGGGGCCTGCGGGTCACGGCCGTCGACGTGTCACGACGCGCGGTCTGGGCGGCCCGGATCAACGCCCGGCTGTCCGGACTGCGGGTCCGCATCCTGCGCGGAAACCTCTTCGATCCCGTGCGCGGGCAGACGTTCGACGTCATTCTGGCCAACCCGCCGTACGTCCCCGACCCGGACCCGGATTCAGCGCCGCGCGGCACGGCCCGGGCGTGGGACGCGGGCCACGACGGGCGGCTGATCCTGGACCGCATCTGCCGGGAGGCACCCGCCCTGCTGCGCCCGGGCGGAGTCCTGCTGGTCGTCCACTCGGCCCTCAGCGCGCCCGAGCGGACCCTGACGCTGCTGCGTGCCGCCGGGCTGAAGGCGAGCCTGACGCGCCGGCGCCGGATCGCCTTCGGTCCCGTGCTGCGGGAGAGACAAGGGTGGCTGCGGGAGCGGGGGCTGCTGTCCGCCACCGAGGACAAGGAAGAGCTGGTGGTCGTCCGTGCCGAACTCCCCGTCTGACACCCCGCGCCGGATCACCGTCCAGCGCCACGGGCCCCTGCTGGTGGAGGGGCCGGTGGAAGTGGAGCTGGAGGACGGCACGACCGTCTCCTCCGACCGCTTCCTGGTCGCGCTGTGCACCTGCCGGCGCAGTCGCCGCTACCCCTGGTGCGACACCAGTCACCGAGCCCGGGCGCAGCGGCCCGACGAGTGATCCCAGAGGTCGGCGGGCGGCCCCACTCCGCCCGGCCGACCCCTGGGGCGAGACCCACCAGGGCCCCCGCGACGACGGCCCGCACTCCCCAACTGCGGGTCGTTCGCGGCATTCACGGGGGCCCGGCGATCCCGGTCCTAGAACGCGAAGACGCTCGTTCCGTACGAGTTCTTCACGCACTCGTTGGCGAAGGTGCGCTCATAGGAGACGTACTGGCCCTGCCAGACACCGTCGACCCGGACGACCACGGGGTCGTACTCACGGGTGCACCACACTCCGCTTCTACTTTCCAGGGCGTCGAAGTTCCCGTCGGCGCCGCGTAGTTCGGCGCACGCCGCGACGGTGTTCGGGTGCGTCCCGGACGCCTTCGGGGCGCAGCTCAGCGTCACCGCCCGCTCGGGGGTGACGGTGGCCGAGCTCTCTCCGTGGCCTGTGGTGAGCACCAGGGCTGACGGGGCGTAGAGCGAGGCCGGATCGGCGGCGGGGCTGGCGTGCGCGGCTCCGGTCAGAGGTCCGCAGACGGCGGCGGCCGTGAGGCCGAGGGTCGCTGCCCAGCGCGCGGGGTTCCGCATTGTGTGCATCCTTCCGCTTGATTGCGTGTCGTGCCGGAGTGGGCGTTGGTCGGTGCCCGACCGGCGACGGCGAGTCTGCCTAGTCCGCCACCGAAACTCACCTCGACCCCACGAGTTTCAGTAACCTTGCGTATTGAAGCAGTGGCGCGAAGTCACGGAATTCGAACGTTACAACCGCGTGAAGGTGCCGTTCTTGATCACCGGCATGGCCGAATGGCTGGATTTCCGCGGTTCGTTAATCGGCCTGAAACATTCCGGATGCACTCCGGGCGCGGTCCGTTTTGCCCTTTTCGTCCCTCCGCGGGAGCCGACGAGGCTGCCCGACTGACCCCTGCCCGCCGTTCCCCGGCAGTTGTCGGTGCCACGCGCTACGTTGCCGCCATGACCGAATTCGTGCTTGTGGCAGGTACGTGGCTCGGCGCCTCGGCGTGGGACGAGGTGGCGGCGGAGCTGCGCGGGGCCGGACACGGGGTGCATCCGCTGACCCTGTCCGGCCTCGCCGGGAGAAGGGACGAGCCGGCCGGGCAGCAGACGCACGTCCGGGACATCGTCGACGAGGTCGAGCGCCTGGACCTGCGGGACGTCGTGCTCGTCGGGCACAGTTACTCCGGCGTCCCGGTCGGCCAGGCCGGCGAGCGGATCGGCGACCGGCTGGCCCGGATGGTGTTCGTGGACGCCGATGTGCCCGTCGACGGGGAGTCCTTCCTGTCGGGGTGGCCGAGCGACCATGTACGCGCGGCGATCGAGAAGAACGACGGCCGCTGGCTGCCGCTCACCGCCGATGACTTCGCGGGCCAAGGCCTGACGGACGACCAGATCGCCCGGATCGTGCGGGACTCGACCCCGCACCCGGGTGCGACGCTCACCGAGACGGCGGTCCTGTCCGGCTCCCTGGCCGAGCTCCCGGCGACGTACGTCAAGTGCCTGCTCGACGGGGAGGAGCCGTCGGGCGCCGCGCGGGCGCTGCTCGCCGGTGAGCACTGGGAGCTGGTGCGGATGGACACCGGGCACTGGCCGATGTACTCCCGGCCCCGCGAACTGGCCACGATCCTGCACCGGTCGGTCGCCCGGGAGTGAGGCGCACCGCTGGACGGACCTGCCCTTACTCGCCAGTATCGTCGGGACGACGCGGCTCGACGGCGAGAGGGCGGGGACCTGGCGATGGCGAAACACTGGGCCGACTTCCAGTACGAGATCTATCTGAACGGGATGACGGGAGCCGTGCCGCGGCTGCCGACCGACCTGACCCGTCTGGAGGAGCTCACCGAGCAGCGGCTCGGACCCGGACCCGTCGGCTACGTCGCGGGCAGCGCCGGCGACGGCAGCACGGCCCGCGCCAACCGGGCGGCCCTGCGCCGCCGCCGGATCGTGCCGCGGATGCTGCGGGACGTGCACGAGCGGGACCTGTCGGTCGAGGTGCTGGGCCGCGCCCTGCCCGCGCCGGTGGCGCTGGCGCCGGTCGGGGTGCTGTCGATCATGCATCCGGACGCGGAGTGCGCCGCCGCCCGGGCGGCCGCCGCGCAGGGCGTGCCCTTTGTACTGTCCTCTGCCTCCAGCACGCCCATCGAGCAGGTCGCGGAGGCGATGGGCGACGCCGAGCGCTGGTTCCAGCTGTACTGGGCCAAGGACCGTGAGGTGACCCGCAGCTTCCTGAAGCGGGCGAAGGCGGCCGGGTTCAGCGTCCTGGTGGTCACCCTGGACACGCCGCTGCTGGCGTGGCGGCCACGCGACCTGGACCAGGCGTATCTGCCGTTCCTGCACGGTGTCGGCACCGCCAACTACTTCACCGACCCGGCCTTCCGCGCGGGCCTGGCCAAGCCCGTGCACGAGGATCCCGACGCGGCGGTGATGCACTTCGTCGGCATGTTCGCCGACCCCGCCAAGACCTGGCCGGACCTGACGTTCCTGCGGGAGAACTGGGACGGCCCGATCGTCCTCAAGGGTGTCCTGCACCCGGACGACGCCCGGCAGGCCGCCGACGCCGGGATGGACGGCGTCGTGGTGTCCAACCACGGCGGGCGCCAGGTGGCCGGTTCCGTGGCGGCGGCCGACGCGCTGCCCGGCGTGGTGGCGGCGGCCGGTGACCGGCTGACGGTGCTGTTCGACAGCGGGGTACGTACGGGGGACGACGTCTTCAAGGCGCTGGCCCTGGGTGCGCGGGCGGTCCTGGTCGGACGGCCCTACGTCTACGGTCTCGCGCTCGACGGCCAGGGGGGCGTGGAGCACGTGATCCGCTGCCTGCTCGCCGAACTCGACCTGACCCTCGCCCTGTCGGGCCACGCCACCCCCGGGACCATAGGTCCCGCCGACGTCGTGGAGGGACCCGCCTGACCGCCGCACGGGCGGCGGTCGCGCCCTGGCCGGCGCCGACGCCGGTCAGGGCCACCGGGCACCCGGGCGCGTCCGCCAGGTGTCGTTGCGCCCCTGTCGCCGAACTCCCTTCGCCGCGTGGCGTCAGCTGCGCCCTCCGGGCGGACGACGGCGGTGTCACGCCAGGGTCTAGCCCCCGCTCCCCAGCCCCGCCTGCCGCGCCGACGCGTCGATCGTCTCCGCGACCGACAGCGAGCCCGCGCCGGCCGTCTGCGGATCGGTCAGCCACCGCTGGTCGTCGGCTCCGTCGCGGACCTTGACGACGATGTCGGCGCCCGGGTCGCCGGTCGTGACGGAGAGCGCCAGCTGCTCGTCCCAGCGCGGCAGCAACTCGCCCTGCACGGTGAGGTCGTAGCGCACGTCGTTCGCGCGCCCGTCCCACTCCCCCGCGCACGCGCCGAGGATGACGACACCGGCGTCCGCGCGCGAGTCCAGGCACAGTTCGGGGTCGGCCACGCTGCGCAACTGCCCGTCGGTCTCGTACGACCACTGCTGGGTCGGCTCCGGCGAGCACGCCTCCAGTACGGCCGCCGCCGCCTCCTCGAGCTCGCCGCGGATGTCGAGGCACAGCTCGCTCTCGGCGTTGCGCAGCCGGGTCTGCCGGGGCGCGTTCGGGAGCTGGGCGGTGCCGGGGGCCGTGGGCTGGGCCTGGGTGTCGGTGCCGGGTAGCGATTCGGTGCCGTCAGCGCCTTCGGTGGCGCCCGCGGAGGCCGTGGGGTCCGTGTCACCGTCGTAGGACGACAGACTGGTGGCGAGGAGCGTGCCGAGCAGGGCGGCGGAGGCGATGCCCGCGCCCGTGCGCAGCGCCCGGGACGAGCGCCCGGTCATGCCGGGGAGGCGGGCCAGGATGCCGTGCCGCTCCACGCGGCGGGCGCGGCTGCGACGGGCCGCGGCGCGGGTGCGCGGCCGGTGCTGGTTGCGGCCGGGCCGGGAGTCGAGATAGCGGCGACTGCCCCAGCCGAGCACGGCCTCGGCGAGCAGCACGCCCAGCCCGCCCTCGAAGTGGCTGAGCTGCTCGGCGGCGTCACGGCAGTAGCGGCACTCCACGAGGTGCTGCTGGACGTCCGGCAGCAGGGCGCCGCCACGGCGGATCGGGACGTCGAGGAGACGGTTGTAGTAGCGGCAGTCCTTGGACGGCGCGAGTTCCTGATGTGCCCGTACACAGCCCTCGCGGAATTTGTCCCGGGCCTGTTCGAGGATGGCCGACGCGGTGTCGGTGTCTGTGCCGAGCAGACCGGCCGGGAAGGTGATCGGCTCCGCCTCGACCTCGTGGTGCCACAGCAGAGTGCGGGCCGCTCCGGGAAGACCCTGGAATGCGCGTTCGGCCAGCTTGCGGTTTTCCGGCGTCATGGACTTGGCGGCGCGCATACCCCGCCCACCGGCCGGTTTCCGCAACTCCGGCAGTGCCCCCGCTATTCGCTCCTGCGCCGACCACAGCCGGACGACGTCCCGCACGGTCACCAGCACCCGGGGCCGCAGCGCCTCGCCCGACTCCCCCAGGGTGAGACGGTCGAAGACCTGGTGGAAGGCCGCCGAGGTGACCATGGACGCGATGCCCGCCGAGGAGGCGAGGCAGATCACCGCGTAGTCGTGGGCCGACTGCCAGTGGCGGGCGAACAGCAGCGCCGTGGAATGGGCGACCTCGACATCCGGGGCGCCGGTCAGCCGGGCGGCGAGGGCGGCGTCGGACTCGGCCGGATCACCGCCCGCCGGCGGGTGAGGCGGACGAGGGGGGTGGGGGGTGGGCACTGAGCGGATTCCTTCCCACGCAAGGTGACACAGGAGTTCTGTCCGTCAAAAAGGGCGGCCCGGTTGGTGCGTACCTTTTTCACGGGGTGCGAGGGGCGTGAATTGTGCGCGTGCGCCCGGCCATTACCCCCCGCCGGAGGGTTCACCTTTGCACAGCTCGCTCTGGACCAACAAGGCGGTTGAGCAACATACCGACCACTGACAGAAAGTAAAATTCGGCCGCAACTCTCGCGCGTGGCTCGCCATTCGCTATTTCGAGCGCCGCGTGTGAAACTCCCGTACGCCCGCGTGGGCACCGGGAGTCAGATCTGCCAGGACCGCAGCCGGTCCGCCGCCCCGTACGCGTCCGTCCTGCCGTCGATCAGGTCGCGGGTGAGGTCGACCAGGGCGCCGTAGGGCGGGTCGATGCCGACGCCGCTGACGAACATGTAGGCCACGGCGGTCGCGCAGGCGAAGCGGGCGTTGGCCGAGGGCAGGGGCTTGAGCAGGGCGAGGGTGTGCAGCAGGGCCCCGGCCCGCCAGGCGGGGTCGGAGTTCACGCCGAGGCGGGGCGGGTCGACGCGGTGCCGGGCGACGGCGGCGACCAGGGCGGAGAAGTCGTTGATCGTCGGCTGGTCCGGCAGGACCTCCTCATGCCGCTGGAGGAGCCAGGGGACGTCGATGTGCAGGACGGGTGCCATCTCTCAGGCGGCCCGTCCCTCGCCACCGGCGGGCGGCTCGTCGTCGGGGAAGGCGGCCGCGAACTCGTCCGCGTGGGCGGCGAAGAACCGGCGGAAGGCCTCGGCGCCCTCCTGCAGCGCCCGATGGCGCGCGATGTCGGCGGCGGCCGCCTCACGCACGAGGGCCTTCATCGACGTACCGCGCTCCTTGGCGATCTGCCGAAGGTCCTCCAGCTCACGATCACTGAACTCCACGTTGAGGGCTGGCATGTCCTCACGGTACCGCCAGGGTACTTGACCGTAAATACCACCAGCTCAGAGGGACCTGGAGACGGTACCGGACGGACGGAGGACGCTCAGGATGCGGGCGAGACGGGTCACCCGCAGCCGATGACGTACCGAAGCACTCACAACGTGTCACGGAACAGCTTCTGACCTGGCGCCAGGCGCCCGCGACCGGATTCGCACGGGACCGCCACGCACTACGCTGGAACCGATGTGGCTCGATTGTTCACTGTGCGTATGCGCGATGGAGTGACGACGATGACCCCGGAGTACCCGTTCGACGAGGCTGCCACGGCCCGGGCCGTCATCGACGCCGAGGGCCGGGTGACCGAGTGGGGCGAAGGTGCCCGGCGGCTGCTGGGCTGGACGGCGGACGAGGTCGTCGGGCGCCCCGCCGCGCGGCTCGTCCAGGGTCCGGCGCCCACGACCCACGGACCGCGGTGGGACGGAACGCTCACTCTGCGCCGCCAGGACGGCCGCACGGTGTCCGTCTGGCTGCTCGCCCACCGGCGGCCCGGCCCGGACTGCGGTGGCGGGGAATGGCTGGTCGTCAGCCCGCTGGAGAGCGCCCGGTCCCGCCCGGCGAGCAGTGCGCTGGACCGGGCCGAGCTGATCCAGTCGCCCTGTGCCGTCGCGATCTACGACGAGCACCTCCGGCTGTACCGGATGAACGGCGCCCTGGCCGCGCTCGTCGGGCTGCCCGAGGAGCGGGTGCGGGGCCTGCGCGTGTCCGAGCTCAGCGACCGGCTGCAGGGCCAGGAGATCGAACGGCAACTCCAGCGCGTGCTCACCACCGGCGTGGGGCACGACATCCGGACCTACCTCCCGGTCGGCGAGGACGGTCTGATGAACGCCTGGCTGGCCCGGATGGCGCCGATCAGGGACGAGGCGGGACGGGTGCGCGGGGTGTGCGTGGCCGTGCACGACTTCACCGACCAGTACCTGGCCCGCGAAAGGCTCCAGTTGGTCAACGAGGCGAGCCGCCGGATCGGCAGCACCCTCGACGTCGTCCGGACGGCGCAGGAACTGGCGGACGTCTGTGTGCCCCGGCTCGCCGACTTCGTCAGCGTCGACCTGCTCGACCCGCCCGAGCCCGGGGGCGAGGCCGCCACCGGCCCGCTCACCGCGCCGGTCACGCTGCGCCGGGCGGCTCACCGATCGGCCGACCCCGGCAGTCCCGAGGCGGTCGTGCAGCCGGGCGAACCGGACACCTACCCCGCCGGCTCGCCGCAGGCCGACTCCCTGCTGGCCGGCCGGACGACGGCGGCGGTCCTGCCGTCCGGGGCCCTCACCCAGTGGCTGAACCAGGACACCGCCCGCAGGGAGTGGATCCGGCAGTACGGCGTCCACGCCATGATGTCCGTGCCGATCCGGGCGCGCGGTACGACCCTGGGCGTCGCGGTGCTCATCCGGTTCCGCCGCCCGGACCCGTTCACGCCGGACGACCAGTTGCTGGCCGAGGAGATCACGGCCCGTGCCGCCGTCTGCATGGACAACGCCCGCCGCTACTCCCGGGAGCGCGAGACCGCCCTCGCCCTGCAGCGCAGCCTGCTTCCGCAGTCACTGCCGAGCACGGCGGCCGTGCAGGCGTGCTCGCGCTACCTGCCGGCGGCACGGGCCGGGGTGGGCGGCGACTGGTTCGACGTGATCCCGCTGTCCGGGATGCGGGTCGCGATGGTGGTCGGCGACGTCGTCGGCCACGGCATCCAGGCCTCCGCCACGATGGGACGGCTGCGCACGGCCGTGCGCACGCTCGCCGACATCGACCTCGCCCCCGACGAGCTGCTCACCCACCTCGACGACCTGGTCCTCCGGCTCTCCGACGAGGCCGGCACGGACGGCAGCCCGGGCGAGGTGGGGGCGACCTGTCTGTACGCGGTGTACGACCCGGTGTCGCGGCGCTGCACGCTGGCCCGGGCCGGGCATCCCGCGCCGTTCATGGTGCGGCCGGGGAGTACGGCCGAGGAGGTCGAGCTGCCCGCGGGGCCACCGCTGGGCCTCGGCGGGCTGCCCTTCGAGGCGGCCGAGCTGTATCTGCCCGAGGGCACCGTCCTGGCGTTCTTCACCGACGGGCTGGTCGAGTCCCACGACCGGGACGCGGACGCCGGCCACCAGCTGCTGCGCGAGTCCCTGTCGCGGACCGCCGCGACCCTGGACCTGACCTGCGACCAGGTCCTGCACCAGCTGCTGCCGGCGGGCGGCGCCTGCGACGACGTCGCCCTGCTGCTGGCCCGCACCCAGGGGCTGCCCGCCTCGCGGGTCGCGACCTGGGACATCCCGGCCGACCCGGCGCTGGTCGCCCCGGTGCGCAAGCAGGTGATCGAGCAGCTCGGCGTGTGGGGGCTGGAGGAGGCAGGGTTCACCACCGAGCTGGTGGTCAGCGAGCTGGTCACCAACGCCATCCGGTACGGCGCCCGCCCCATCCGGCTCCGCCTGATCCACGACACGGCCAGGCTGATCTGCGAGGTGTCGGACACCAACCACAGCGCACCGCACCTGCGGCGCGCCAAGACCTGGGACGAGGGCGGGCGCGGCCTCCTCCTGGTCGCCCAGCTCACCCAGCGCTGGGGCAGCAGGCACACACCCGAGGGCAAGACGATCTGGGCGGAACTGGCGCTGCTCGACGAGGAGTGAGCCACGCGGGCCCCGTTCGCGCCGACCTGCCCCGCCGGACGAGCGGGACCAGGCCGTGAAGACGCCCGAACGGCCCGTGTTCGGCACTGGTCACGGTGGCCTGCACGCTGGCCGGGTTCGCGGTGACGTCGGCGCTGGGCCTGGAGCCGGCCTGGGCCGCCGCCGCGGGCGCGCTGGTCCTCGCGGCCCGCGCCTGCGTACACCGCCGTGCGACGCCGTTCACGGTCGTGCGGGCCTCGGCGCCCGCGTTCCCGGCGTTCGAGCTCGCCCTCGGTGTGATGGTGCGCGCGGTGGTCGACAACGGCCTCGCCCGTGCGCTCGGGCACGCGCTGCCGGACGGGTCGGGGCTCCTGGCACTGCTCGGCGTCGCCGTGCCGGCCGCCCTCCTGGCCAACCTGATCAACAACCTGCCCGCGGTGCTGGTCCTGCTGCCGCCGGCCGCCCCGTCCGGGCCGGGCGCGCTCCTGGCGGTGCTGCTCGGCGTGAACATCGGCCCGAACCTCACGTACGCGGGGTCGCCGGCCACCCTGCTGTGGCGACGGATCGTCCAGCGTCACGGCCACCATGTCGACCTGCGCGAGTTCACCCGCCTCAGCCTGCTCGCCGTACCGGCGACGCTGATCGCCGCCGTGGTCGCGCTGTGGGTGTCCCTCCGGGTCGTCGGGGTGTGAGCCCCTGGCGGCCGGGGGCCGGGTCACCCGGGTGGACCAGTCCGGCGTCACCGGTGTGACGCCCGGCACGCGCCCGGGGGAGCTCCGAAGCGGGCGTGGAAGACCCGGTTGAAGTGGAAGGGGCTGGCGAAGCCCGATGCCGTGGCCACACGTTCCACGGACAGGTCGGTGCCCTCCAGCAGGCGGGCGGCGTGCCGGAGGCGGGTCTCGCGCAGGCTGCGCATCGGCGACTCCCCCGTCTGCTGGACGAACAGGTGCGCGAACCGGGAGGGCGACAGCACGACCGCCTCCGCCAGCGAGCGGACGGTGTGCGGGGCGCCGGGGTCGGCCGCGATCAGCGCCTGGGCCCGGCGCACCCGGGCGTCGATGCCCCGCGGCGGCACGGCGGTGCGCGCGGCGGACGCCGTGAGCAGGACGATCTCCTCCAGGGCGCAGAGCGCCAGCTCGTGGGCCGCCGTGCCGTGGGCGACGGCCACCGGGTCGTCGGCGGGCAGGGTCGCGGGCGGTGCCTCCGCGCCCGTCCAGCGGGCGTCGGCGAGCATCCTGCGGAACGCCGACTCCACCCGGCCGTGCAGCGCCGCGGGGACGGGGCCGACGACATGGACGCCGTCTCCGGCGTCGTACGGGCGAAGCCAGGGCCGCCAGGACGGGCGTGCCTGGCAGTGCGCCCACCAGAAGCGCCAGTGCAGCGCGCCCGGGGCGACGCCGTAGCCCTGCCGGACGCCGGGCGCGAGCACGACCAGGTCGCCCGGTTTCGCGGGCGACCCGGTGCCGCCCTGGCGCAGTCGGCCCCGGCCGCCCGTCGTCCAGGTGAACAGCCAGCTGTCCACGCCGCGTGGCCGATCCACGGCGTAGCCCGGAGACTGGTCGAAGTGGCCGATCACCACCAGGCCGGGCGGCGGCGACGGAGCGCCGGGTGCAGCAGCCTCGGGCAAGTCGTCAGCGCTCATGGGCATCCTCCACAGCCGCGTTCCGGCCTAGCGTGGTGTACCGGGGACACCTCACCGAGGAGTGGACGCATGACAGCCACGGACATCGGCGCCGCCGGTCATCCCTTCCTGACCGAGGAGGGGCTCGCACGGTTCCGGGAGGACGGTTTCACGGTCGTACGCGGGCTGTTCGGGCACGACGAGATCGACCGCCTGTGCGCGGAGTTCACGGCGCTGCACGCGGGCGGTCCGGTGCCGGGACACTTCCAGCCGAGAGCGGGCGACGACCCGCTCGCCGCCTACCCGAGGGTCATGCACCCGCACGAGATCAACGACCTGGCGCTGCGGTTCCTGCTGGACGCGCGGCTGCGCGGGGTGCTGGAGGTGCTGCTCGGCGAGGAGGCGCTGGCCGCGCAGAGCATGTTCTACTTCAAGCCGCCGGGCGCCCGGGGGCAGGCGCTGCACCAGGACAACTTCTATCTTCGGGTCGAGCCGGGCACGTGCGTGGCGGCCTGGGTGGCCTGCGATGTGATCGACCGGGAGAACGGCGGTCTGGAGGTCGTGCCGGGCACGCACCGGATGGACCTCTTCTGCCCGGAGGAGGCGGACGAGCGGGTGTCGTTCGCACGGGAGTACGTGCCGCCGCCCCCCGGGCTCAGCCCCGTACCGGTCGACATGCGGCCGGGCGACGTCCTGTTCTTCAACGGCAGCCTGGTCCACGGCTCCGGGCCGAACCGCGCCGCCGACCGCTTCCGGCGTTCGTTCATCGGCCACTACGTGGGCCGCTCCACCGAACGCATCGGCGGCCACTACCGCACGCTGACGATGAGCGGCGACCGGGTGCCGCTGCCCGAGAGCGAGGGCGCGGGCCCGTGCGGCACGGAGTTCGCCCCACCGGGCCCGCACTGAGCCTCAGTGCCCCGAGACGGGGTGCGGGGCGTAGGGCTGCTCCAGTTCCTCGATCTCCTTGCCGGTCAGCTCCATCTCGACGGCGGCCACCGCGTCGTCGATGTGGTGCGGCTTGCCGGCGCCGATGACCGGGGCCGCCACCGTGTCCTGGTGCAGCAGCCACGCGAGGGCGACCTGGGCACGCGGCACGCCCCGGTCGTTCGCGATCCGGGTGACGGCCTCGACGATCGTGCGGTCGCCCTCCTGGTAGAGACGGCCGCCGAAGTCGTCGTTCGCACTGCGCTCGGTGGTGGTGCCCCAGTCCCGGGTGAGGCGGCCGCGGGCGAGCGGGCTCCACGGCAGCACGCCGACGCCCTGGTCCGCGCAGAGCGGCAGCATCTCACGCTCCTCCTCGCGGTACAGGAGGTTGTAGTGGTTCTGCATGGACACGAACCGGGTCCAGCCGTGCAGCCGGGCCGTGTACTGCGCCTTGGAGAACTGCCAGGCGTACATCGAACTCGCGCCGATGTAGCGCACCTTGCCCGCCTTGACCAGGTCGTGCAGCGCCTCCATCGTCTCCTCGATCGGCGTCTGCGGGTCCCAGCGGTGGATCTGGTAGAGGTCGACGTAGTCGGTACCGAGGCGGCTGAGGCTGTGGTCGATCTCGGTCATGATCGCCTTGCGGGAGAGACCGCCTCCGTTGGGACCGGGCCGCATCCGGCCGTGCACCTTCGTGGCCAGCACGATCTCGTCCCGGCGGGCGAAGTCCTGCAGCGCCTTGCCGACGATCTCCTCGCTGGTGCCGTCCGAGTAGACGTTGGCGGTGTCGAAGAAGGTGATCCCGGCCTCCAGCGCCTGCCGGATCAGCGGGCGGGACGCCTCCTCGTCGAGGGTCCACTCGTGGGCGCCCCGGTCGGGAAGACCGTAGGTCATGCAGCCCAGACAGATCCGCGAGACGTCCAGGCCCGTCGAACCGAGCTTCACGTACTGCATCGTTGCTGCTCCTGCCGTCGAAGGGGGTCCGAGGCGAGCGTACGTCTTCGCGCGCACTCCAACCGGGGGCGTGGTCTGCGCTGGTCGGTGACCCGGATCCGGGCCCGGAGCGGCGTGTCCGCGCCGGTCAGGTGGCGATGTTGCGCAGCGCCGCCGCGAGCTTGCCGAGGTCCAGTTCTGTCAGGTGGTCGAGGAAGTGGCGCCGGACGGAGGCCAGGTTGGTCGGGTAGGCCTCCTCCAGCCGCGCGAAACCCGCGTCGGTGAGGATCGCGTTCCAGCCGCGGGCGTCCTGTTCCGACCGGACCCGCCGGATGAGTCCCTGGCTCTCCAGCCGGCCCGCCAGACGGGTCATGCCGCTCAGTGACATCTCGCAGGTCTCGGCGAGATCGCCCATGCGCAACTGGCGGTCGGGCGCCTCGGAGAGGTTCACCAGAGCCAGGTACTCGGTGAGGGACAGCCGCTGCTCGCGGATCATGTCGGCGTCGAGGGCACGCGGCAGGGAGTAGACGATGCGGCCGAGCGACCGTACGACGGCCTCTTCGTCCGGGGTGAGGGGTCGCAGCTCCCGCTCGACGGGATCAGGCTGCCCTGCGGTACGTGACATGGCCTCATGTTACTTGTCCGGCGAAGGACCTGACCGAGGCCCCGCACAACGGCGCCCGGCGGACCGGTGGGCTCCGTGGTGGCGTCGTTGCCACGCCGGAGCCCACCGGTCGCGCCGGTGCCGCCCTGGCCGGCACGCCCTTCACAGGGCGGCACCCAGGGTCGAGGTGCGGTGCGTCCGTTACGCGGCGGCACGCAGCGGGGCGAGGGCCGCGCTCCAGGCCAGCACCTGGTCGAGTGTGGTGTTCAGGGCCTCCACCTGGAAGTCGCCGGGCTTGAGGACACTGAAGTTCTCGAAGTCGTGGAACAGCGACAGCCCGACCTGGGCGCGGACGTCGGCCATCTGCAGCTCGCCGGCGATCAGGCGAAGGTGCTCGACCGCGCGGGCGCCGCCCATGGCGCCGTAGCTGACGAAGCCGACGGCCTTGTTGTTCCACTCGGCGTACAGGTAGTCGATCGCGTTCTTCAGCACGCCGGACGTCGAGTGGTTGTACTCGGGCGTCACGATGACGAAGCCGTCGAAGGAGTCGATCTTGCGCGCCCACTCCTGGGTGTGCGGCTGGGAGTACTGGCCCAGCGACGGCGGCAGCATCTCGTCGAGGTGCGGGAGCTTGTAGTCGAGGAGGTCGACCAGCTCGAACTCCGCGTCGGTGCGCTGCGAGGCGATGTCGCGGACCCAGTGGGCCACGGCCTCGCCGTTACGCCCGGGGCGGGTGCTGCCGAGGATGATGCCGATCTTGATCATGCCAAAACCCTTCACAAAGGCGCTCCCGGTACAGGTCCGGGTATATTTGCTTCGACAAGCAACCTAGGCGGGATGTGTTTGCTTCGTCAAGTAAGTGTTTCGCGACCGGTCCACCCCCGTCCGTGACCGCGAGGAACGAGGTGATGTCTGCCATGACACCGAAGCCGGCACCGTCCACTGCCGCCCCCCGCCCGCTCACCGCGGACGAGGAGGCCGTCGTCCGGTTCCTTCCGCATCTCGTCTACGCCCTGCCGCGCGCGATCGACGCCGCCGTGGTCCGCGAGAAACAGCTGCCCACCACGGATTACCTGGCCCTGATGCATCTGTCCGAAGCGCCGCACCGTCAGCTGCGCATGGGTGACCTGGCCGACGCCTGCGAGATGTCGCTCAGCGGCACGACCCGTGTCGTGCACCGGCTGGAAGGCGAGGGGTTCATCCGGCGGGTGCAGTGCGACCAGGACGGCCGCGGCTGGCACGCCGCCCTCACCGACGCCGGCCTCGCCCGCCTGGAAGAGGCCTGGCCGGCCCATCTGGCCGCCGTCCGGCGCCACTTCCTCGACCACCTGGCCGGCCTGGACCTCAGGGCGCTCGCCGCCGCCTTCCGCAACGTCGCGACCTGAGCGCCGCGCGACCGACACCACAGACAGGAACCACACCATGCAGTTCGGAATCTTCGGCGTGGGAGACGTGGCCCGCGACCCGGTGTCCGGCCGGACTCCCACGGAACACGAGCGGATCAAGGCCCTCGTGGAGTACGCGAGGCTCGCCGAGGACGTCGGCCTGGACGTCTTCGCCATCGGCGAGCACCACAACCCGCCCTTCGTCCCGTCCTCCCCCACCACGCTGCTCGGGTACATCGCGGCACGGACGGAACGCATCCTGCTGTCCACGTCGACCACGCTCATCACCACCAACGACCCGGTGAAGATCGCCGAGGACTACGCGACGCTCCAGCACCTGGCCGACGGGCGGCTCGACCTGATGCTGGGCCGGGGCAACACCGGACCCGTATACCCCTGGTTCGGCCAGGACATCCGCAACGGCATCGCCCTGGCGATGGAGAACCACGCCCTGCTGCGCCGGCTGTGGCGCGAGGAAGTCGTCGACTGGGAAGGGGAGTTCCGGACCCCGCTGCAGGGCTTCACCGCCACCCCCCGCCCACTGGACGGCGTGGCCCCGTTCGTCTGGCACGCCTCCATCCGCAGCCCGGAGATCGCGGAACAGGCCGCCTACTACGGCGACGGCTTCTTCCACAACAATCTCTTCTGGCCGAAGGAACACGTCCGGCAACTGGTCGACCTCTACCGGCGCCGCTTCGAGTACTACGGGCACGGCCGGGCCGAGCAGGCCGTCGTCGGCCTGGCCGCGCACCTGTTCGTGCGCCCCGACTCCCAGGACGCCCTGCGCGAGTTCCGCCCCTACTTCGACGGATCCGCCGGCTACGGGAGCGGCCCCTCCCTGGAGGACACCATGGCGCGGACGGCGGTACTGGTCGGCAGCCCGCAGCAGGTGATCGAGCGGGTGCTCACCTACCGCGAGAACGCGGGCGGCGACTACCAGCGCCAGCTGTTCAACGTGGACGGCATCGGCGTCCCGCACAAGACCGTGCTCGAACAGATCGAGCTGCTGGGCGAGATCGTGCCCGTCCTGCGCGAGGAGTTCGCCCTCGGGCGTCCCGCGCACGTTCCGGACGCGCCCACCCACGCCTCGCTCATCGCCACGGGCCACGCACAGCCGCCGCGGGGGGCGGACCCGACGGCGAGGCGCACACCCGCGGTCGTCCAGCCCTAGCGGTCGAGCAGGTCCAGCGCGCGCTCCCACCGGAACGCGTTGCGGGCCTCCTCGCCGGAGTACGGTTCGCCGAAGCGGACGCCCATCCCCCGCAGCCGTATCAGGCTGTCCTGGTAGGCGGGATGGGCCGCCAGCGCGTCCCCGACGCAGGGCAGGACCGCGATCGGGACGCCCAGTCCGTACGCCTCGCAGAGGGTGGCGACGGCGAGGGTGTCGCCCAGGCCTGCCGCCCATTTGTTGATGGTGTTGAAGGTGGCCGGCGCCACCGCCACGGCGTCCGGAGGCGGGAAGGGGCGCGGATCGTCCGGTGTGCGCCAGGCAGACCGGATCGGACGGCCGGTCCGCGCCTCGACGGCGGCGGTGTCGAAGAAACCGCCCATCGCGACGGGCGTCGCGATGACGCCCACCTCCCACCCCCGCTCCTGGGCGGCCGCGATCAGTTCGCCCACGTCCGCGGCGATCCCGGCGGCGCAGACGACGACGTAGAGGAAAGGCTTCCCGTCCTGTTCGGTCACCCGGGAACCCTACTGAACCGGGAACGACCACCCGCGCTCGGCCGCCGGCCGCGGGCCGTGGATACGGCGCGCCCTGTCCTCGATGGCCACGTCGTTGATGCTGGCCTCGCGCCGGGTCATCAGGCCGCTCTCGTCGAACTCCCACAGCTCGTTGCCGTGCGACCGCCACCACTGGCCGTCGGCGTCCCGGCACTCGTACTGGAAGCGGACCGCGATGCGGTTGCCGTCGAACGCCCAGAGGTCCTTGCGCAGCGCGTACTCCAGCTCGCGCTCCCACTTCGCGGTGAGGAACTCGACGATCTCGGCGCGGCCGGTGACGAAGGTGCCGCGGTTGCGCCAGACCGAGTCCTCGGAGTAGGCGAGCGCGACCTTGTGCGGGTCGCGGGTGTTCCAGGCGTCCTCGGCGGCCTGCACCTTCTGCGCGGCGCTCTCACGGGTGAAGGGCGGCAGGGGCGGGCGGGTGCTCATGGGCTCTCCTCGACAGTCGGGGCCACGAGGGAGAACGTGCGTTCTCCAACTCGTTGCTACGCTAGGAGAACGCACGTTCTCACGTCAACCGGTACACACGGTCATCTCGTTCTCACGACAAGGAAGTGGTCGTCCCATGGACAGCGCAGTCGCCCGGGAGCGGGCTCTGGACGCCGCCGAGCGGCTGTTCTACGGGCGGGGTGTGCAGTCCGTCGGCATGGACGACGTGCGCGGCGCCTCAGGGGTCTCGCTCAAACGCCTCTACCAGCTGTTCCCGGCTAAGGAGCAGTTGGTCGTGGCGTATCTGGAGCGGCGTGACGTGCGCTGGCGCGAGCGGCTCGCCACGTTCGTGGCCGCCCGGGAGGAGCCCCGGGAGCGGATCCTCGCGGTCTTCGACTGGCTTGCCGAGTGGTTCACCGAGGAGGACTTCCGCGGCTGCGCCTGGATCAACGCCTACGGCGAACTGGGCGCCGTCTCCGACGGGGTGGCCGCGCAGGTGCGGGCGCACAAGCAGGCCTTCCGGGAGTACGTCGGCACCCTGGTGGCCGACGCCGGGCTGCCCGCCGCGCTCACCGCGCCGCTGTACCTGCTGGCGGAGGGCGCCATGGCCACGGCCGGGATCACCGGGAGCGCGGAACCCGCCGCGCAGGCAGGCGAGGGGGCCCGGCTGCTGCTGGCGGCCGATGTCACCTCGGCCGGGGCCGTTCCGTCGCAGGAGTGACGAAGCAGGCTGGAGAGAGGTGACCCATGGGCGGGCAGGAGGAGCTGGCGTCGCGGTTCGAGGCCGAGCGCGGGCGGCCCGCGGGCGGTCGCGCTCCGGCGTCGTCGTCGCCCGCACGGACGGCTGCTCCTCGCCCTCACGGTCACCGTCGAGGGCGACCGGATCGGCTCGTACGAGGTCGTCGCCGACCCGGATCGGCTGCGGCGGCTGGAGCTGGCGGTGCTCGGCGGGCTCAGCTCGCGCTGAAGGCCCGGGCCACCGACAGGCTGTCCTCGTAGACGTGGTGGCGGACGATCAGGCCGTCCTCGACGGTGAGGTGCAGGGCGAACCGGGCGCGGTAGGCGCGCCCCGTCGAAAGGGCCGTCTGGCGGATCTCGCCCAGCACGACGGCGTCGGCGCCGTCCACGAGAACGCGCTCGATCCGGGTGTCCGCGGCGCCCGGGACATGGTGGGCGGCCAACTCGCGGTAGTGGGCGGCGGCGTCACCGTTCGCTCCGCGCTGCGTGATCCACGGGGTGGCGGCGCGGCCGTGGTCGTCGTCCGGCCAGCTCAGCTTCCAGTCGGCGTGCGCGGCGTACAGCTCGGCGATGTGCGCGGGGTCCCCCTGGCCGATCCTGCGGAGCAGTTCGTCGAGCACGGCACGGGTCGTCGTGGCGGTCCCGGTCGGGGTGGCGGTCATGGGGGTCGTCTCCTTCGGGCGGCGGCCGGTGGGGTCGCTCCCGACTCTGCCGTGGGCCCGCGGCCGGCGCGATTACCCGGGAGGTAATCGTGGGAGCCGGGAGTGTCGGCGAGGTGGATGAATCCGGTGTTTGCCAGTGTTGAGGCTCCGTGTTGGCCGGCTTCGGTACATGACGATGGGACGGTTGCCATGCCTCTTGAGGGTGAGTACGAGCCCAGCCCCGAGCAGTGGGTTCGCGAACAGGTGGAGTTGTACGAGAGCTCCGGCGGAACGGAGGGGACGACCCTGCTGGACACCGGGCTGCCCGTCGTCGTGCTGACGACGCTGGGCGCGCAGAGCGGCAAGATCCGCAAGACGCCGGTGATGCGGGTCGAGCACGGGGGCGTCTACGCCATCGTGGCGTCGCTGGGCGGAGCGCCCAAGCATCCGGTCTGGTACCACAACGTCAAGGCCCATCCCGAGGTGGAACTCCAGGACGGGCCGGTGAAGCGGGACATGAGGGCCCGGGAGGTCACCGGCGCGGAGAAGGAGCCGTGGTGGGAGCGTGCCGTCGCCGCCTATCCGCCCTACGCCGACTACCAGACGAAGACCGACCGGGTCATCCCGGTGTTCGTGCTGGAACCGGTCGACGGGGACTGAGCCGGCGGTTCCCAGGCCCGGGATCGACGCCCCCCGTGGCCCGGAAACCGTTCCCGGCCCGGCATGCATGAAGGTGAGGGTGCCGGGCACCCGCACGTCAGGCCCCGCCGCGTTCCCCCGTCGCGGCGGGGCTTTCCCGTGCCTCCTGGGCGGGCCGGTCGGTCACGTCGAGGAAGATCTGGCCGGCCTCCGGCACCGCGCGGGCGATCGACCGCTTGATGCGCACGGCGACCTCCTCGACCCGCTCGCTGTCCAGACCGGGCACCAGGTCTACGCGGGCGGCCACGAGCGCCGAGTCGATGCCGGTCTTCATGGTGAACAGCGCCTCCACGCTGTCGATCTCGGGCTGCGCCCGCAGCAGCGAGCAGATCCTGTCGCTCGACTCCGGGTCCGCGGCCTCGCCGATGAGCTGGGTGCGGGCGTCCTTGCCGAGCCGGTAGGCCACGTAGACCAGCAGCGCGCCGATGGCGAGCGACGCGGACGCCTCCCACACCACCTCGCCGGTGACCATGTGCAGCGCCATGCCGATGAGGGCGAGGGTCACACCGAGCACCGCGGTGCCGTCCTCGGCGACGACGGTGCGCAGCGCCGGGTCGCGCAGGCCGTCGGCGAAGCCCTGCCCGCGCAGCTGGTGCAGGGCACGGAGCAGGGACGCGCCCTCGGCGAGGAGGGCGACACCGAGGACGATCATGCCGGCCAGATAGCCGCCGAAGCTCTCCTCGCCGCCCTTGGCGAGTGCCTCGACGCCCTGGAAGAACGAGAAGCAACCGCCCATGACGAAGATCCCGACGGCCGCGAGCAGCGACCAGAAGAACCGCTCCTTGCCGTAGCCGAAGGGATGCCGCCGGTCGGCGGGGCGGCGGCTGCGGCGTAGCGCGGCCAGCAGGAAGACCTCGTTGAGACTGTCGGCCACGGAGTGCGCCGCCTCCGACAGCAGGGCCGGCGAGCCGGCGATCACACCGCCGATCGCCTTGGCCACCGCGATCACCAGGTTGGCCGAGAGCGCGACCAGCACGGTGACACGGGTCTTCCGGTCGGCCTCGTGGTCGGTCCTGCGGTCGGTCATGGGCTCCGTGCCCGCATCCGCCTTCCTCCCCCGGGCCTTCGCCCGCTCCTGGTCTCCGTCCTTCGCTGATTCCGCGGATGTCCCGTTCACCACCGCCGATTGCCCCCGCCGGCGCAGATCACACAGTGCCAGGGGCGGAAACGGGGGAACTCGGGGAACCCGGGTCGACAGCACGCCCACGGCAGTGAGGAGAGAGGTCATGAGCGGCCAGGGTGACGGGAAGGGCGACGGCAACAGCGCGTACGGCCACAAGTCGTTCCGGCGGTCCAAGAGCCACTTCGCGGACCGGATCACGGCGGACGGCCGGGACGGCTGGCCGGTCGAGGCGGGACGTTACCGTCTGGTGGTCAGCCGTGCCTGTCCGTGGGCGAGCCGGGCGGTGATCTCACGCCGGCTGCTGGGCTTGGAGGAGGCCCTGTCCATGGCCGTCGCGGACCCCATCCAGGACGACCGCAGCTGGCGCTTCACCCTCGAACCGGACGCCCGTGACCCCGTCCTCGGCATCCGCTTCCTCGGCGAGGCGTACGACAGGCGGGAGACCGGCTATCCGGGCGGTGTCAGCGTGCCGGCCGTCGTCGACGTGCCCACCGGGCAGCTCGTCACCAACGACTACCAGCAGATCACCCTCGACCTCGCCACCGAGTGGACCGCCCTGCACCGGGAGGGGGCGCCGGACCTGTATCCGAAGAGCCGGCGGGACGAGATCGACGAGGTGATGGCGGGCGTCTACCAGGACGTCAACAACGGGGTGTACCGGGCCGGTTTCGCCACCGGACAGGAGGAGTACGAGGCCGCCTGCTCGGACGTCTTCCGCCGGCTGGAGCTGCTGACCCCGCGGCTGGCAGGGCAGCGCTACCTGGTCGGCGACACGATCACCGAGGCGGACATCAGGCTGTTCACCACGCTGGTCCGGTTCGACGCCGTATATCACGGTCACTTCAAGTGCAACCGGTGGAAGCTGACGGAGAACCAGGTGCTCTGGGCGTACGCCCGCGACCTGTTCCAGACGCCCGGCTTCGGCGACACCGTCGACTTCGACCACATCAAGCGGCACTACTACCAGGTGCACACCGGCATCAACCCGACCGGGATCGTGCCACGCGGCCCGGACCTCGGGGGCTGGCTCGCCCAGCATCACCGGGAGGAACTCGGCGGGCGCCCGTTCGGTGACGGCACCCCACCGGGGCCGGTGCGCCCGGGTGAGGAGGTCCCGGTGACCGGCCGGCCCTGAGCCGGCGTGGCCCCGTGACCCCGTAGCCCGTAGCCCGTAGCCCGTAGCTCACGATCGAACCAAGGAGACCCAGGTGGCCAAGAAGAAGAAGCAGAAGCTCCCCGTCGCCTACCAGCCCGTCGGTTGGCTGCTGGGGTGGGCCGGCGGCTGGCTGGCCGGGCTCGCCTTCCGCAAGACGTGGATGGCGATCCGGCACGAGGAGGACGCGCCGGACGCGCTGGACCCGGACCGCAAGTGGGGCGAGATCCTGCTGGCCGCCGCGGTCCAGGGCGCCATCTTCGCCGCGGTGCGCAGCGCCGTGGACCGCGGTGGCGCCAAGGCCATCGAGCGCTCGACCGGCGTGTGGCCGGCGGCGCAGAAGGGCGGCCGGGACTGACGCCGACCTTGGTCAGCCCTGCTTCGGCGCCGTCGGCACAGCACGGCGCAGAGTGAAGGAATGGCCCGCCGGGTCGGAGTAGCCGCGTTCCTCGGACGGCCCGGCGGAGTCCTTCGTGTCCACGGGGCGTCCGCCCAGCGAGACGACGCGGCGCTCGGCGGCGTCCAGGTCCGTCACGACGAACTCCAGGTGCGCCTGGAGGGAGTTCTCGGGGCGCGGCCAGCTCGGCGGCGTGGCGTTGACGTCGCGCCGGAAGGCCAGACGGGTGCCGTCGGCGTTGCGGATCTCCACGCGGTTGGCGGTCGCGTCGGTCTCCTCGGCCTCCAACAGCTCCCTGTAGAACACGGCGAGTTTCTCGGGCTCGGCGCAGTCGAGCACCAAGACGCCCGCGGTCACCACTGACATGTCTTCCTCCGAAGGGTCCGTGGGCGCGGGACGATGCTGTCCCGCCGCCCTGTCCTTGCGGTTGTCCCGGCCCTGCGGAATCAGGCCGCTCACTTGCAGCCCGGACCGGGCTGCACCCGGGGCCAGGACTCCACCTCGCCGGAGGTGCCGACGTACACGGCCGCGGTGTCGGCGGTCCGCCAGAGGCGGCGTTCGCCGAGGTGGTGGCCGGTGTCGCGGGCGTCTGCGGGGAGGCGGGCGGTGGGGAGGTAGGGGCCGGTGAGCATGGTGGTGGGGAGGGCGCCCTCGGGGTCACGGGCGTAGGTGGCGCCTCGGGTCTCCAGGAAGGTGACCGACCGCCACCCGCAGTGCGCGTCGCCCCGGGTGGTGTGGAGTTCGGTGAACGGCACGCGGTCGCCGTGGGCGTCGGTCCAGATGTCGTAGGGCTGGGTGTCGGTGAACGACGCCGGGAGTTCGGCCGGGTCGCACGCGGCGCTCGTCTCCGGGCCCCACCCCGGGGAGTCCGGGCGGTCCTTGGCAACCACGACCGCGACCTTGGTCCGGCCGGCCACGTCGAAGGAGTACAGGACGCGGTCGGCCGTCTCGCGTTCCGCGCGATACCCGTGGTCCGGCTCCTCGGGCTGTTCGAGGTCGAAGTAGGCCGCGAGGCCCTCCTCGGGTGTGGCGCCTCCGTCGGCCTCGCCCCAGCCTCCGTTCGAACCGCCCGTGTAGATCTCCCCGTCACACTCCAGGGCCCGGCCCGCGGCGCCCGAGTCCAGGCGCGGGGCGGGTTCGGCGCGCTCGCCGAGGGGGCGTGCGGGGATGCGCAGAGGCCCGTCGTAGGGCTTCGCCGGAGGTGTGCCGGTGATCACCAGGTCCTTGCGGTCGCCGGGACCCGGGTCGCATCCCGTCGCCGTCGCCGCTGTCACCGCTGTCAGGAGCGCCACCGCCGCCCTCAGCCCTTTGCGCATGTGTGCCACCTCTGTCCGTGCGCCCGCCGTCGTCCTCCTACGACGCGGCAGCCGCCCGGAACGTTTGGTCAGCGCGTCGTCCGGAACGTGCGGCGGTACGCCTGCGGTGAGACGCCGATCGCGGCGTGCAGGTGCTGGCGCAGGGACGCGCCGGTGGCGAAGCCGACCTGGCCGGCGATGCTGTCGACCGGGAGGTCGCTGGACTCCAGGAGGTTCCGGGCACGCGCGACGCGCTGCTGGATGAGCCAGCGGCCGGGGCTGACACCCACCTCGTCGTGGAAGCGGCGGGCGAAGGTGCGCAGGCTCATCCGGGCGTGGCCGGCGAGGTCGGACAGGGTCAGCGGTTCGCCGAGGCGTTCCAGGGCCCAGACGCGGGTGGCGGCCGTGCTCGTGGCACCGGTGTCGGGCACCGGCCGCTCGATGTACTGGGCCTGGCCGCCCTCCCGGAACGGCGGCACGACACAGCGCCGTGCGACGGCGTTGGCGAGACGGCTGCCGTGGTCCTTGCGCACGAGGTGGAGGCAGACGTCGACACCGGAGGCGGCTCCGGCGGAGGTCAGGACGGGGTCGTCGTCGACGAAGAGGACGTCGGGGTCGAGCTCGACGTGCGGGAACATCCGCCGGAACAGGTCGGCGAGGTGCCAGTGCGTGGTGGCCCTGCGGCCGTCGAGCAGGCCGGCGGCGGCCAGCACGAAGGCGCCGGTGCAGATCGAGACGATGCGGGTGCCGGGCCGGATCCGGGCGAGCGCGGCCCGCACCTCGTCCGGCACGTGGTCGGTCAGGAACTCCTGCCCGACCGGGGGGATCACCACCGTGTCTGCCGTGGCCAGGGCATCGGGACCCCGCTCGACGGTGATCGAGAAGTCGGCGTTGGTGCGTACCGGCCCGCCGTCCGCGCTGCACGTCCTGACGTCGTACCGGCCGTCCGCCGCGCCGAAGATCCGGCTGGGGATGCCCAGTTCGAAGGGGTACACGCCGTCGAGGGCCAGCACCACGACCCGTTCCACACGCTGCATGGCACGATCCTATCGAAGGTTGGCAATCGTGCCATTTCCCGAGCGGGCGGGCCCGGGCAGGCTGGGTCACCATGAGCGATGTGAACACCATGCGAGCCATCACCCAGGACGCCCTCGGCGGCCCCGAGGTCCTCCGGCGGACAGAGGTGCCGCGGCCGGCCCCGCGGCCGAACGAGGTGCTGGTCCGGGTACGGGCCGCCGGCGTCAACCCGACCGACTGGAAGCACCGCGCCACCGGCGGTTTCCTCGGCGAACCGCCCTTCACCCTCGGCTGGGACGTCTCGGGCGTCGTCGAGGCGACCGGTGTCGGCGTGGCCCTCCACCAGCCGGGCGACGAGGTCTTCGGCATGCTGCCCTACCCCTTCGGCCACGGCTCGCACGCCGAGTACGTGATCGCCCCGGCCCGCGCCCTCGTCCCGAAGCCCGCGGGGCTCGACCACACGCAGGCGGGCGCGCTGCCGCTGGTCTCGCTGACCGCGTGGCAGGCGCTGGTGGAGCGGGCGGACCTGCGGCCCGGCCAGCGGGTGCTGATCCACGCCGCGGCGGGCGGCGTCGGGCATGTGGCCGTGCAGATCGCCAAGGCCCGGGGCGCGTACGTGGTCGGCACGGCGAGCGCGGGCAAGCACGACTTCCTGCGCGAGATCGGCGTGGACGAGCCGGTCGACTACCGGACGACCGCCTTCGAGGAGGCCGTCCACGACGTCGACGTGGTGCTCGACACCATCGGCGGCGACCACTCCGTGCGCTCGCTGCGCGTGCTGCGCCCGGGCGGCATCGTGGTGTCGCTCCTGCCGGTCGGGTCGGACGACTTCTTCGAGGAGGCCGGGCGGCTCGGCGTACGGGCGATCCGGATGCTGGTGGACGCCGACCAGCACGGCATGAAGGCGATCGCGGAGCTGGTCGAGGACGGGCGGCTGCGGCCGACGATCGCGGGGACCTTCCCGCTGGCCGAGGCCGCCAAGGCGCACGAGATCGGCGACGCCGGCCGGACCACGGGCAAGCTGGTGCTGCTGGGCGACTGACCCGAGCGCGCGACGACCGTCGGCCCGCCAGGCCTCACCAGGATCTGGCGGGCCCTCTCGTAACACTTCGTTCAAGTAGCGAAGAAACTCGGTCGCGTTTCGAAGACATATGTCAATCGAACATGCTGCAATGCTTTCCATCGAGGTAACTTGCAGGGCAGGGCCCGCAGTTGCGGGTCCACCGGCACCGGTGGGAGGTGAGGTCGACGTGGAGCGGAACACCGCGCCGCTCACCCGTCATCTGCGGGTCCACCGGGAACACGGGCACACCGTCCTGGAGTTCCGCGGCGAGATCGACATCGCGGCGGCGGCGGAGATCCTCCCCCACCTGGACGACCTGACCGCGCGACCCGGCGCCCGGATCGTGATCGACCTCGGCCCGGTCGAGTTCTTCGACTGCTCCGGGCTGCGCCTGCTGTCCCGGGCGCACAGCCGGGTGCTCGCCCACGACGGGCAGTTGCACCTGGTGTGCGACCACCCCATGACCCTGCGCGTGCTGCGGGTCACCGGGCTGCACCGCCTGCTGCCGCCGCTGCCCACGCTGGACGCGGCCTTCCGGCGGCCCGGGACGCCCACGGTCTGACGCCGGGCCGCCGGCGCGCTCCCCGTCTCCCCCACTGCACCCGCATCGGTCGTACATGCGTCAACCAACCGGACTGGGGCAGAATTTGGCGGGCATGGGGGAGAGCAGGAAGGAGGACCGTCGCCCATGACGACTTCGATCAAGCGCATGCCCGGTTGGGCGAAGGCACTGAGCGCCCTCGTAGTGGTGCTCGTCGTGCTGTTCGCCGGGATCCGGCTGAGTGTGCTGCCGGGCCTGAAGGACCTGTTCGGGACGGAGACCCACGACCGCTCGGGGCCGGCCCTGCTCAAGTCGATCCAGGACATGAGCCGTTACGACGCCGCCTCCGGCAACTTCCAGGTCGTCGTGGACCTGGAGAAGGACACCAAGTACCTGCCCGACGCCATCCGCGGCACCCGCACCCTGTACATCGGGGCGGGCACCGTCGACGCCTACGTCGACCTGGGCAAGATCGGCGAGGACGACGTGACGGTCGACGAGGGCCGTACGTCCGCCACGCTGCGGCTGCCGCACGCGGCACTCGGCAGGCCGGCACTTGACCCCGACCGCTCCTACGCCGTCTCCAAGCAACGCGGTCTGTTCGACCGGCTCGGCGACCTTTTCTCGGACAACCCCAACGGCGAACAGGCCGTGCAGCAGCTCGCGGTGCGCCACATCCGTGACGCGGCCGAGGAGAGTGAACTCACCAGGCGCGCCGAGAGCAACACGACCGGCATGCTCAAGGGCCTGCTGGGCTCGCTCGGTTTCAAGGAGGTCGAGGTCACCTACGGAACCTGATCAGGGCCCAAGGACTCCGGGCAGGGCGAGGGCGCCGAGCAGGGTGGCGCCCACCAGCAGCCAGGCCACGTAGTCCCCGACGTGCCCGGACTGCAGGCGCCGCAGCGGCAGCGCCCAGTCCGGGGCGGCGAGCAGCTTCGGCCGGGTCGCGGCCACCGCGGCCAGCCCCACGGCGAGCGCCGTCGAGAGGAGGCCCAGCACGACGCCGAGCGGCGTCCAGTGCACGGGCACGACGGCGCCGCCGGAGCCCGCCTCGTTCACCACGTGCGCCACCGCCTCGGCGAAGCCGGGGACCACCCCGGCGGCGAGCGCGCCCGCGAGCAGCGACGCCGGGACGGCGGTCATGGTGTCGGGGACGGCACCGAGCCGCCCCCGGGTCTCCGGCTCCTCGCCGGAGCCGGTGGTCTCGTACCTCCCCGCCTGCGCCTCGTGCTCCCCCGCCTCCGGCGGCGGGGGTCCGAGGCCCAGGAAGACCCGCCCGGCGACCCGCAGGACCGCGGCCGCCGTGAGCGCCGAGGCGACGACGTAAAGCCCGGCGAGCGGGCCGCCCGTCGCCTCCTCCGCGACCGACTTGCCGAGCGACCCGGCGAACGGCGGCAGCCCGGCGAGGGCCAGGCCGCCGACGAGGAACAGCACGGCCACCGTGCGCAGTTCCCGGGCCCGTCCGTGCAGGGCGTGCTCGTCGACGCTGCCGTACCGGTCCAGCAGGATGCCCACGCAGGCGAACAGGGCGGCCTTCACCCCGGCGTGGCCGAGGATGTACAGCGCGATCCCGTCGTCGGCCTCCGGGGTGAGGACGCCGATGCCGATCAGGAACAGCCCGGTGTGGGCGACGGTCGAGTACGCCAGGAGCCGCTTGATGTGCCGTTGGTACCAGCACATGACCGCCCCCACGACCGCCGTCAGTACTCCGAGCACGACGAGCACCCGCTCCAGGTCGGCGGCCGGGACCCCGCCGGGTCCGGCGAAGACCGTCCCGTACACGCGCCAGACGCCGAAGACGCCGAGCTCGACCATGACGCCGGACAGCAGCATGCACACGGGGGTCGGGGCGACGGCGTGGGCGTCCGGCAGCCAGAAGTGGAAGGGCACGGCCGCGGACTTGACCAGAAGACCGGTGAGCACCAGGACGAAGCTCGCGAGGACCAGCGCGTCGGGCCCGCCGTGCGCGTCCAGCCCCCGGCCGATCAGCGACATCGACAGCTCGCCGGTGCGCGCGTACAGCAGGACGATACCCATCAGCACGGCGTACGCGCCCAGCGAGTTGACGACGCCGAAGGTGAGCGCGCCCTGCACGGCCTTGGCCTCCTCGACGCGGTAGCCGGTCAGGGCGTACGCCACGACGCTCATCAGCTCGAAGAACACGAACGCGTCGAACAGGTCGCCCGCGATCGCGAAGCCGCACATGCCGGCCTGGAACAGCAGCATCAGCGCCGGGAACGAGCCGGCGTGCCGACGCGCCGGCTCCTCGAAATAGCGCCAGGAGTACGCCAGGGCCGCCAGGGTCAGCAGCGAGGCGAGGGCGGCCATACCGAGCCCGGGGCCGTCTCCCGTCAGCACGATGCCGATGCCGCGGCCGTCCACGGGCTTCCAGCCGCCGACCCATTCGGTCCTCGGCGGCGAGGAGTTCAGCAGCAGGAGGACGGCCAGCGCCGCAGTACCGGCCGAGACGGCACAGCCGACGATGTCGGCGGCGACCCGGGGCAGGGCCCGGCCCACGGCGACCAGCAGGCCGGCGCCGAGCAGCGGGACGGCGACGAGGAGCGGCAGCTGGTGGTGCATCAGCCGCGCAACTCCGACAACTCGTCGGGGTCGACGGTGCCGTGCCGCTTGGAGATCTGCACGACCAGCGCGAGCAGCAGGGCGGTGACGGTGGCGCCGACCACGACGTCGGTGAGTGCGAGGGCCTGCACGACCGGGTCGACGACCGGACGGGAGCCCGGTTCGATGTCGGAGAACACGGGGGCGGTGGCGTCGTCGCGGTAGCCGACGGCGAGCAGCAACACGTACGTGGCGGCCTGGCAGACGGACAGACAGCCGACGGCGTGGATCAGGTTGCGGCTGGTGGCCAGTCCGTAGCAGCCGGCCAGGAAGACCCACACCGCGACCAGATAGGGCAGCACGTCCAGCAGCGCGCTCATGTGCGCCTCTCCTCCTCGATCTCGACGGCCTGGTCCAGGAAGCGGGCGAGCAGGACGACGACCGCGCAGGCGACCTCCATGCCGATGGCCGCGTTCAGCAGGGGGACGGTGCCGCCCGAGGACAGCGTGTTGAAGGTGCCGTACGGCAGCAGGGTGTTGGCGAGGAAGGCGGTGCCGGCGAGGACGCCGGCGAGGCCCAGGACGGCGTAGGCGCAGGCGGCGGCCGCGTCGCCGACCTCGTACAGGCCGACGGGGCGGATGCGTTCCAGGGCGCGGTAGTCGGCGCCGAGGTAGAGCAGGTGCAGGGCGGTGGCGGCGACCACGCCGCCCTGGAAGCCGCCGCCGGGGCTGAGCTGGCCGTGCGCGACGACGTACAGGCCGACGATCAGGGCGACGGGCAGCACGATCAGGGCGTAGCGGCGTACCGGCGGCTCGACGTCGGCGGGTTCGGGCCGGGCGCGGTGTTCGTCACGGGTCTGGCGCAGCAGGACCACGCAGCCGAGGACGGCGGCGAACAGGATGGTCATCTCGCCGAGGGTGTCGAAGGCGCGCTGGTCGAAGTTGACGGAGGAGATCGTGTTGGCGGTGTGCCGGGCGAGGGAGGCACGCACGGCCCGATCGCCGTACGGGTGCGAGGCGCCGCCGAAAGCCGGCATTTCCAGGCAGGCGGCGACGAGCAGCGCGGCCAGCCCCGCGCCGCCGACGGCCAGCAGCCACAGCCGGACGCGCCGGTTCACCGCTCACGTCCCTTCCGCCGGCCGCGGCGTCTGGCCTTGCGGACGGTGAGCAGCAGCAACAGCGGGGTGACTGCGGAGCCGACGGCCAACTGCGACAGGCCGACGTCGGGGGCCTGAAGGGCGGTGAACAGCACGGCGAGCACCACACCGAGGACGGCCAGCACCAGCGCCTGGCGCACCGGGTCGCGGACCGCGACGGCGAGGGTCGCGCAGCCGGCCACGAGCAGCAGCGCCACGACGACGACGGGGTCAGCCACCGCGCACCCCCTGGATGCCGCCGGTCAGCGCACGGGTGGCGACCACGTTACCGCCGACCAGCAGCGCCCCGACCACCAGGAGCTTGACCGTCGCCCGGCCGGGAGCGGTCACCGCGCACAGCGCCGGCACGACGACCGCTCCGAGGGCGGCCGTCGCCCAGGTGGGCCACCAGCCGCGCGGCGGGTGCTCGGCCAGTTCGTCGGCGAGGAGCCGGGCGAACACGAGCGTGCCGACCGGGCCGAGCACGGCGAGGGCCAGCGCCACATCGACGTAGGCCGGACGCCCGTAGGCCTGGGAGAGCAGGAGCAGGCCGGGGCAGGCGACGGCTGTGGCGAGGTTCTGCGCCACGACGCGGCGGCCGAGCGGGCCGGTGGCCACGCCCCACAGGGTGGCCGTCAGGCCGCCACCCAGTGTGACGGCCGCGGCGAGCAGCCAGCCGTTCACCGGCCGGTCACCGCCCGGCGCGCGGCCCGTGCCGCCAGTGCGGCCAGG
The DNA here is from genome assembly GCF_042731435.1 of Streptomyces sp. NPDC059861. Classification (NCBI taxonomy): domain Bacteria; kingdom Bacillati; phylum Actinomycetota; class Actinomycetes; order Kitasatosporales; family Streptomycetaceae; genus Streptomyces; species Streptomyces sp. NPDC059861. The sequence goes on along the minus strand of NZ_JBHWJQ010000016.1, from coordinate 94,691 downwards.
CCCGCGGCGCCCGCGCCCACCACGAGTTCCAGGGTGTCGACCGCGTTGATGAGGGCCAGCCACAGGCCGACGAGCAGCACCCACCAGGACAGCACCTCGGCCACGGCGAGCAGCTTCGTACGCCGGGTCATGGGTGGCCACCTCCGCGGGCTCTTCAGGTCACTGCGCGTCATCAAAGCACCGGCCCCCCAGATGCGCGGGACGGCGCGCGGGTCCCGGGCGGAGTGCCCCTGCGGGACAAAGGGAAACCGGTACCGCATCTCTGCGGGGTCCGGGGGTAATCGCGTTGTTGGCCAAGGCAAGTTGACCTCTGGAGGACCGAGTGGCCCGTGCAGCATTGCTGTCCCGCGTTCTGACGCGCCCGCGACTCGCCAAGCGGTCCGCCGCCGAGCCCGCCGCCGGGCGGACCGCCACTCCATCCGCCGCCAAGCGGTTCACCAGGGCCCTTGCCAAGCGGTCCGTCGAGCCGTCCGCCAAGCGGTCCGCCCCGGCAGCCGCGAAGCGGCCCGCGAAGACATCCGCCAAGCGGTCCGGGAAGACCTCCGCCGAGCGGTCCGCCAAGGGGGATCCGAAGCCGCGGCGCCCGCTGCTCGCGGTGATCGGCCGGGCGGTGGCGATGACCTGTGCCTTCGCCTTCATGGTCGCCTTCGCCGTGGTGCTGGCCAAGCTGACCCTGCAACCCTCCCCGGCGTCGGAGGCGCTGACGCACACCAACCTGCGTCCCGGCGACTCCCTGCAGGCCTATCTGGACCAGCCGCAACTGCGCGACGCGGTGAAGCAGATCGGCGGCAACCTGCTGCTCGGGGTGCCCTTCGGGGTGCTGGTGCCGGTGCTCGCGCCGCGGGCCCGGGGGATCGTCCGGGTGCTGCTGCTCACCGCGGTCGTGATGCTGGCGGTGGAGCTGGTCCAGGGGGCGATGATCACGGGCCGCGCCTTCGACATCGACGACGTCATCCTCAACACGGCGGGCGCGCTGGCCGGGTACCTGCTGGTGGGGCGCCGCCTCGGACGGGCGGTGCACGCGCGGCGCTGAGGGGCTCAAGTCCTGGTCTGGGCCAAGGTATTGACGCGCCCTTACCTCATCTCTTAAATCAAGGGGAATCCTTCACCCCCCACCTCAGTCGGCGCTCCCGTGCGCGGGGCGCCGCCGGAAGGGAAGGCCGTGGCTTCCCCACGACTGTTCCGCAGATGCCTGCTCGGCGCGCTGTCCGCCGTACTGGTCGCCTCCGCCGCCGTCGCCGCGCCCGCCGCCCAGGCGGAACCGGCCGGCGTCCAGGCGGTGACGTTCTCCGACACCTTCGACGGTCCCGCCGGTGCGGGCGTCAACTCCTCAAGGTGGCAGATCGAGACCGGCGACAACGTCAACAACCACGAGCGGCAGTACTACACGGCCGGCACCAACAACGCCGCGCTCGACGGCCAGGGCCATCTGGTGATCACCGCCAAGCGTGAGAACCCGGCGAACTACCAATGCTGGTACGGGCGTTGCGAGTACACCTCGGCCCGGCTCAACACCGCCGGGAAGTTCACCGCGCAGTACGGGCACGTCGAGGCCCGGATGAAGCTCCCGCGCGGGCAGGGCATGTGGCCGGCGTTCTGGATGCTCGGCACCCCGGTCAACTGGCCGGACTCGGGCGAGATCGACATCATGGAGAACGTCGGCTTCGAGCCCTCGACCGTGCACGGCACGATCCACGGCCCCGGCTATTCCGGTTCGGGCGGCATAGGCGCGGCGTACTCCCTGCCGAACGGGCAGGCCTTCGCGGACGGCTTCCACACCTTCGCCGTCGACTGGGCGCCCGACTCCATCACCTGGTCCGTGGACGGCAACGTGTACCAGCGCCGCACCCCCGCCGACCTGGGCGGGCGGTCCTGGGTGTTCAACAAGCCGTTCTTCCTGATCCTCAACCTCGCGGTCGGCGGCTACTGGCCGGGCGACCCGAACGGCTCCACGGTCTTCCCGCAGCAGCTGGTGGTGGACCACGTGACGGTGTCCACGAGCGACTCCCCGACGGGCGGCGGAATCCGGGGCCTGGCCGGAAAGTGCGTGGACGTCGCCGGGGCGAGCTCCGCCAACGGCACCCCCGTCCAGCTCTACGACTGCAACGGCACCGCCGCCCAGACGTGGTCGGTGGGCGGCGACGGCACGATCCGTGCCCTCGGCAAGTGCCTGGACGTCGCGAGCGGCGGCACTGCGGACGGCTCACTCGTCCAGCTGTGGGACTGTAACGGCTCGGCCGCCCAGAGATGGGTCGTCACCGCGGCACGCGACATCGTCAATCCGCAGGCCGACAAGTGCCTCGACGTCAGCGGCAACAACTCGGCCAACGGCACCCGGCTGCAGATCTGGACCTGCACCGGCGCGGCCAACCAGAAGTGGACCGTCGGCTGAGGCGGGCCCTGCGAACCCCGCGCCGGCGGCATGATCCGCGGGACTGGCCCTAGCGCGGGGTCCAGTGGAACTTGTCGCCGCCGACCCAGCGGACCACGTCCGGGTCGTCCAGGTCGTGGACCGTGATACCGAAGGCGGCGGCAGTCTCCAGGACGTCGGTGACGGCGCGCGCCGCACCGACCACTTCACCGTCGATCTCCACGATGCGAAACGGTGGGCTGCCGGGCTGGACGCCGAGCACCATGATCCGCGGATGGGAGATGTAGGGGCTCGCGATTTCGGTCATGACATAGAGCGTAGAGCGGATCCGGCCATCGCGACCGTTGTGCGGTGGCCGGCCGGTGGCGGCCCCCGTGGGGCTGGGGAACGCTGGAGGGTGACCCGGAGGAGGTGGCGATGGATCCCGTCGAGGCCCTGGGCCGGATCGCCTTCCTGCTGGAGCGGTCGCTGGCGCCGACGTACCGCGTGCGCGCCTTCCGCACCGCCGCCCGCGTGGTGACCGAGCTGCCCGAGGAGGAGCTGCGGGCGCGGGTGACGGCGGGGTCGCTGGAGTCACTCAAGGGCATCGGCCCGAAGACCGCGCAGGTGGTGCGGGAGGCGTTGGCCGGGCAGGTGCCGGGGTATCTGGCGCAGCTGGAGGACGAGGCCGGGCGGGCTCGGCCCGTACAGGGCGGTGAGGCCTTGCTGGCGCGGCTGCGCGGGGACTGCCATGTGCACTCCGACTGGTCGGACGGCGGCAGCCCGATCGACGAGATGGGCCGGACCGCCGCGGCGCTCGGCCACGAGTGGACCGCGCTGACCGACCACTCCCCCAGACTGACCGTGGCGCGCGGGCTGTCGGCCGAGCGGCTGCGCGAGCAGCTGGACGTGGTGGCCGCCCTCAACGAGACCTGGGCGCCGTTCCGCCTGCTCACCGGCATCGAGTGCGACATCCTGGACGACGGCTCGCTCGACCAGGACCCGGAGCTGCTCGCGCGGCTGGACGTCGTGGTGGTGTCCGTGCACTCGAAGCTGCGCATGGACGCGCGCGCCATGACCCGCCGCATGGTGCGGGCCGTCCGCGATCCGCACGCCGACGTCCTCGGGCACTGCACCGGGCGGCTGGTGACCGGGCGGGGGCGGCCGGAGTCGGAGTTCGACGCGGACGAGGTGTTCGCCGCGTGCGCCGAGTCCGGCACGGCGTTGGAGATCAACAGCCGCCCCGAACGGCTCGACCCACCCCGCCGGCTGCTGCGCCGGGCAGTGGCGGCCGGCGTGCTCTTCTCGATCGACACCGACGCGCACGCGCCGGGGCAGCTGGACTGGCAGGTCATGGGCTGCTCCCGGGCCGAGGAGTGCGGCGTACCGGCGGAGCGCGTCGTGACCACCTGGTCGGCCGGTGAACTGCTGGCCTGGACGCGGGAGGGACGGGTGCCGGCCGGGGTGGGATGAGGCCGCCCCCATTGCTCACCGGGCCCCGTCCCTGCTCACCGGACGGCTGCCTGCTTATCGGGCCGCGCGGGTGGTACTCGGGCGGCCGTGAGGGATCGACGACCAGGACCGACGCGTGCCGACGCACGCCGGTGAGGAAGGGAGCGGACAGACCACCATGGACCGCGCCGCCGTGTTCGACGTCGACGGGACGCTCGTCGACACCAATCACCTGCATGTCGTGACCTGGTGGGAGGCCTTCCGGCAGGCGGGTCATCGGATCCCGACGCACGCCATCCACCGGGCGGTGGGCCTGGGTTCCTCGGACCTGATCGCGCATCTGCTCGGCGACGACCGGGACAAAGGTCAGGACGAGGAGCTGAGCACCGCCCACAAGGTCCTCTACGGGCAGTACTTCGACCGGCTGCCCGCGCTGGCCGACGCCGGCCTGCTGCTGCGCCGGCTGCACCGGGACGGCTGGGCCGTGGTGCTCGCGACCTCGGCGGGCGGCGCGGAACTGACCGCGCTGCGCCGCGCGATCGACGCCGACGAGGCGATCACCGCGACGACGAGCGCCGACGACGTGGCGGAGGGCAAGCCCTCGCCGGAGCCGGTCGAGCAGGCGCTGGAACTCGCCGGTGTGCCCGCCGAGCGGGCGGTGTTCATCGGCGACACCGTGTGGGACATGCGGGCCGGCAGCCGGGCCGGGGTGCGGTGCGTGGGCGTGCTGTGCGGCGGGATTCCGCGGGCCGACCTGGAGGAGGCCGGGGCGGACGCCGTCTACGACGATCCCGCGCATCTGCTCGCCTCTCTTCCGGAGCTGAGCGGCGGGATGCCCAGGTGACGGAGGTCACGCCCATCGTGGGGGGCGTGGTGGAACACCGGGGGGCGGTTGCCCGTTGAACCACACGTGGGTGCGGATGGGACAGTGTCCCCGGGCCTCACCTTTTGCCCCCAGGGACGATCGTTCGGCTGAAGCCCTGTGGAGCCTTTCGCCGAGAGGCGACCGCCATCCGTGCCCACCCACAGACCGCCCCGACCGGAATCCCCCGTCCGGTCGGGGCTTTCTCTTTTCCCTCTCGCGCCCTCCGGTGCGCGTGCGGGCCGCCGCGGCCGGGTACTCGGAGCGCTCCACCGCGGGGGCATGCCCGAGAGGAGAGCGACGTGAGCATCGAAGCGGGCAGCAGGATCGTGGTCACGGGCGCCACCGGCAACGTGGGTACCAGCGTCGTGCGACTCCTGTCCGAGGATCCGCAGGTCGGCTCGGTACGGGGCCTGGCGCGCCGGCTTCCCGCGTGGGCGCCGCCGAAGACGGACTGGGCGGCGGTCGACGTGGCCTCGGAACAAGCCGATCTCGTCAAGGAGTTCCTCGGCGCCGACGCCGTGATCCATCTGGCCTGGGCCTTCCAGCCGACGCACGATCCCGCGCGCACCTGGCGCACCAATGTGCTGGGCAGCATCCGGGTGTTCGACGCGGCCGCCTCCGCCGGCGTGCCCACCCTCGTCCACGCCTCCTCGGTGGGCGCGTACTCGCCGGGGCCCAAGGACCACGCCGTGGACGAGTCCTGGCCGACGCACGGCTGGCCGGACGCCGCGTACTGCCGGGAGAAGGCCTATCTGGAACGCACCCTGGACACCTTCGAGCGGGACCACCCCGGGGTGCGGGTGGTGCGGATGCGGCCCGCGTTCCTGTTCAAGCGGGAGTCGGCGAGCGAGCAGCGGCGGATCTTCGCCGGCAAGTTCCTGCCGGGGCCGCTGGCGCGTCCCGAGCTGCTGCCGTTCCTGCCGGACATCCCGGGACTGCGGGTGCAGGCGCTGCACACCGACGACGCGGCGAGGGCGTACCAGCAGGCGGTGGGCTCGGACGTGCGGGGCGCCTTCAACCTCGCGGCCGACCCGCCGGTCGACGCCGCGCTCCTGGCCGAGTTGCTGGGCAGCCGCCCGGTACGGCTGCCCCGGACCGCGGCCCGCTCGGCGATCGCCGCCGCGTGGGGGCTGCATCTGCTGCCCGCCTCCCCGCACCTCTTCGACGCCGTCCTGCGGCTGCCGTTGATGGACTGCACACGCGCCCGCACGGAGCTGGGCTGGGGGCCGACGCGCACGGCACCCGAGGTGATCGAGGAGTTCCTGCACGGGCTCCAGGAGGGTGCGGGAGCGCGGACGGAGCCGATGCGGGGGCGGAAGGTGGGCTGAAACACCCGGCACGCTCCGCCGCCCGTCCCTGAAAGGGCCGCGCCCCGGCTCCGTCAGTCCGGTGACTCGTCCGGCACCGGGTGTTCGGGATGGACCGTGGCGGACCGCGGCGCCCGCCTGCCCGTGCCCGCCTCGTCCGTGTCGGGCACGTCGGCGGCGCCCTCGTCCTCCTCGCCGCCCGCGGCGGCGCTCTCGGCGTCCTCGTCAGCGCGGTCCTTCTCGGCCGAGGACACCTCCAGGGGGTCCTCCTCGTCCGTCACTGCCTGCTGGTCGGGCAGGTCACGCGGTACGGGGTCGGGGCTACGGCCCGGCTCCTGGTGGCGGTGATCGGTCACGACGTACTCCCTTCGGGGGTCCGGAGCACCCGCGAGTACCTCCGGGAACGGCGGGCGAAACCGCACGTCGTGCACGTCGCGCGGTCAGTGCGGCGCCCGCTCCTCCAGTACCGCGCGCCAGGCCGGCGGCGGCCCCTCGGGCACGGGCTCGGGGCGGCGGCCGCCGCGGGCGAAGAAGTCGGCCAACGGCAGGATCGCCGCGCCGACGGTGACCGCGTCGGGCCCGAGCCGGCCCAGCTCAATCGTGACCTTCTCGGCCGGATACCGCAGGGCGTACGCCACCGCGTGACGGCGTACGGCGGGAAGGAACCCGGCGCCGAGCTGGAGGCCCGCCCAGCCGCCGATGAGGATCCGCTCCGGCTGGAACAGGTTGATCAGGTCGGACAGGCCGGCGCCGAGGTACTCGGCGGTCTCCTCCAGCACGGCCAGCGCCACGGGGTCGGCGGCGCCCTCGGGCGGGTACGCGGCGGCCAGCATCGCGGTGAGCGCGGTCTCCTCGTCGGTGCCCTCGGGCGGCTGCCCGCCCTCCTCGCGCCAGCGTTCGAGGAGCGACTCGGCGCCCGCGTAGGCCTCCAGGCAGCCGACCGCACCGCAGCGGCAGCGGCGACCCCTGACCCGTACCGTCAGATGGCCCCACTCGACGGCCCGTCCGTGGTCCACCTCGTGGGTGACGAGGCACGCGCCGACGCCGGAGCCGAACAGGACGACGACGGCGTTGTGGGCGCCGCGTCCGCCGCCGAACCACATCTCGGCCTGGCCGAGCGTCTTGGCGCCGTTGTCGATGAAGTAAGCGGCGCTCTCGGGCAGGCGGGAGGTGGAGCGGAGCAGCGCCTCCAGCGGCACCGCGTCCCAGCCGATCGTCTGGCCGTGCACGACGGCGCCCCGGTCCGGAGTGCGTTCGACGATGCCGGGGACGCCGATCCCCACGCCGAGCAGCTGCTCGGGAGCCACGTCGGCGGCGGCGAGCACCTCCGTGATGCCGTCGCGGATGTGGCCGACGATCACCTCGACGTCGTACCGCTGGTGCTCCAGCGGCCGTTCGGCACGGGCGAGTTCGGTGAGGGTGAGGTCGAAGAGCTCGATGCGCACCCGGGTCTCGCCGACGTCGACGCCGATCATGTGGCCGCTGCCCGGCGCCACCCGCAGCAGCGTGCGCGGGCGGCCGCCGTCGGAGTCCACGCTGCCGGCCTCCTCGACCAGGCCGTCGGTGACCAGGTCGGCGACGACGTTGCTGACCGATCCCGAGCTCAGGCCGGTCGCCGGGCCCAGCTCGAAACGGCTGAGCGGTCCGTCGAAGTACAGCCGTTGCAGCACGGCCGTCCGGTTGGCTCGCCTGAGGTCACGCACCGTGCGCCCGTTCCGCCCCGCCATGTGGCTCCTTCCGACCCCTGCCCGACCGGCGACACCACCGGCCGGGCCACCCAGGGGATATTACTCCAACCCTTAATTCAGGGTATGAGCTAAGCGGGACGGAGATCGGTGACCGATGTCGGCGCCGGGGGTGCGCGCCCGGTACAGCGTACGGAACGCGTCCCGCACACCGGGGGCGGGCCGCCCCGGTCGAGGCCCGCATCCTGGTAACGAAAATAAGCTCCACGAGAACTATCTATCTAACCTAGGCAAAAACCTAGAACCCCTAGGTTTCCAGCACGACCTCGGCAGCCGTGCCCGGCACCCTCAGGAGGCACTCCCATGCAGCCGCTCACCGAGCAGGACATCCGCAACTCCTTCATCAACTGCACCAGAGGAGAGGCCAAGCGGCTGGCCGTGCCCCGTGACCTCACCGACCGGCCCTGGGACGATCTGGACTTCCTGGGCTGGCGGGATCCCGGGGCGCCCGACCGCAGCTACCTCGTGGCCGAACGGGACGGGCGGCTCACCGGCGTCACCCTGCGCTTCCCGCCCCCGCGGCGCGGCTATCTGCACCGCAGCCTGTGCTCCCTCTGCCTGACCGGCCACCCGCGGGGCGGCGTCGCCCTGATGACGGCCCGCAAGGCGGGCGCGGCGGGCCGCGAGGGCAACTCCGCCGGCGTCTACATGTGCGCCGACCTCGCCTGCTCCCTCTACGTCCGCGGCAAGAAGATCTCGGAGTCCGGGGCGCGCTTCGAGGAGAGCCTGACGCCGGAGGAGCAGATCGCCCGTATGACGGGCAACCTGTTCGCCTTCCTGGACAGGCTGACCGCCTGAGGCGGCGGCATTTGAGGAAAATCCCTCATTGCTCGCCTCCACGAGCCGCTCCCCCCTGAGCCGCTCGATACTGGCGAGACGTTCGGTGCCCCAGGTGACGGGGAACAGGCCAAGGGATGCGAGTTGAACGAGACTGGTCGGTGTACCGCGCGCGCCTGAGGAAATGGCAGCGGGACCCCGTGGTCGTCCAGACCATGCGGTCGACGGTCGCGGCGACCGTGGCGTACGTGATCGCGCTGCGCCTGAGCCCCGAGGCCGCACCCCTCACCGCGCCGCTGACGGCCCTGCTGGTCGTCCAGGTGACCCTCTACGCCACGCTCACCAACGGCGTCCGCCGCGTGAACTCCGTGGTGGCCGGCGTGCTCGTCGCGATCGCCTTCAGTCTGCTGGTGGGCCTGACCTGGTGGAGCCTCGCGCTGGTGATCCTGGCGGCGCTGGCCGTCGGGCATCTCGTCCGGGTCCACGAGTACGTGCCCGAGGTGGCGATCAGCGCGATGCTGGTGCTCGGTGTCACCACCGTCGGGGACACCGCCTGGGCGCGGATCGTGGAGACGCTGATCGGCGCGGTCGTCGGCCTGTCCTGCAATCTCCTGATCGCGCCGCCGGTGTGGGTGGGCGAGGCAGGCGCGTCGATCGAGGGGCTGGCCCGCCGCATGCGGCAGCTGATGCTGCGGGTCGGCGAGGAGGCCGGCGGCCGCACCCCCGTCGAGTACGCGGCGGAGCGCCTGCACGAGGCACGCCGGCTCGACCACGACATCGTGCAGGTCGACGCGGCGCTGCGGCAGGCCGAGGACAGTCTGCGGTTCAATCCACGGGTGCGCGAGGGGCTGCTGAACCGGGTGGTCCTGCGCACGGGTCTGGACACCCTGGAGATCTGCACCGTGGTGCTGCGGGTCCTGACGCGCAGCCTCACGGATCTGGCGAAGGCGCGGGACCCGGAGACCCTCTTCGAGGGGGAGACCGGATCCGTCGTGGAGAAGTTGCTGTCCGAGATCGGCGACGCGGTGGTGAGCTTCTCCGTGCTGGTCACCACCAGCGTCAGCGCGAGCGCCGAGTCGGCCGAGGACCGGCTGGCCGCCGAGCTCCAGACGGCCGCGGCCACCCGCGACAAGCTGGCCCAGATGCTGCTGGAGGAGGTCCGGCGGGACAGCCACGAGTGGCAGCTGTACGGCGCCGTCCTCACCGAGGTCAACCGCATCCTCGACGAACTCGACACCGAGCACCGCTCGCGCCGGCTCCTGGAGGAGCTGGACCGCCACACCCGGGAGCAGCGCGAGCGCATGCCGCGGCTGACCCGGCTGCGCGAGCGCCTGGGCGTGCAGGAGCGGCTGTGGCGGGACCGCACCGGGGCGGGCGGGCGTTCTTGGTGAGGAAGCCACGGGACCGTGCGGTTCATCCGTACGCCGCGCCTGCCGGAGACCGGGACGCACGTTCTGCCGTACCGGTCCGTACGCCTGTTGCGTCTTGCGCAACGCCTGTTGCCGTTCTTGCACTTGGCAGGTGATCCGCGCGAAGGTGGCTGTCACGCCCGGGACCACCGACGAGTCCTGGTGCGGGCGACGAGCTGAGGTGCGGAGATGAGCGAGGACGCGCGGGCGGGCGGCGGCTGGAGCAGGCGGCGCTTCGTCGGGGCCGTCGCGGGGGCGGCGTTGCCGGCCTCGGCCGCCTGCGGGACACCGCCCGCCACCAGGACACCCGAGGCTCCCGCCGAGCGCGGTTCACCGACCGCCGCGGGCAGGCCGTCCGGCCCCCGCCCGCTCTACGTCGGCACCTACACCTCTGTCGAGGGCGGCGGCACGGGCATCGGCCTGGCGACCTACGACCCGGCGACGGGCCGCATCACCGGGACCGGCACGCTCACCGGCGTGACCGACCCGTCGTATCTGGCGGTGCACCCGGACGGCCGCACGCTGTACGCGGTGAACGAGCGGGAGGACGGTGCCGTGACCGCCGTGCGGCCGGCCGACCGCAAGGTCCTCGGGAGCCGCGGCACGGGAGGCGCGGCCCCCTGCCATCTGTCCGTGCATCCGAGCGGACGCTGGCTGCTCAGCGCCAACTACACCTCCGGCAGCGTCGCAGTGCACCCGATCGAGTCCTCGGGCGCACTGGGCGAGCGCACCGACCTGGTCACACACTCCACTCCGGCGCCGGGGCCCGGTCAGGACGGCCCGCACGCCCACCAGGTCGTCACGAGCCCGGACGGCCGTCACGTCCTCGCCGTCGACCTCGGCACCGACACCGTCCACAGCTACCTCCTGGACCAGCGAAAGGGCACGCTGCGCGAGGTCGGGCAGGCGCACACCCGGCCGGGGGCGGGTCCGCGCCACCTCACCTTCCACCCCGGCGGCCGGTACGCCTACCTGGCCAACGAGGTCGACAACACGGTCGCCGTCTGCGCCTACGACCCGCCGACAGGGCGCCTGACGATCGGCGAGCCCCAGCCCACCGGGACCGGCGGGGGCACCAACTACCCGGCGCAGATCCTGGTGACCGCCGACGGCGCCTACGCGTTCCTGGCCAACCGGGGCCACAACAGCCTGGCCCGCTACGCGGTGGAGGGCGACGGTGCCCGGCTGCGGCTGCTCGGCACGGTCGCGGTCGCGGGCGACTTCCCCCGGCAGATCGCCTTCTCGCCCGACGGGCGGCTGCTGTTCGCGGCGAACCAGCGGTCCGGCAGTGTCAGCGTCTTCCACGTGGACGGCGCGAGCGGCGGCCTGCGGCTCGCCGGTGAGCCGTTCGCCTCACCCGTCGCCGTCTGTGCGCTGCCGCTGTAGCGGGCGGGGGCAGGAGGCCGCGCTCGCCTGCGCGAGCAGCACATGCATGCGTTCGGTGAGCTGCGCGAGCCCGTCGGCGGGCATGTGGAAGGGCAGCCGTACGTCGCCGTGGGCGCGGCGGCGCTCGATGCGCAGCGTCAGTCCGTGCCGGTCGACGGCGAGCGGCTGGACGCGCACCACGCCGTGCAGGCTGCCCGGCTCGACCAGCCGGGTGAGCCTCTCGACCGCGTCGGGGTGGGCCTCGGCCAGGTGCGTCAGCAGCCGGGCCTCGGCGCCGGCCAGCGGGTCGGGCGCGGCGGCGGCGAACTCGTCGAGGTCGATCACCACGGCACCGGACGGCTGGCGCAGCACCACCCGGGTGGCCTCGAAGGCGAGGTGGCCCTCCTCGATGCTGAACCAGCCGGCCAGCCAGAGCCGGGCGCGGATGCGGTTGCGCATCGGGACGGGTGCCACGTCGGCGAACTCCAGGACGGCCGACGGCTCACCCCGGGGAGCGCAGATGGTGGCCGCGAGCAGGGCGCTGTCCTCCGGCACGTGCAGGACGATCCGGCCGTCCTCCTCCACGGTGTGCGCGCCGACGAGCTCCTCGCGCACGCCCTCCGCGGTCACCGCGCAGGACCACGAGCCGGCGAGCACCGACCGGGCCCGTTCCGCCGCGGCGGGCGCGGCCGTCCAGGCTTGGCTGTCACCCATCCCAGTTCCTCCTTATTAGGTAAGGCTCACCTAACCTATCGAAGATCCAGGCGCACGCCAACCAGCGGGTACCCGCCGGTTTCCTGTGCTTCAGCGAAGGGGCGTCCAGTGCGCGGGCCGGGACACGGACCGCGGCACCTCGGTACCCGCCGAACCCCGGGCCGCGTTGACCTGAGGCTGCGTCAGGAAGAACGCCCCGGTCAGGTCGGCGTCCGTGAGGTCGGCGCCGCGCAGGTCCGCGCCGATCATGTCGGCACCGCGCAGATCCGCGCCGGTCAGGTCGGCGGCGATGAGACAGGCGCCGCGCAGGTTCGCGCCACGCAGATCGGCGCCTTCGAGCCGGGCCCCCATCAGGTCCGCGCCCCGGCGGTCCTTCTTCCGGCCTCGGGTCCCGGCCCGGACCAGCTCGCTGGTCTTCAGGAGCAGGACGTTGACCTGCTGCCGGTGGGCGCCCACGTCCAGCGCGGCGAGTTCCTGCGCAGTCTGCCGGGCCAGCCGCTCGGTGTCGTCCAGGGCGCCGCGCAGATCGGCGTGGATCGGACGGGCGGCGGGCAGGGCGAGCGCCTCGGTGAGGTACCGGAGCAGCTCGTGCAGCTGCCGTACGACGGGGAACACCTCGGCCATCAGCCGGGCGTGCTCCCGGGAGGCGGTACGCCAGTCCTGCCCGGCGAAGGTGACCTGCGAGACACGCTGCCCGGCGCCGAAGCAGTCGTAGACCGTGCAGCCGGTGAAGCCCTTCTGCCGCAGCTCGGCGTGGATGCCGCAGCGATGGTCGCCCCGCAGGTTGGGGCAGGGCTTCCCGGCGTCCTTGTCGAACGCGAAGTCGGCCGAGGCGGTGAAGGGCAGCGCCACGCAGCACAGGCCGAAGCAGTTCGCGCAGTCTCCGCGCAGGTCGGTGAGGTCGCCGGGACGATCGTGCATACCGACAGCCTAATGACCGGCCAGGCGACCCCGTTCTCGCCTAGCGGGTGAACAGCTCGAACGCCACCGCCGGCCGCCCTCCGAACCGCTCCCCCGTCTTCTCGGCGTATCCGGTCAGGAAGTCCCGCACGTAGGTCTCCGGGTCCTCCTCCGTCAGCACCTCGATGTACGTCCGGTGTTCCAGCAGGGAGTGCGCCGCGCGCTCCAGGCCGGGCGTGGCGTCCACGGCGTGGGTCGGGCTGCTGGAGCCGGCGACCGCGACCCAGCGGACGCCGTTCCACGGCTGCAAGCCCTGTGCGACCAGCTCCGGGAAGATCCACCGGTTGCCCGCGTCGCCCGCCGCGTCGAGCGTGGCCCGGCCCACGGCGACATGGTCCGGGGTGTTCCAGGCGACGCCACCCCAGGTGTCCCGATGGTTGAGGGTGATCACCAACTCGGGCCGGTGTCGGCGGATGGCGGCGGCGATGTCCCGGCGCAGAGTGGTGCCGTACTCGATGACACCGTCGCGGTGGTCGAGGAACTCCACCTCCGTCACCCCGACGACCGCCGCGCTCGCCCGCTGCTCCCGTTCCCGCAGCGGGCCGCACTGCCCGGGCTCCAGCGTGTCGATGCCCGCCTCGCCGCGGGTGGCCAGCACGTACGTCACCTCACGGCCGACGTCGGTCCAGGCGGCGATCGCCGCCGAGCAGCCGTATTCGAGGTCGTCCGGGTGCGCCACGACGGCCAGGGCGCGCTGCCAGTCGTCGGGCATGGGCTGGAGCTGAGGGAGCGTCGGCTCGGTCATGCCCGCAGACTAGCCCGTGGTCAGGGCGGGTTGACCTCAGACCTCGTCTCGCGCCAGCGCCAGCAGCCGGTCGAGGACCCGGGGCCCGCCGGCCCGCACGCCGTCGTGCTCGAACTCGTCGGTGACCCAGGTGCGCAGACCGCGGACGGCACGGGCGGTCTCCAGCGAGTGGGCCGTGTCGACGTACATGTCGTCGTGGTAGACAGCGGCCGCGACCGGCACCTCGTTGGCGGCGAGGCGCGCGGGGTCGTACAGGGGCCGCCAGCCGGTGTGGGCGGCGAGGAGTTCGGCGGTCTCGCGCAGCGAGCGCAGCGCCGGGTCGCAGTCGAACATCCAGGGGTGGATCGTTTCTCCGGTGAAGAGCAGCGGTCCGTCGCCCGCGAGCGCCTTGGCGGCGTCGAACTGCGCGAAGTCCGCGCGGATCCGTTCGGCCGACCACGCGGTCGGGCGGTGGTCCTGGCCGTAGCAGGCCTCGTGGACGAGCGCGTACAGCGGGTGCCCGGCGTACGAGAGCAGACCCTGGACCTCGTCCTGGAACGCGTCGGAGAGGACGGAACCCTGCGGGGTGCGGACGAAGGCGTGCTCCAGGAGGTAGTGCAGGCGGTGGCTTCCCTCGCTGCCGCCGAGGACGATGCCGAGGGACTGGAATGCCTCGACGGTGAGCCGGTAGCCGTTGGGCAGGACCACGTCGTGGGTCAGGAGGTGGTCGGCGATCCGGCGGGCCCGCTCGACGTCCTGCGGGTAGCGGGCGTAGTGGGCGGCGACCTTGCGCTCGATGCGCGGGTAGGCGGCGCGGTAGACGTCGTCGGCGTGCGCGTCGAGGGAGGGCAGGCCGCCGGTGATGACGGCGGTGGCCAGGCCCTCGGGGGCGCTCGACAGGTAGTGCACGGTGCAGAAGCCGCCGAAGCTCTGGCCGAGCACGGTCCAGGGCGCGCCGCCGGTGACCTCGCGGCGGACGGCCTCGCAGTCGCGGACGATCGCGTCGGCGCGGAAGTGCGTGAGGTAGTCGGCCTGTTCGGCGGGGCCGCCGCGCAGCGGGAGCGTCTGGCGGCCGGCGGGCGTGGAGTGGCCGGTGCCGCGCTGGTCGAGGAGGAGGACGCGGTACTCCTTCAGGGCCCGGCCGAGCCAGGCCTGCTTTCCGACGAAACGATTCGCCCCGAAGCCCGGGCCGCCCTGGAGGTAGAGCAGCCACGGCAGGTCCTGCCCCGCCTTCTCGCTCGCGACGACCTCACGGGCGTAGAGCTCGATGGTCTCCCCGGCCGGGTCGTCGTGGTCCAGGGGCACGGAGAAGTGGCGGTCGGTGAGGACGACGCCGGGCTGGCGGTAGCTGGCGCTCAACAGGGCTCCCGGTGTGACGACAGTGACGACGGTGCGGACCGCGTCCCAGTTCAGCACATCGCCGGCCGGCCGCCACCGCCGGGGATCATGAACGGCCGCTGAATGCCGGTGCAGTGGCTGGATCGCGGTGGTGCTGAACGCCCGGTCAGTGCGGCCGTTCAGCGGCCCGGCAGGCTGGAGCGGCGGACCACCAGCTCCGGCTGGAGCACGACCCGGCGGTGTTCGTGCCGGGGCGTGCCGTTCCGCGCCCCGGTGTCCGCCTCCGTCTCCGTCTCCTCCAGAAGGAGCTCGGCGGCCAGCGCGCCCATCGTGACGGCGGGCTGGCGTACGGACGTGAGGGGTACGGCGGCCGCGGCGGCGAACTCGATGTCGTCGTAGCCGACGAGGGCGAGGTCGTCGGGGACGCTCACGCCGGCCGCGTACAACGCCTGGAGGACGCCGAGCGCGAGCAGGTCGTTGGCGCAGAAGACGGCACTGGGGCGGTCCGCGAGGCCGAGCAGCCGGGCGCCGGCGTCGCGGCCGGCGGCGACGTCGAGCCGCTCGGTGGGCAGCTCGCGCAGCGCCTCGGGGCCGAGGCCCGCCTCGGCCAGGGCGTTCAGGGCGCCGGTGCGGCGGTCGCGCACCTGGGTGAGGCCGGGCGGTCCGCTGACGTACGCGACGGAGCGGTGCCCGGCGTCCACCAGGTGGCGTACGGCCAGGGCGCCACCCGCCACGTCGTCCACGGAGACGGAACACTCGGTGGCGCCCTCCGCGACCCGGTCGACGAGGACGAAGGGGATGTTGTGGCGGCGGAAACCCTCGATGTTGCGGCCGGTCGCGTCGGCCGGGGTGAGCAGGACGCCGCGCACCCGCTGCTCGGCGAAGAGCGAGAGGTAGTCGGCCTCCTCCGAGGCGTCCTGGGCGCTGTTGCAGACCATCACGCCGAGGCCCGCCTCGCGGGCGGCGCGCTCGGCGCCGCGGGCCACGTCGACGAAGAAGGGGTTGCCCATGTCCAGGACGAGCAGGCCCATGATCCGGCTGCGGCCCGCGCGCAACTGGCGCGCGGACTCGCTGCGGACGTAGCCCAGCCGGTCGATGGCGGACTGCACGCGCGCCCGGGTCTCGATGGCCACCGACTCCGGCCGGTTGATGACGTTCGAGACCGTGCCCACGGACACGCCGGCGGCTCGGGCGACGTCCTTGATACCCACCGACTGGGCCATCGGGCAGCGACCTCCAGGAGAACAAGGGGCGACGGGAAGGCCTTCACACTACCCTCACGCCGCTCGGGGACAGCAGCGGTGACGCGGGCAGCGGGAGGCCGATGACATGCGGCGCGAGGGGCGCTGCACGTACTCGTCCAGGAGCGGCTCGGTGCACCGGCACCACCGGCGGCTCCGCGGCTCAGGCGAGGTGGAAGACCTCGGTCAGGGGCTTCATCGCTTCGTCGGGCCGGGCGCCGTCCGGCGACTCGAAGAACGGCGCCATCTCGGTCTGCCAGCGGGCGTTGACCTCGGTGGCCTCCATCCCGGCCCGGGCGGCGGCGAAGTCCTCGGTCTCCAGGTAACCGACCAGCAGGCCGTCCTCGCGCAGGAAGAGCGAGTAGTTGTGCCAGCCGGTGGCCGAGAGCGCGTCGCGCATCTCCGGCCACACGGCGGCGTGCCGCTCGCGGTACTCGTCGAGGCGGTCCGCCCGCACCTTCAGCAGAAAACACACACGCTGCATCAACGGACCCCGGGCGCTCAGAAGTCGTACCGGTCGATGTTGCCGGCGTCGAACACGGTCGGCTTGCCGAGGCTGATCACGCCGTCCGCGCCGATCGTGTACTCGCCCATGTCGCCGGCTGTGAAGGTCTCGCCCTCCTTGCCGGTGATCTGGCCCGACACCAGCGCGACGGAGGTACGGGCGGCCAGTTCGCCGAGCTTCGCCGGGTCCCACAGCTCGAACGCCTCGACGGTGCCGTTCTTGACGTACTTGCGCATGTCGTTGGGGGTGCCGAGGCCGGTCAGCTTGACCTTGCCCTTGTACTTGGAGCCGGACAGGTACTGGGCGGCGGCCTTGATGCCGACGGTGGTCGGGGAGATGATCCCCTTCAGGTTCGGGTACTCCTGGAGCAGGCCCTGGGTCTGCTGGAAGGACGCCTGCGCGTCGTCGTTGCCGTATGCGATCTTGACCAGCTTCATGTCCTTGTACTTGGGATCCTCGAGCTCGTCCTTCATGAACTCGATCCAGGTGTTCTGGTTGGTCGCGGTCTGCGCGGCGGACAGGATCGCGATCTCGCCCTTGTAGCCGATCTGCTCCGCGAGCAACTGCACCTCGGTGCGGCCGAGGTCCTCGGCGGACGCCTGCGAGACGAAGGCGTTGCGGCACTCGGGCTTGGTGTCGGAGTCGTACGTCACGACCTTGATGTCGTTGCTCATGGCCTGCTTGAGCGCGGTGCACAGGGCACCCGGGTCCTGCGCGGAGACGGCCATGGCATCGACCTGCTGCTGGGTGAGCGTGTTGACGTAGGAGACCTGGCCGGAGGTGTCGGTGGCGCTGGACGGGCCGACCTCCTTGTAGCTGGAGCCGAGCTCCTTCAGAGCCGCCTCGCCGCCCTTGTCGGCGCTGGTGAAGTAGGGGTTGTTGACCTGCTTGGGCAGGAAGCCGACGGTCAGGCCCTTCTTGAGCTCGGCGTTCGGGTCCGCCTTGCCGGCCGCGGCGGCGGAGCCGCCCTCCTCGGCCACGTCCTTCTTGGTGGTCCCGCCGCAGGCGGTGAGGGCGAGCGCGAGGGAGGTGGCGGCGGCGAGCGCCGCGCAGGTACGGCGGAGGGATGTCTTACGCATGACGGGTCCTTTGCGACGAAGGTGGGTTGAGCGCCCCGTCAGGGGCGCGGGGGACTGCGCGAGCGACCACGTACGGCCCGCGGCTCGCCACGGCCTAGCCGGTGGAGCGTGCCGCCCTCACGGCGGTGATCTGGCGTGCGACCCGTGGGCCGAGCACCGAGAGGACCAGCAGCACACCGGTCACGACGATCTGCGACTGCGCGGACACGTCCTGAAGGCTCATCACGTTCTGGAGGGCGCCCAGCAGGAACACCCCGGCGATGGCGCCACCCAACGTGCCCTTGCCTCCGTCGAAGTCGATCCCGCCGAGCAACACGGCCGCCACGACCGAGAGTTCGAGGCCGGTGGCGTTGTCGTAGCGGGCACTGGCGTAGTGCAGCGCCCAGAACACACCGGTGAGCGAGGCCATCAGGCCCGTCACCGTGAACAGGACGAGCTTCTGCCGCTTGACCCTGATCCCGGCGAACCGCGCGGCCTCCGCGCTCGCGCCGATCGCGAACAGCGACCGCCCCAGCGGCGTGGCGTGCAGCGCGACCACCGCGATCGCCAGCAGTACGAGGAACGGCAGGAAGGCGTACGGGAGGAAGGTGTCACCGATCCGCCCGGCCGCGAAGTCCAGGTACGGGGAGGGGAAGTCGGTCACCGCGTCCGAGCCGAGCACGATCTGCGCGATGCCCCGGTACGCGGCGAGGGTGCCGATGGTGACGGCGAGCGACGGCAGCCCGAGCCGGGTGACGAGCAGGCCGTTGACCAGCCCGCACACCACGCCGAGCAGCAGGCACAGCGGGATGATCGTCTCGATGGTCATGCCCTGGTTCCACAGGGCGCCCATGACCGCGCCGGACAGCCCGGCGGTGGAGGCGACGGACAGGTCGATCTCGCCGGCGACGACGAGCAGCGTCATCGGCAGCGCGATCAGTGCGATGGGCAGGGTGTTGCCGATGAGGAACGAGAGGTTCAGCGCGTTTCCGAAGCCGTCGACGAAGCCGAACGACAGCAGCAGCACGACGATCAGCAGGGCGCCCACGACCGTGTCCCAGCGGACGGCGCGCGTCAAGGACTCAGGCATGGCGGGCGTTCCTCTTCTTCAGGGCGGACGCCACACGCAGGGCGACCACACGGTCCACGGCGATGGCGAGGATGAGCAGGATGCCGTTGATCGCGAGCACCCAGACCGAGCTGACGCCGAGCGCGGGGAGCACACTGTTGATCGAGGTCAGCAGCAGTGCGCCCAGGGCCGCGCCGTAGACGCTGCCGGAGCCGCCGGTGAAGACGACGCCGCCGACCACGACGGCGCTGACGACGGTGAGTTCGTAGCCGTTGCCGGTGCCGGAGTCGACGTTGCCGAACCGGGCCAGGTACATCGCGCCGGCCAGCCCGGCGAGCGCCCCGCAGAAGGTGTACGCCGCAAGGATCCGCTTCCTGACCGGGATGCCGGCGAGCCGCGCGGCCTCGGGGTTGGAGCCGAGGGCGTACAGTTCCCGGCCGCTGCCGAAGTGCTTGAGGTAGTACGCCGTGGCCACCAGGACGGCGAGGGCGATCAGCGCGAGCCAGGGCACCGCCGAGATGCCGCCGGAGCCGAAGTCCACGAATCCACCGGGCAGGTCGGCGGCGGTGATCTGGCGGGAGCCGACCCAGATGGAGTCGATGCCGCGGATGATGTAGAGCGTGCCCAGGGTCACCACCAGCGCGGGCACCTGGCCGAGGCTGACCAGCAGGCCGTTGAGCAGTCCGAAGCCGATGCCCGTCAGCACCGCCAGCGCCACGGCGAGCACGGGGTTGCCGCCGCCCTGGAGGTAGGTGCCGGCGGCGAAGGCACTGATGCCGAGGGTGGAGCCGACGGACAGGTCGACGTTGCGGGTGATGACGACGAGCGACTGGCCGGTGGCGACCAGGACCAGGATCGTCGCGTTGAGCAGCAGGTCCTTGATGCCCTGCGCGGACAGGAACTCGCTGTTTCCCGCCTGGGTGACGGCGATCATCACCAGGAAGACGACCAGGATGGCGAGTTCGCGCATCTTGAAGACGCGGTCGACCAGGCGGGTGCCGCTCGACCGGGGCACCTCGGCGACGGGGGCCGGCTGCGGGGTGGTCACCGTCATGCTGTGCCCCTCCTGTTCGCTTCTGCGCCCGTGCGGCGGGCGGGTGCGGGCGTCGTGGTCGTGCGGGGCCCGGCCGCCGCGCGTACGTCGCTCACGCGGCCCTCCCGGTGGCTGCGGCCATCACGGTTTCCTCGGTGGCCTCGGAGCGGGGGATCTCGGCGGTGAGCCGGCCCTCATGCATCACCAGCACGCGGTCGGCCATGCCGAGGATCTCGGGCAGGTCGGAGGAGATCATCAGCACGGCCACGCCGTCGGCCGCGAGCTGGGACAGCAGCCGGTGCACCTCCGCCTTGGTGCCGACGTCGATGCCGCGGGTCGGCTCGTCGACGATCAGCACCTTCGGCCGGGTCGCGAGCCATTTGGCGAGGACGACCTTCTGCTGGTTGCCGCCGGACAGTGTGGAGACGGCGTCGGCGATCCGGGCGTACTTGACCTGGAGCCTGACGGCCCAGTCGAGGGAGCGGCTGCGTTCTGCGCCCCGGTCCATCAGGCCTGCCCTGACGGTCGTCCGCAGCCCGGTCAGGCCGATGTTGCGCTCGATGGACATGCCCATCACCAGGCCCTGGGCCCGCCGGTCCTCGGGGACGAGGGCGAGCCCGGCGGCCATGGCGGTGGAGGGGGCGCCGTTCAGCAGCCTGCGCCCGTCCAGCTCGACCTCGCCGGCGTCGCGGCGGTCGATGCCGAAGACGGCCCGCGCCACCTCGGTGCGCCCGGCGCCGACAAGGCCCGCGAGTCCTACGATCTCGCCGCGCCGCACCTCGAAGGAGACGTCCGTGAAGACGCCCTCGCGGGTCAGCCGGCGGACGCTCAGGGCGACTTCGCCGGGGCGGACGTCCTGCTTGGGGTAGAGCTCGTCGAGGTCGCGGCCGACCATCCTGCGGACCAGGTCGTCCTCGGTCATGCCGTCGATGAGCTCCGAGGCGATCCAGGCGCCGTCGCGCAGGGTGGTCACCCGGCGGGAGATCCGGAAGATCTCCTCCAGGCGGTGCGAGATGAACAGGACGGCGGCGCCCTGCTCCTGGAGCGTGCGCACGACGCCGAAGAGGCGGGCCACCTCGCTGCCGGTGAGCGCGGCCGTCGGCTCGTCCATGACCAGGACGCGGGCGTCGAAGGAGAGCGCCTTGGCGATCTCGACGATCTGCTGGTCGGCGATCGACAGGCCGCGGGCCGGGCGGTCGGGATCGAGTGCGACGCCGAGGCGTGTCATCAGCGCCAGCGTCGCGGCACGGGTGGCCTTGTGGTCGATGCGGCCGAGGGCGCGCCGGGGCCGGCGGCCCATGAAGATGTTCTCGGCGATCGACAGGTCGGGAAAGAGCGTGGGCTCCTGGTAGATCACGGCGATACCGGCGTCACGGGCGTCGCCGGGGCCGTGGAGGACGACGGGCTCGCCGTCGAGCAGCACCTGGCCGGCGTCCGGCCGGTGCACGCCGGCGAGCGTCTTGATGAGGGTCGACTTGCCCGCGCCGTTCTCACCGGCGAGAGCGTGCACCTCTCCGGGGAACAACTCCAGGGACACGTCCCGCAGGGCGCGTACCGCGCCGAAGGACTTGGAGATGCCCTTGAGCGCCACTACCGGGGCCGGCCCCGTGTCGGACGGGTGGGTCATGAGGGGCTCCTCGACGACGCGGCGCGCGGGCGGCGAGGCGGCCCGCTCGCGTCGTGAAAGGTTTCAACTGGATTGCCGGGACGTTAGGCGGGCCGGGCATGTCACGTCAATGGGCGGGTTCGAAAAGTTTTCGATAGCCGATGGTCACTGCTGAATACGAAGAACAGGCTCGGCCGGACCGCTTGACACTCCTTCACAGGGCTCATAGCTTGCGGGTCTGAATCGTTTCATCATGTCGTGACGCAACAGGAGCCCAGCAGTGAGCGATCTCGCCGCGGTGAAGGCCGCGCTCAAGACCCAGGCAGTCGAGACGCCGTCGTGGGCGTACGGCAATTCGGGGACCCGGTTCAAGGTGTTCGCCCAGCAGGGCGTGCCCCGCGATCCGCGCGAGAAACTGGACGACGCGGCGAAGGTGCACGAGTTCACCGGTGTCGCCCCCACCGTCGCCCTGCACATCCCGTGGGACCGGGTCGACGACTACGCGGCGCTGGCGAAGCACGCCGGGGAGCGCGGGGTGAAACTGGGCGCGATCAACTCCAACACCTTCCAGGACGACGACTACCGGCTCGGCAGCATCTGCCACCCGGACGCGGCGGTGCGGCGCAAGGCGGTCGACCACCTGCTGGAGTGCGTCGACATCATGGACGCGACCGGGTCACGGGACCTGAAGCTGTGGTTCGCGGACGGGACGAACTATCCCGGGCAGGACGACGTGCGCGAGCGGCAGGACCGGCTGGCGGAGGGGCTGGCCGAGGTGTACGGGCGGCTGGGCGAGGGGCAGCGGATGCTGCTGGAGTACAAGCTCTTCGAGCCGGCGTTCTACACGACGGACGTGCCGGACTGGGGGACGGCGTACGCGCACTGCCTGAAGCTCGGCCCGAAGGCGCAGGTCGTGGTCGACACGGGGCATCACGCGCCGGGAACCAACATCGAGTTCATCGTGGCGACGCTGTTGCGGGAGGGGAAGCTCGGGGGATTCGACTTCAACTCCCGCTTCTACGCGGACGACGACCTGATGGTGGGGGCGGCGGATCCGTTCCAGCTGTTCCGGATCATGTACGAGGTCGTGCGGGGGGGCGGGTTCGGCGCCAGGTCCGGGGTCGCGTTCATGCTCGACCAGTGTCACAACATCGAGGCGAAGATCCCGGCGATCATCCGCTCGGTGATGAATGTGCAGGAGGCCACGGCCAAGGCCCTGCTGGTCGACCGGGGGGCGCTGACCGCGGCTCAGCGGGACGGGGATGTGCTCGGGGCCAATGCCGTGCTGATGGACGCCTACAACACGGATGTGCGGCCGTTGCTTCGTGAGGTGCGGGGCGAGATGGGACTGGACGCCGAGCCGCTGGCCGCGTACGCCCGGTCCGGGTGGGCCGAGAAGATCGTCGCCGAGCGGGTCGGGGGGCGGCAGGCCGGTTGGGGCGCGTGAGCGTCCGCCGGGTTCTGTTCTCCGCGGGGTGCGGGCCGTGTGTCGCCGGTCGCGCAGTTCCCCGCGCCCCTGGAAGGCACCACACCCGCACCTCCTCCTGAAAGGACCGGACATCCATGTCGACCCACCCCGAGGCCGCCGCCCTGCTCGCCCGTTCCCATCGGCTCGGCTCCGATCCCCGGAACACCAACTACGCCGGGGGCAACGCCTCCGCCAAAGGCACCGCCACCGATCCGGTGACCGGGGGTGATGTCGAGCTGATGTGGGTCAAGGGGTCCGGCGGGGATCTCGGGACGCTCACCGAGGCGGGGCTGGCGGTGCTGCGGCTTGACCGGCTGCGGGCGCTCGTCGAGGTGTACCCCGGGGTCGAACGGGAGGACGAGATGGTCTCCGCGTTCGACTACTGCCTGCACGGCAAGGGGGGCGCCGCGCCCTCCATCGACACGGCGATGCACGGGCTCGTGGACTGCGCCCACGTCGATCACCTGCACCCCGACTCCGGGATCGCGCTGGCCTGTGCGGCGGACGGGGAGAAGCTGACCGCCGAGTGTTTCGGGGACAGCGTGGTGTGGGTGCCGTGGCGGCGGCCCGGCTTCCAGCTCGGGCTGGACATCGCCGCCGTCAAGGCCGCCAATCCGCGGGCGGTCGGCGTGATCCTGGGCGGGCACGGCATCACCGCCTGGGGCGACACCGCCGAGGAGTGCGAGCGGAACTCGCTGCACATCATCCGGACCGCGGAGGCGTTCCTCGCCGAGCGGGGCAGGCCCGAGCCGTTCGGGGCGGTCGTCGAGCGGTACGAGGCGCTGCCCGAGGCCGAGCGGCGGGCGCGGGCGGCCGCGCTGGCGCCCTACGTCCGTGCCCTCGCCTCGCAGGACCGGCCGCAGGTGGGGCACTTCGACGACTCCGACGTCGTGCTCGACTTCCTCGCGCGCGCCGAGCATCCGCGGCTCGCCGCGCTTGGCACGTCCTGCCCGGACCACTTCCTGCGCACCAAGGTCCGGCCGCTGGTCCTCGACCTTCCGCCGGCGGCTCCGCTCGACGAGACGGTCGCGCGGCTGCGGGAGCTGCACGCCGTCTATCGGGAGGAGTACGCCGCCTACTACGCGCGGCACGCCCTGCCCGACTCCCCCGCCATGCGCGGCGCCGACCCCGCCGTCGTGCTGGTGCCGGGTGTGGGCATGTTCAGCTTCGGCAAGGACAAGCAGACGGCCCGGGTCGCCGGCGAGTTCTACGTCAACGCCGTGAACGTGATGCGCGGGGCGGAGGCCGTGTCGTCGTACGCGCCGATCGAGGAGTCGGAGAAGTTCCGTATCGAGTACTGGGCGCTGGAGGAGGCCAAGCTCCGGCGGATGCCGAAGCCCAAGGCGCTCGCCACGCGGGTGGCGCTGGTGACCGGCGCGGGCAGCGGGATCGGCAGGGCGATCGCACACCGGCTGGTGGCCGAGGGCGCGTGTGTCGTGGTGGCGGACCTCGACTCCGGCAACGCCGCCCGGGTCGCCGAGGAACTGGGCGGCTGCGACAAGGCCGTCGCCGTGACCGTCGACGTGACCTCCGAGGGGCAGATCGCCGAGGCGTTCCAGGCCGCCCTGCTCGCCTTCGGCGGCGTCGACCTCGTGGTGAACAACGCGGGCATCTCGATCTCCAGGCCGCTGCTGGAGACCTCGGCCCGGGACTGGGACCTCCAGCACGACATCATGGCGCGCGGCTCCTTCCTCGTCTCGCGGGAGGCGGCGCGCGTGATGATTGCTCAGGGGCTGGGCGGTGACATCGTCTACATCGCCTCCAAGAACGCCGTGTTCGCCGGGCCCAACAACATCGCCTACTCCGCCACCAAGGCCGATCAGGCTCATCAAGTGCGCCTGCTGGCAGCCGAGTTGGGCGAACACGGGATCCGGGTCAACGGCGTCAACCCGGATGGCGTCGTGCGCGGTTCGGGGATCTTCGCGGGCGGCTGGGGAGCCCAGCGGGCGGCCGTGTACGGAGTGCCGGAGGACAAGCTCGGGGAGTTCTACGCCCAGCGGACGATCCTCAAGCGCGAGGTGCTGCCGGAGCATGTGGCGGCCGCCGTGTACGCGCTGACCGGCGGGGAGCTGACGCACACCACGGGGCTGCACGTCCCGGTCGACGCCGGCGTGGCCGCCGCGTTCCTGCGGTGAGCAGCGCCGTGACGTCGTACGCCGCGGTCGATCTCGGCGCGTCCAGCGGACGCGTCATGGTCGGCCGCGTCGGACGGCACGAGCTGGAGCTGACCGAGGCGCACCGATTCCCCAACCGGCCGGTGCGGGTGCCGGAAGGGCTGCGCTGGAACGTGCTCGGGCTGTACGCCGGTGTCCTCGACGGACTGCGGGCGGCGGGACGGGTCGACTCCGTCGGCATCGACAGCTGGGCCGTGGACTACGGGCTGCTGGACGCCGAGGGGGCGCTGCTCGGCAATCCCGTGCACTACCGGGACGGGCGCACCGAGGGCGTCGCCGAGAAGGTGTGGGCGAGCGTACCGGCCGCCGAGCTGTACGCGGCGACCGGAGTGCAGTACGCCCCCTTCAACACGCTGTACCAGCTCGCCGCCGCCCGTTCGGCCGGTCACCTCGATCCTGCGGAACGCCTGTTGCTGATTCCCGACCTGCTGTCGTACTGGCTCACCGGGGAGCAGGGCACCGAGCTCACCAACGCCTCCACCACCCAGCTCGTCGATCCGGGGACGCGGGACTGGTCGTACGCGGTGGCCGCGCGGCTCGGGGTCGACCTGGGCCTGTTCGCGCCGCTGCGCCGGCCGGGCGACCCGGCGGGGGTGCTGCGCCCCGAGGTACTGGAGGAGACGGGGCTGGAGGGTCCCGTTCCGGTGACCGCGGTCGCCTCGCACGACACGGCGTCCGCGGTGGCCGCCGTACCGGCGTCCGGGGAGCGCTTCGCCTACATCTGCACCGGCACCTGGTCGCTGGCCGGGCTGGAGCTGGACGCGCCGGTGCTGACGGAGGAGAGCCGGGCCGCCAACTTCACCAACGAGCTGGGGCTGGACGGCACGGTGCGCTACCTGCGCAACATCATGGGCCTGTGGCTGCTCCAGGAGTGCGTACGGGCCTGGGGCGAGCCGGAGCTCGACGAGTTGCTGCGGGCCGCGGCCGGCGTGCCGGGACTGCGGTCGGTGGTGGACGCGGGGGACGCGGCGTTCCTCGCGCCGGGGCGGATGCCGGAGCGGATCGCCGAGGCGTGCCGTGTCTCCGGGCAGCCGGTGCCCGGGACGCCGGCCGAGGTCACGCGCTGCATCCTCGACTCGCTCGCCGTCGCCCACCGGCGGGCGGTCGAGGACGCCCAGCGGCTGGCGGGGCACGCCGTGGACGTCGTCCATGTGGTGGGCGGCGGGGTGCGCAACGCGCTGCTGTGCCAGCTGACCGCCGACGCCTGTGGGCTGCCGGTGGTGGCGGGCCCGACGGAGGCGGCGGCCCTCGGGAACGTACTGGTGCAGGCGCGGGCCCACGGGCTCGTCGGCGACCGGACGGACATGCGGCGGCTGCTGTCCCGCACCCAGCCGCTCACCCGCTACGAACCGCGTGGCGACCGGGCACCCTGGCGGGCGGCCGGGGCCCGGCTCGCCGGAGGGTGAGCGGGGTCTCCCCCGGACCGCGCCGCCGCACTACCCTGCACTCATCGGATGATCAACCCCAAGGAGCCGCGATGCGTGTCGCCCTGTTCCTGACCTGTGTCAACGACACGCTCTATCCGGACACGGGGCGCGCCGTGGTGAAACTGCTGACCAGACTGGGCGTCGAGGTCGACTTCCCGATGGCCCAGACCTGCTGCGGGCAGGCCCACTACAACACGGGCTACCGACGTGAGGCGGAGCCGCTGGCCCGGCATTTCTCCGATGTCTTCGGGGAGTACGAGGCGATCGTGACGCCGTCCGGGTCGTGCGGGGCGATGGTGCGGGAGCTGTATCCACGGATCGGCGCGCGGGCCCGCGCCGAGGGGCGGGGGAGCACGCTGGCGACCGCCCTGGCGCCGGTGGTGCACAAGACGTACGAACTCACCGAGTTCCTGGTGGATGTGCTGGGGGTGACGGACGTGGGGGCGCACTACCCGCACCGGGTGACGTACCACCCCACCTGTCACGGGCTGCGCGGGCTGCGTCTGGGTGACCGGCCGCGCAGGCTGCTGGAGGCGGTGAAGGGACTGGAGCTGGTCGAGTTGCCGGGCGCGGACGAGTGCTGCGGTTTCGGGGGCACCTTCGCGCTGAAGAACGCCGACGTCTCGGCGGCCATGGGGGCCGACAAGGTGCGCAACGCCGAGTCGACGGGCGCCGGGGTGCTGTGCGCGGCGGACAACTCCTGTCTGATGCACATCGGCGGCACCATGACCCGGCTCGGCACCGGGATGCGGCCGGTGCACATCGCGGAGATCCTGGCGAGCACGGAGGAGGAACCGGCACTGTGAGCGGAACCTTTGTCGGCATGCCGGCCTTTCCGGCGGCCGCGCGCGAGGCGGTGCGAAATCCCACCCTGCGCGGCAATCTGCGGCACGCCACGCACACCATCCGCGCCAAACGCGAGAAGGCGGTCTCCGAGGTCTCGGACTGGGCACAGCTGCGCGAGGCGGGACGGCGGATCAAGGACCACACGCTGCGTCACCTCGACCACTATCTGGTGCAGTTGGAGGAGGCGGTGACGGCGGCGGGCGGCACCGTCCACTGGGCCGTCGACGCCGACGAGGCCAACCGGATCGTCGCCGGCCTGGTCAAGGAGACCGGCGAGTCCGAGGTCGTCAAGGTCAAGTCGATGGCCACGCAGGAGATCGGGCTCAACGAGGCGCTGGAGGCGGAGGGCATCCGGGCGTACGAGACGGATCTCGCCGAGCTGATCGTGCAGCTGGGCGAGGACCGGCCCTCGCACATCCTGGTCCCGGCGATCCACCGCAACCGCGGTGAGATCCGGGACATCTTCGCCCACGAGATGGCGAAGTGGGGCCGCCCGGCGCCCGACGGCCTCAGCGACACGCCCGCCGAACTGGCCGAGGCCGCCCGGCTGCACCTGCGCGAGAAGTTCTTGCGCGCCAAGGTCGGCATCTCCGGCGCCAACTTCATGGTCGCCGAGACGGGCACGCTGGTGGTCGTCGAGTCCGAGGGCAACGGACGGATGTGCCTCACCCTCCCCGAGACGCTGATCTCGGTCGTCGGCATCGAGAAGCTCGTGCCGACCTGGCGGGACCTGGAGGTGTTCCTGCAGACCCTGCCCCGCTCCTCGACGGCCGAGCGCATGAACCCGTACACCAGCATGTGGACCGGCACGACGGACGGAGACGGGCCGCGCGCCTTCCATCTGGTGCTGCTCGACAACGGCCGGACCGACACGCTCGCCGACGAGGTCGGCCGCCAGGCCCTGCGCTGCATCCGCTGCTCGGCGTGTCTCAACGTGTGCCCGGTCTACGAGCGGGCGGGCGGTCACGCGTACGGCTCGGTCTACCCGGGCCCGATCGGCGCCATCCTCAGCCCTCAACTGCGGGGCACGGCGAGCGAGATCGACGCCTCGCTGCCGTACGCGTCCTCGCTGTGCGGGGCCTGCTACGACGTCTGCCCGGTGGCCATCGACATCCCCGAGGTGCTGGTGCATCTGCGGGAGCGGGTGGTGGCGGGCGGCCCGGTGGTCCGCGGCGGCAACAAGGTCGTGCTCAAGCCGGCCAAGGGGCATGCCGCCGAGCGGGCGGCGATGCGGGCGGCCCGCTGGGCGTTCGCCCACCCAGGCGTCCTGCGCACCGGTCAGCGGCTCGCCTCGCGCACCCGGCGCTTCCATCCGCGCACCCTCCCGGGGCCGGGCGGCGCGTGGAGCGGGACCCGGGATCTGCCGACGGTGCCGGCGGAGCCGTTCCGGGACTGGTGGCAGCGCACGCACGGCGGCAGCGGAAAGGACGGGGCGAAGTGAGCAGCAGGGACCGGATCCTGGGTCGGGTGCGGCGCGCGCTGGCGGACGTCGGGCAGGACGGCACGCCGTACGAGCAGGCGGTTCCGCGGGACTATCTGCGCGAGCACGGCGAGCGCGATGCGGGGCGGACGGTGGATCTGCTGGCGGAGAACCTCGCGGACTACCGGGCGATCGTGCACCGCACGGACGAGGAGGAACTGCCGTACCTGATCATGCGGCTGCTGGCCGAGCGGGGACCGCGGTACGTGCTCGTGCCTCCCGGGCTGCCGCCCGAGTGGATGTCCGCGGCTGATCCCACCCGTGTGCACGACCGCGCCGTGAGCACACCGCACGAGCTGGACAAGGTCGCCAGCGTGGTCACCGGCTGCGCGCTCGCCATCGCCGAGACCGGCACCCTCGTCCTGGACGGCGGCCCCGACCAGGGCCGCCGCCGCATCACGCTCGTACCGGACCACCACATCTGCGTCGTACGCGTTCCCGACCAGGTCGTGGCCTCCGTGCCGCAGGCCCTCGAACGCCTCGACCCGGTCCGTCCGCTGACGTGGATCTCCGGTCCGTCGGCGACCAGCGACATCGAGCTGGACCGGGTCGAGGGGGTGCACGGTCCGCGCACCCTGGAGGTGGTGCTGGTGGGCGATCAGGCGAGCGCCGACGTCACCTCGTAGCGCCCGGACGGGAGCCGGTAGGAGGCGGTGCCGTCCGTGAAGTCCAGGAACTCCACGCCCCGGACGCGGGAGAGGGGGGTCCTGCCCTCGCGGACGGAGGCCGGATCGGCGGCCGGGACGCGCAGGGTCGCCGTGCTGTTGGCGGGCACGGCGGCGCGGTAGGCCAGGCGGTGGCCGGCCGCCGTCCAGGCGCTGACGATCTCGCCGTACGCGACAGGTGCGAGGCGGCGACCTGGGTGATCCGCCCCGTCGGGTCGAGGTGCGGCCGGAGGAAGAAGTGCTTGAAGCCGGGGTGCGCCGGGTCCTTCGCGATGCCGGCCATGCTCTCGTACATCCACTCCATGATCGCGCCGTAGGAGTAGTGGTTGAACGAGTTCATCTCGACCGGGCCGAAGCCGTCCTCCTCGGAGTACGAGTTTCAGTCGGTCGGCGGTTGAAGCTAGTGGCAGCTGGGGCAGGTGCCCACCACGCCAGCAGCTTGAATGTCCGGCAGTTTTCGGGGGAAGTGCCCGGAACAGGAGTTGACATCCCCGGGATTGAAACCGTTCAAAAACGGAGTCAGCCATTCGGCAGGTGCCGGTCCGCACGGAGGAGCGCGCTGCGGGCGCCACGGCTAGCGTGAGGTCATGATCCGGTTCGAGCAGGTCACCAAGCGGTACCCGGACGGCACGGCCGCGGTGGACGAGCTCTCCTTCGAGGTGGCCGAGGGCGAACTCGTCACGCTCGTCGGCCCGTCGGGCTGCGGCAAGACGACGACCATGATGATGGTCAACCGGCTGATCGAGCCGTCCTCGGGCCGGATCCTGGTGGACGGCGAGGACATCGCCTCGGTCGATCCGGTACGGCTGCGGCGGCGCATCGGCTACGTCATCCAACAGGTCGGCCTCTTCCCGCACCGCACCGTCCTCGACAACACGGCGACCGTGCCGTCACTGGTCGGCTGGAAGCGGACGAAGGCGCGGACGCGGGCCGCGGAGCTGCTCGAACTGGTCGGGCTGGATCCGAAGACGTACGGGCCGCGCTACCCGCACCAGTTGTCGGGCGGCCAGCGGCAGCGGGTCGGGGTGGCACGGGCGCTGGCGGCGGACCCGCCGGTGCTGCTGATGGACGAGCCGTTCGGGGCGGTCGACCCGGTGGTGCGGGAGCAGTTGCAGGACGAGTTCCTGCGGATGCAGGCCGCGGTGCGCAAGACGGTGCTGATGGTCACGCACGACATCGAGGAGGCGGTGCGGCTCGGTGACCGGATCGCCGTGTACGGGCAGGGGCGGATCGAACAGTTCGACACGCCCGGGGCGGTGCTGGGCACACCGGCGTCGCCGTACGTCGCCGAGTTCGTCGGCGCCGACCGGGGGCTGAAGCGGCTGTCGGTGACCGCGATCGAGCCCGGCGATCTGGAACAGCCGCCCGTCGCGCACCTGGACGAGCCGTCCGGCCGGGCGGCGCGGCGGCTGCGGGCCGAGGGTGCCCGGTGGGCGGTGGTCCTGGACGCGCGCGGCGACCTGCACGGCTGGGTCGGGCTGGACGAGCTCGGCACGAGCGCCTCCGTCGGGGACCTGGCCCACCGTATGAACGCCTGGGTCCCGGTGGGCGCCCCGCTGAAACAGGCCTTCGGCGTGATGCTCCAGCACGACGCCGGCTGGGTCGCGGTGCTTCAGGGCTCCCGCTTCCTCGGCGTCCTGACCCCCGCCAAGCTGCACGAGGCCCTGCGCCGCTCGGTGGACGCGGACGCCCAGGGCGTGTCAAGGGAACAGGTGGACTTCGACTCGGTGGCGGACGCGTGAGACCGGTGGCACGCCCACGCGACCGCCGTCCCGCTCATCGGCGGGCGTACCGGCGTCACTTCAGGAGGCCCTTGTCCTCCAGGTAGGTGCGGGCCACGTCGGTGGTCAGGCGGCGCCAGCTGTCCACCTGCTGGTTCATGGAGGCGAGGTCGGCCGTGTTGAGGACGGCGTTGAGCTTGTCGAGGGCCTTGGCGACGCCGGGGGCGCCGGCGCGGGCACGGTTGACGACCGGGACGACGTGGTCGGCGTTCTGCAGGTGCTTGTCGTCGGCGAGGATCACCAGGCCGAACTCGCCGAGGGTGGCGTCCGTCGTGGTGGTGAGGACCATCTGGTCGTGACCGCTCTGCACCGCCCGTTTGGCCTGCGTGGTGCCGACGCCCTTGGGGTCGACGGCGACGATGTCGATGCCGTAGACCTTGCGCAGACCGGGGGCGCAGTAGGGCCGCTGCACGCACTCGTCGCCCGCCGCGAGCCGTACTCGCAGACCGGATCCGCCCAGGTCGCTGAGGGTCTTGAGGTGGTGTCGGCGTGCGTACGACGCGCTCACCGCGAAGGCGTTCTGGTCGACCGCCCGGCCCGGGTTCAGGACGGTCAGGCCGCGCGGCGTCGCCAGTCCGCGCAGGGCCTTCATGGTGGCGGCCAGGTCGGGTGAGCCGACCGGCGGTGCGTCGGGGCCGTTGGTCTTGGCGTTGAGCCAGTCGGCGAAGGTGGCCGCGTACTCCGGGACGACGTCGATCTGGCCCGATTCCAGGGCGGGTTCGTACAGCTCGCGGTTGGCGACGGTGATCAGGGACGTCCGGTAGCCGGCCTGGTCCAGCAGCAGGGCGTACATCTGGGCGAGCAGGTCGCTCTCGGTGAACCCGGCGGAGCCGACGGTCAGGTGGTGGCTGTCGCCGGGCGGCGCGGTCAACTCGCCCTGGCTCTCCAGGGAGGGGCCGGTGGAGCAGCCGGTCGCCAGGAGCAGAAGCGCGGCCGCCGGCCGAATACGGCCTCTTCCGGCGTTCACGGTGTTCCCCTCGCCCACGCCGGTGCCAGGCGTTCGGCGATCTCGAAGAGTCCTTCGACGATCAGGGCGAACACGGCGACGAGCACCGCGCCGCCCACCACCATCGGCGTACTGGCGAGGTTGAAGCCGGCCGTGATGATCCGGCCCAGGCCGCCCCCGCCCGCCAGGGCGGCGATGGTGGCGGTCGCGACGAGCTGCACGGCGGCGACGCGCATCCCGTTCAGGATCATCGGGGAGGCCAGCGGCACTTCGACCCGGAGCATCACCTGGCGTCCCGTCATCCCCATGCCCCGCGCGGCCTGCACGGTGCTGCGGTCGACCTCGCGCATGCCGACGTACGCGTTCGTCAGGAGGGGAGGTACGGCGAACAGCACCAGGGCGACGACCGTGGGTCCCTCGCCCCAGGCACCGACGGGGGTCAGCAGCAGCAGGACCAGCACCGCGAAGGTGGGGACGGCGCGGCCGACGTTGGAGATGTTGACCGCGAGCGCCCCGCCCTTGCCGAGGTGGCCGAGGACCACGGCGACGGGCAGGGCGATCAGGCAGCTGACGATCAGGCAGACCACCGTGAGCACCAGGTGCTGGAGCAGCCGCTGCCAGATGCCGTCGGCGCCCGACCAGTGCGCGGGGTCGGTGAGCCAGTCCCAGGTCTCGGTGAGCGTGTTCATGCACGGGCCCTCGTCCAGGGGGTGATCAGCCGCTGGACCCCCAGCAGGAGCAGGTCGGCCGCGACCGCGATGACCACGCACAGCACGGAGGCCGTCAGCACCTGTGCCTTGAAGAAGGTGTTCATGCCCGCGTAGATGAGATTGCCGAGCCCGCCGAAGCCGACGATGGCGCCGACCGTCACCAGCGAGACCGCGGACACGGTGGCGATGCGCAGCCCGGCCATGGCGGCCGGCAGGGCGAGCGGCAGCTCGACGGTCAGGAGGAGGCGGATCGGTCCGTAGCCCATGCCACGGGCGGCCTGCCGGGTCTCCTCGGGCACGGCCCGCAGGCCGGCGAGAACGTTGCGGACCAGCAGGGTCAGCGAGTACAGGACCAGCCCGGCGATCACCAGGGTCGCCGAGAGTCCGTAGGCGGGGAGCAGCAACGAGAACATCGCCAGGGACGGGATCGTATAAAGGATCGTCGTCACACCGAGCACGGGACCGGCCGCCCAGCCCCAGCGGCGGGCCAGCACCGCGAGCGGCAGGGCGAGGGCGAGACCGATCAGCACCGAGACGGACGTCAGCTGGAGGTGCTGGCCCACGGCGTCGAGGAGGATCTCGCGGCGGGTGCTCAGATAGTCGCCGCAGATCCATTCGTTGCGCGCGAGGCAGTCGTCCGGGGGCGCGGTCACCCGTCCATTGCATCGGGCGGCCTGCCGGGTCGGCTTGTTCTGGTGACCCGTCCGGGGTGTCGCCGAGTACACCCCGCGATACGGGTTCTGCGCCCCGTGTGCCCGGTCCGCGCCGTCCGTAGCGTCATGGACGAGGCACAGGGAGTGCCGTACGGAGGGCGACGACGATGTTTCGCACCAGCTCACGACAGAGGCACGAGACGGGGCCCGCCGCTCAGGCGCTGCGGCTGGTCAAGGTGACCAAGTCCTATGGCAGCGGCGACGGCGCGGTGACCGCGCTGGACGGCGTGACGCTCGCTCTGGCGCGCGGCACCTTCACCGCCGTGATGGGCCCGTCGGGCTCGGGCAAGTCCACGCTGCTGCAGTGCGCGGCGGGGCTCGACCGGCCGGACAGCGGCATCGTGCACGTGGACGGCGCCGAGATGACCGGGGGGACGGAGGCCGAGCTGACGAGGTTCCGGCGGGAGCGGGTCGGTTTCGTCTTCCAGCAGTACAACCTGCTCGACACCCTCACCGTCGCGCAGAACACGGTGCTGCCGCTGCGGCTCGCCGGGCGGCGGGTGGACCGGCGGCGGGCCCAGGAGGTGCTGACGGCGGTCGGGCTCGGCGACCGGCTCGGGCACCGGCCCGCCCAGTTGTCCGGTGGTCAGCGCCAGCGCGTCGCGATCGCCCGCGCGCTGGTGACCGAACCCCGGGTGGTCTTCGCGGACGAGCCGACGGGCGCGCTGGACTCGCGCAGCGCCCGGGACGTGCTGCGGCTGCTGCGGGACACGGTGCGGGTGCACGGGCGGACCGTGGTGATGGTGACGCACGACCCGGTCGCCGCCTCCTACGCCGACTCGGTGCTGTTCCTGGCCGACGGGCGGCTGGCCGGACGGCTGGACGCGCCGACGCCGGACGCGGTGGCCGAGCGGCTGGCGCACCTGGGCGACGACGTCGCGGCGGGGGTGTGAGCGATGTTCGTACTGGCGATGCGGTCGATCCGGCACCGCCCCGGACGGTTCCTCGCGACGCTGCTGGCGGCGTTCCTCGGCGCGGCGATCATCATGACGTTCAACTCGCTGCACGACACGGCCGGGCAGTCCGGCGTGGACCCGGTGAGCGCCGAGACGCTGACCATCTCGGCGAGCGTGGTCGGCGGTTACGGCACGCTGCTCGTCTTCTTCGCGGTCGCGTCCACCCTGACGGTCAACGTGCGGCAACGGGCCGCCGAGCTGGAGCTGCTGCGCTGCTCGGGGGCGACACCGGGGCAGCTGCGGCGGATGGTGGTGGGTGAGGCGGTGGCCGTCGCCCTGCTGGGTGCCACGCCGGCGATCGGCCCGGCGGTGCTGGGCGGGCGGGTGCTGCTGGAGGTGTTCCAGGACAGCGGTCAGGTCGCGGAGCCGGTCGGCGCCGCCTTCGGGCCGGTCGCGCTGTCCTCGGGCCTCGGCGTCACCCTGCTCGCGTCGGCGGGCGCGGCCTACCTCGCGGTACGGCGGGCCACACACAGGCGGGAACCGCGGGGCCGGGCGCGGACGTTCCTCGCGTACGGCGCTCTGGTGGCCGGTGCCGCGTCGGTGACCTCGGCGTTCGCGTTCTCGGCGTCCGACGAGGCGTTGATGGCCCCGTGCGCGTACGGGGCGATCCTGCTGTCGGTGGGGTTCGCGTCGCTGTCGCCGCGGCTGCTGAAGGGTGTGCTGGGCGGGCTGTCGCCGAGCGGTGCGAGCGGCTGGCTGGCGGTGCGCAATCTGCGCGAGCGGGCCGCGCGGCTCGCCGGGATCCTGGTGTCGCTGGTCCTGTTCACCGCGGTGTCCACGGCGACGCTGACGATGCAGGCCGTGGAGAGCGAGGCGATCGAGTCCTCGGGGCTGGTGAAGTCGGTCGACGCCAAGAACCTGGAGACGCTCAACTTCACGGTCGTCGGCATCATCGTGGTGTTCGTGTGCGTGATGCTGGTCAACTCGCTGTACGCGGCGACCACCTACCGGGCCCGGGAGTTCGGGCAGCAGCGCCTCGCGGGGGCGACGCCGGGGCAGGTGCTGGGGATGGTCGGCGCCGAAGGACTGGTCCTGACCCTCACGGGCGCCTTCTTCGGCACGCTGGCCGCGCTGGCCGGAATCGTCCCGTTCACGGTCGTGCGCACCGACGAGGTGCTGCCCGGGCAGACGCTGGGCATCTGGGCGGCCGTCGTCGCGACCGCGGCGACCGTGACGCTGGGGACGAGCCTGCTGACGGCCCGGCGGGTGCTGAGGACACCGGCGGTGGGGGCGGTGGCGGTGACCGCGTGAGCGGCGAGGACACAAAAGGGTGGGTGGCTGCTTCGGCGGCCACCCGCTCGCCATGCTCCGCAGGCCGCCGGTGCCGCTTCGCAGGCCGCGCGTCCAGCTTCACGGCCTGCCGTTCCGGCGTCGCGGCCTGCCGTTCCGGCGTCGCGGCCCGCCGGTCCGACGTCGCAGCCCGTCCGGGCCTCGTGCCCGGCTGGGCGAGCCTCACAACGTGCCCCGTCCGGCCTCGCCCCCGCTTGGCTTGCCTCCCCACGCACCCGACCACCCTCCCCCCGGCTTGGCGAGCCCCGCAGTCCACCCTCCGCTGCGGCTCTTCGCCGGCATCCGCTACTTCACACCCGCCGCGTCCAGCAGTGCGCTCGCCGTCGCCGTTGTCAGGCCGTCGTCGAGTCTCTCCACGCGGGCGCCGGAGCGGGCGCTCGCGCCATCGAAGATCAGCAGGAGTTGCCGGGCGAGGAGCTCGGGATCCTGGGCGCCGCCGCGCTCGGCCTGGGTGCGGAAGAAGGTCTTCAGCCGCTCCTTGACGGCGCGGGCGACGACGCTCGCCGGGTGCTCGGGGTCCTTCAGCTCGATCAGTGCCGCGAGGTAGGGGCAGCCGTGGTAGTCGGCGCTCACCGAGGCCTCCTCCAGTAGTTCGAAGACGCGCAGGACCCGCTCCCGCGGGGGCCCGGCGTCCGCGTCCCCGGGCCCGGGCGCGAGCTGCGCCTCGTAGCGCGGGAGCTGCCGCTCCAGGCTCGCGGCGAGCATCTCGTCCTTGCTGTCGAAGAGCTGGTACATCGACCGCTTCGACACCCCGGCGGCCCGGCACAGCGCCTCGACGCCGATGGAGACGCCGTCGCGGTAGAACAGCTGTGCGGCGACGTCGAGCAGCCGGTCGCGGGGGGACGCCTTGTCTGTCGTGGCCATAGTGCGAGGTTACCGCGCGGACGCAGCAGAGGAAACCGATCGGTATACCGCGACCCGATCACGCCGGGCAAGGGGTGACAGGAGTGCTGAACAAGCGCTTAGATAGGAGCCGATCCCCGTCCGCCGCCACCGCCGGAGGCCCGGTTGTTCACTTCCGTCGACGATGTCTCCGCCCGCCTCGCCGAGACCGGCTACCTGGCGTCGCCCGCGGTCGCCACGACCGTCTTCCTCGCCGACCGCCTCGGCAAGCCGCTCCTGGTGGAGGGCCCGGCGGGCGTCGGCAAGACGGAGCTCGCCAAGGCCGTAGCCCAGGTCGCCGGGGCCCGGCTGGTACGGCTCCAGTGCTACGAGGGCGTGGACGAGTCCCGCGCGCTGTACGAGTGGAACCACGCCAAGCAGCTGCTGCGCATCAGCGCGGGCCGCGACGAGACGTGGGACGAGGCGCGCACCGACATCTTCAGCGAGGAGTTCCTGCTTCCGCGGCCCCTGCTCACCGCCATCCGCGGCGACGAGCCCAAGGTGCTGCTGATCGACGAGACCGACAAGGCCGACGTCGAGGTGGAGGGACTGCTGCTGGAGGTGCTGAGCGACTTCCAGGTCACCGTTCCGGAGCTGGGCACGGTCACCGCGACGCGCCGCCCCTTCGTGGTGCTCACGTCGAACGCGACCCGCGAGCTGTCGGAGGCGCTGCGCCGCCGCTGTCTGTTCCTCCACATCGGCTTCCCGGACGAGGAGCTGGAGCGCCGGATCGTCCGGCTGAAGGTGCCCGGCATCGACGCCGCGCTGGCCGGGTCGGTGGTCCGGGTGGTGGGCGCGCTGCGCGCGATGGATCTGCGCAAGGCACCGTCGGTCGCGGAGACCGTCGACTGGGCCCGCACCCTGCTGGCGCTGGGCGCCGCGACGCTGGACGAGAACGTGGTGCGCGACACCCTGGGTGTGCTCCTCAAGCACCAGGACGACGTGCTGAAGGCCGCGGCCAAGCTGGACCTGGACGCCGTATGACCTCCGACGTCGCCTCCCGGCTGACGGACTTCGTGGCCGCGCTGCGCGCGCACGGCGTCCGCGTCGGCACCGGCGAGACCGTGGACGCGGCGCGGGCGGTGCAGGCGCTGGGACTCGCCGACCGCGAGCTGCTGCGCGAGGGACTCGCCGCGACGCTGCTGCACACCCACGGGCAGCGGCCGGTGTTCGACCCGGTCTTCGACCTCTACTTCCCGCGCGGCGTGGGCGGCCCGGACAGTGCGGCGACGGACCGCGACGATCTGCGCGAGCGGCTCGCGGCGGCGCTCACCGCCGACGACGGCGCGCTGCTGGGCCGGTTGGCGATCGAGGCCGTCGACGGCTTCGGCGGGTACGGGAGTTCGCCGGGCTCGGACGGCTGGTCGGCGTACCAGGCACTGGACCGGATCCGCCCGCAGACGCTGCTCGCCCGGGTCCGCGCCGACGTGCGGGGCCGGGCGGGCGAGCCGGGGTTCGCGGACCGGCTGCTGGACGACGAGATCCGGCGGCGTATCGAGGCCTTCCGCGCCCTGGTGGGGGCGGAGGCACGGCGCCGGGTGGCCGAGCGACGGGGCCGCGACGAGATCGCGCGGCGCGCGGTGGCACCCACCGCCGACCGGGTCGACTTCCTGTACGCCGGCCAGGACCGGCTGGCTCAGCTGCGCCGGGCCGTGCAGCCGCTCGCCCGCAAGCTCGCCACCCGGCTGGCCGCCCGGCGTCGGCGGGCCGCGCGGGGCAGCATCGACCTGCGGCGCACCCTGCGCGGCTCGCTGTCCACGGGCGGCGTGCCGATGCGGCCGGTACTGCGCAGACGGCGTCCGGTCCGGCCCGAACTGGTGCTGCTGTGCGACGTGTCGGGCTCGGTGTCCGGCTTCTCGGACTTCACGATGCTGCTGGTGCAGGCGCTGCACGACCAGTTCAGCAAGCTGCGCGTGTTCGCGTTCGTCAACCGGATCGACGAGGTGACCGGGCTGCTGGTGCACGGCGCCGCCGATTCCGGGGGCCTGAGCGCGCGCATCCGCGCCGAGGCGACGCTCACCGGCTGGCACGGCAGCAGTGACTACGGCGTCTCGCTGGGCGAGTTCGCCGAGCGGTACGGCGACGCGGTGGGCCCGCGGACGACGGTGCTCGTCCTCGGCGACGCCCGGACGAACATGAGCGACCCGAACCTGGCGGCGCTGCGGCGGATCGGCGGGCGGGCCCGCCGCGTCCACTGGCTGAATCCCGAGCCGCGCTCCCAGTGGGGCACCGGCGACTCCGCCGCGCCCGCCTACGCCGAGCTCGTCGAGATGCACGAGTGCCGCAACGCCCGGCAGCTCAGCGGGCTGATCGCCCGCCTGCTGCCGGTCTGATCAGGCGGCGAGCTGCGGGTAGAGCGTCGCGAGGTCGGCCGACAGGCCCGCCTTGACCTGCCGCGAGATGTCGTCGGCCAGCACCTCGAACGCGCCCGACTCGATGCCGTCGAGGGCCTGCGCAGCGACGCTCTCGGGCGTGGACTTGGGGGCGTCGACCTTCGCCGCCATGTCGGTGTCGACGTAGCCGACGTGCAGGCCGGTGACCTCGATGCCGCGCGGCCTGAGGTCCAGGCGCAGGGAGTTGGTCTGCGACCAGAAGGCCGCCTTCGAGGCGCTGTAGGAGCCGGCGAGGCCGACCCACGACAGCACCGAGTGGAAGTTGAGGATGTGGCCGCCGCCGTTGCGCTCCAGGACCGGGACGAAGGCGCGGGTCACGAGGAGCGGTCCGAAGAAGTTGGTCTCGAACTCGCGGCGCACGTCCTCCACCGGCGAGTCGAGGAAGTTCGCGTTCACCGAGGCGCCCGCGTTGTTGATCAGGATCGTGACGTCCTGCGCCTGCGCGGCGGCGGCCGCGACGGACGCGGGATCGCTCACCTCCAGCGCGAGCGGTACGGCGTCGGGGTGCGTGACCGTGCGGGGGTCGCGGGCGGTGGCGTACACCTTTTCCGCGCCGCGCTCGTACAGGGCTGCCACCAGCGCCTTACCGATGCCGCGGCTGCCGCCGGTGACGAGGGCGACGGAGCCTTCGAGGGTGGTCATGGGTCTGCCTTACTGTCTCGGCGCCAGGGGAGGGCGGGGGAAACCGATCGGTTTCCCTCACCCTCCAGACTGTAAACCGATCGGTTTCCCGGGGCAAGTCGTCGGCTCTTCCGGGATGATTCGGGGTTCGACCCTGATGTGCGCGGCGCCGGTCCTTCCCTACGCTCGCCGCAACGGAGGGGGACACCCATGAAGGCAGTGGTTCAGGACCGGTACGGCGGATGGGACACGCTGGAGTGCCGGGAGGTCGCGCGGCCGGTGCCCGCGGCGGGCGAGGTGCTGGTGCGGGTGCGCGCGGCCTCGGTCAACGCCTACGACTGGCACTACATGCACGGCGACCCGAAGATCGCCCGCGCGGCGTTCGGGCTCCGCAGACCGAAGGCGGCCGTCCGCGGCCGGGACTTCGCCGGTGTGGTGGAAGCCGTCGGCGGCGCGGTCGAGGGACTGGCGCCCGGCGACGAGGTGTACGGCGAGGCCGACGGGGCGTTCGCGGAGTTCGTGTGTGTCGCGGACGGCGCGGTGGACCGCAAGCCGGGCCGCCTCACCTTCGAGGAGGCGGCCGCGATGCCGCTGGCCGCGAACACCGCGCTTGTCGGCCTGCGCGACGTGGCCGGAGTGCGGGCGGGCCAAACGGTGCTGGTCAACGGCGCGTCGGGCGGGGTGGGCACGTTCGCCGTGCAGATCGCCAAGGCGTACGGCGCGGAGGTCACCGGCGTGTGCAGCACGCGGAACGCGGACCTGGTCCGCTCGCTCGGCGCCGACCACGTCGTCGACTACACACGGGAGGACTTCACCCGCGCGGGGCGGCGCCACGACGTCGTGCTGGACCTGGTGGGCAACCGGTCCCTGGGCGAATTCCGGCGCGCCCTGACCCCGGACGGCACGCTCGTCCTGTCCGGCGGCGGCTTCTACGAGGGCGGCAGCCTCCTCGGCCCGATGGCGCTGTTCCTCAGGCGGCGCATGCTGGCGCCCTTCGTCGGCCAGCGACTGCTCGAACTCCCGGCGCGGGCGAGCAAGGAGAATCTCGCGGCGCTGCGGGACCTCGTCGAGTCGGGGCAGGTCACCCCGGTCGTGGAACGCACCTATCCGCTGAGCGAGGCACCACGGGCGATACGGCACCTGGAGGAGGAGCACGCGCGCGCGAAGATAGTCGTGGTGGTCTGAGGGCCGGTGCGGCGGGCGCACGGAGTCGTCCGTACGCCCCTCGCCCTACTCCCCCTTGGCGTAGTCCCGGGCCATGGATCCCGCGAAGTCGTAGACGATGACCTGCTCGTCCCCGACGACCCAGGCGTCGTGCCCGGGCGTGCAGACGAAGACGTCGCCGGGGCCGACCTCCTGTTCTGCGCCGTCGTCCATGCGCAGACGCATCCTGCCCTGGAGGACATAGCCGTTGTGGTGGATCTGGCAGGAGTCGGTGCCCGCGAGGGGCGCGACGGACTCCGTCCAGTGCCAGCCCGGCTCGAACGTGGCCACCGCGAAGTCCAGCCCCGAAAGGTGGACCGCTTCCAGGTGGCCGCGCGGGAAGTCGCGCCGCTCGTCCGGTTTGTCCAGCGTCTTCACCTCTAGCATGACCGCTCCTCCTTTCCGGCCGGGGCACCGGTCCGCGCCGCCCGCTCCGGGAGTTCGTGAGCGGCAGCGGCGACGGCCGAGCCCTCTTTCTCATCGTCCGCCCGCCCGGCCCGGGCCCGCCACCCAGCGCTCAGCCGGCGTTCCCGCAGAGGCGGGTGAAGCGGTCGGCGTCGATGTTGCCGCCGGAGACGATCACACCGATCCGGCGTGGCAGGCGCTCGACGCGGCCGGAGAGCAGGGCGGCGAGCGGGGTGGCGCCGCTGGGCTCGACGACGATCTTCAGCCGCTCGAAGGCGAACCTCATCGCGGCCCGGATCTCGTCGTCGGAGACCAGCGTGATGCCGTCGACGAGCCGCCGGTTGACGGAGAAGGTCAGCTCGCCCGGCGTGTACAGCGCCTGTCCGTCGGCGATGGTGTGCGGCACCGGGATGCTGACGCGCCGGCCCGCCTCCAGCGACCGCTTGGTGTCGTCGCCGGCCTCCGGCTCGACACCGATCACCCGGACATGGGGATGCAGCCCCTTGGCCGCGGTGGCACTGCCGGCGATCAGCCCGCCACCGCCGACCGGAGTGATCAGCGCGTCCAGCTCCCCCACCTCTTCGAGGAGTTCGAGCGCCGCGGTGCCCTGCCCGGCGATCACGTGCGGATGCTCGTACGGCGGGATGACGGTCAGGCCCCGCTCCGCGGCCAGGGCCTCGGCGAGGGCGACCCGGTCGCCGGTGTAGCGGTCGTACGTGACGATCTCGGCGCCGTATCCCTCGGTTGCGGCCCGTTTCGAGGCCGGGGCGTCGTCGGGCATCACGATCACCGCGGTGGTGCCCAGTTCGCGGGCGGCGAGGGCGACGGCCTGGGCGTGGTTGCCGGAGGAGTACGTGGCGATGCCCCGGGCCAGTTGCCCGGGCGTGAGCCGCGAGGCGGTGTTGTAGGCGCCGCGGAACTTGAAGGCGCCGACCCGCTGGAAGTTCTCGCATTTCAGGAGCACTTCGGCGCCGACCAGGCCGTCGAGGGTGCGGGAGCGCAGGACCGGCGTGCGGTGGGCGACGCCCTTCAGCCGCGCGGCGGCGTCCCGGACGTCGTCGAGGGTGACGGGCGGGGTGGAGGTCGTCACGGGCGGGCTCCTTCGGAAGCGGGGTCGGTCGTGGCGCGGGCCTGGGAGAGGTAGCTGTAGGCGGAGGCACGGGAGATCCCGAGGCGCGTGGCGACGTGCTCGACCGCGCGGCGGACCGCGAACACCCCGTGCTCGTCGAGGCCGCGGAAGAGTTCGAGACGCTCGGCGCGGTCGAGGCCGGCCCAGCTCTGGTGCTGCCGCAGCCGGTGGGCGTCGAGGATCGCGTCCACCACCGAGTCGATGTCGTTCCCGAAGGTGGTGACCGGCGCCTGAACCGCCTCGCCGGTACCGGCGAGCGCGCCGAGCAGTGCCTGGGCCTGCTGGACGGCGCCGGCGTCCAGGTTGACGCACAGGGCACCGAACACCGCGCCCGTGGAGTCGCGCAGCACCATTGTGGACGACTTGAGCAGTTGTCCGGCGCCGGTGCGGGTGACGTAGTTCAGCTCGTCGCGGGCCTCGTCGCCGCGGGCGAGCACGCGCATCCCGATCTCGCTCATCGCCCCGCCCACCGCCCGCCCGGTCACCGAACCGGCGACGGCGACCACCGACGTCTCCGGCCGCCGGTAGTCGTGCAGCACCACCTCGCACACCGGCCCGAAAGTGGCGGCGATGCCGTCGGCGACCGGGACCAGCGCGGCGAGGATCGCGTTCCGTTCGGCATCCAGGTCCGGCTCGGGCATCGGCCACCTCATTGGACTAGAAATCCAGTGCTTGGACGTGCAGTCTAAACGACCGGATCCCGAGGCAGCCAGGGGGACGGCGCAGACGAGCCCCTGACGTGCGCCGCGGTCGTTGACACCGCTCCGCGCCGTCGCCCGGAGACTCGCCTCCAGCAGTTTTGAACTCGCCTTCACTTGGCGAACACCCAGCGGACGACGGATTTGACCCCATGGCCCTCACCCGTGACCGTTCATCGGCGGCAAGGACGTGCCCGCCGCGTCCGGACTATTGAGGCGTTCTCCCACACCCGCTGGGTGACCCTGGCCACCGAGCACCCCCACTACCCGTTCTGACCTGCCCCGATCCGCTCCGGCCCGGCGCCCCTCGAGTCCGTGAGGCGGCTTCCGCGCGGGCCCGGTCTCAGCGCCGGTAGAGGCCCACCAGCGTGCCGTCGGCCACCTCCCTTTCACCGACCGTCTCGCGCACCTGTGCGGCGTTCGGCGCGTCGGGGAGCGCGCAGGGTTCCGACAGGGCGTAGAGCCGGAAGAAATAGTGGTGGGCGTCGTCGCCCGGCGGCGGATGCGGGCCGCCCCAGCCCCGTTCGCCGTAGCCGTTGACGAGTTCGGTGCCGCCGGGCGGGACCTTACCCGCGTCGACACCCTCGCTGCGGGGATCGATGCCGACCACGATCCAGTGCGCGAACGTGCCCGACGGGGCGTCGGGGTCCTCGCACAGCAGCACCAGCTCCGTCGCGTCGTCCGGGACGCCGCTCCACGCCAGCGGGGGCGAGACGTTCTCCCCCTCGTACGCGTAGTGCCGCGCGATGAAGGAGTGGTCGTCGAATGCGCTACTTCTGATGTCGATGCCAGCCATGAGGTCCGAGTAACCGCGCAGGGACCAGAACTCACGTGCCGCACGGTGCCCAGGCGTCGCCGGGGGTTCACCGCGCCAGCGTCAGCGTCCCGTCGGGCGCCGGATCCACGTGGACGCCCGCGCTGATCCGGTCGAGGATGCCGCACAGCCATCTGCGGTCACGCTCGGGCGCGGCCTCCAGCCGCATCCGCCGGGCCCGCAGCGGCACCATCCGCAGGCCGGTCAGGCGCCCGGTGTCCGCTTCCAGCGTGGCGAGGTGGGCGAGGCGGAGGTCGTCGCGGTACTCCTCGTTGCCGGGGATGCCCTCGTAGTCGTCGACGAAGTCGCCGCAGCCGTAGAGGATCAGCCGGTCCCGGTAGACCTCCAGCGGGCGGGGGTGATGCGAGGAGTGGCCGTGGACGAGGTCGACACCGCCGTCCACCAGGGCGTGCGCGAAGCGGACCTGGTCGCGGGGGACGAGATAGCCCCAGTTCGAGCCCCAGTGCACGGAGACGACCACGAGGTCACCGGCCCGCTTGACCCGTCGTACGCGCTGCACGACGGCCTCCGCCGCGCCCGGTGAGGGGCCGGCGGCGTACGCGAGGCCGGGCTGTGCGTCCCCGGTCGCCGCCCAGCCGGGCGGGATCCCGCTGGAGCGGGTGCCGAGGGCGAGGACCAGGACGCGGCCGCCGGTGCGGAGCG
Organism: Streptomyces sp. NPDC059861; assembly: GCF_042731435.1. NCBI lineage: Bacteria > Bacillati > Actinomycetota > Actinomycetes > Kitasatosporales > Streptomycetaceae > Streptomyces > Streptomyces sp. NPDC059861. The sequence continues at coordinate 49,909 of NZ_JBHWJQ010000016.1, read as the reverse complement.
GGACCACGGCGGGGGCCCGCGCACCGTCGGCGTCGCGACCGGCGCCCGCCGTCCGCAGACCGGCGCCGTCGAGCGCGTCCAGGGTCTCCTCCAGGCCGGGCCGGCCGAAGTCCAGGACGTGGTTGTTGGCCAGCACGCAGACGTCGGGGCGGGCGACGGTGAGCGCGGGCAGGTTGGCCGGGTGCATGCGGTAGTGCACCTGTTTGCCGGGCGCGAAGGAGCCACCGCTCGTCACGGCCGTCTCCAGGTTCACGATCCGGACGTCCGGCGCGGCCTCGTCCAGTACCGGCAGCGCCTCGCCCCACGGCCATGCCGGGCCGACCGGCACGGGGATCGGGCCGCTGACCGCCTCGGCCAGCGCCACGTAGTCGCGGGCGTCCGTGACGTACCCCTCCCGCAGCCCAGGATCGCCGGGGTGCGCGAGGATCTGGTCCACGCCGCGCCCGAGCATCACGTCCCCGCACAGGAACAGCGTCACGACACCGCGGCCCACACCTCCAGCCTAGGTGTCCCCGGGTGTCCAGGGCGGTCCTGACGACGGCACGTGCCACGGCACCGGACTGCCTGCGCCGCCGTCCCCGCACGGCTAGGTTGTGCCGCATGAGCAACCTTGACCGCGCGCCCGTGCCCAGCGTGTGCGGCGGACGCGGATTCGTCGTCGCCGAACCTGTCCGCGAGCTGCTGAGTCCGCGGCACGTACAGCTCGGTGAGTCGACCGAGGTGCGCAGGCTGCTGCCGAACCTCGGCCGGCGCATGATCGGCGCGTGGGCCTTCGTCGACCACTACGGTCCCGACGACATCACAGACGAGGCCGGCATGCAGGTGCCCCCGCATCCGCACATGGGGCTCCAGACGGTCAGCTGGCTGCACGAGGGCGAGGTGCTGCACCGGGACTCGACCGGCAGCCTGCAGACGATCAGGCCGAAGGAGCTCGGGCTCATGACCTCGGGCCGGGCGATCAGCCACTCCGAGGAGAGCCCGAAGCCGCACGCCCGGTTCCTGCACGGCGCCCAGCTCTGGGTCGCGCTGCCGGACGCCCACCGCCACACCGACCCGCGGTTCGAGCACCACGCCGAGCTGCCCACGGTCACCGCGCCGGGCCTCACGGCGACCGTCCTGCTCGGCGACATCGACGGCGCGACGTCGCCCGGCACGACGTACACCCCCCTGGTGGGCGCCGATCTCGCGCTCACCCGCGGCACGGACGTCCGGCTGCCGCTCGTACCCGACTTCGAGTACGGGGTGCTGTCCATGTCCGGCGAGGTGCACGTCGACGGCGTGCCGGTGCTGCCGGGTTCGATGCTCTACCTCGGCTGCGGCCGCACCGAACTGCCGCTGCGCGCAGAGTCGGACGCGGCCGTGATGCTCCTCGGCGGCGAACCGTTCGCGGAGGAGCTGATCATGTGGTGGAACTTCGTCGGCCGTTCCCAGGAGGAGATCGTGCGGGCTCGCGAGGACTGGACGAAGGGGACGCGTTTCGGTGACGTGAAGGGCTACGACGGAGCCCCGCTGCCCGCCCCGGAACTGCCGCCGCTGCCGCTGAAGCCACGAGGAAGGGTGCGCTGAGCTCGGCGGGAAGATCGACGTGACGGTCCGCTTCGCGGCGCGGATCCCTGTCCGGCCGGTGCGGCTGATCGCTGAAGGGTGCGGTCTTCCGCGGGCCGAGGTGGAGCGAGCGATCACGGAGAGGAAGCTCGTTTCGGCCGTCCGGCTGAGCGGCAGGCTCTCCGGCGACTTCACCTTCACGCTCGAGCGCTGAGCCCTCCTCGGGACCCGGGGCCTGTCCGGCGGGAGCCGCCGGACAGGGCCTCCACGGGGCATGACCGAAAGAGGTTCCCCTCGGACGTGACCCGAGGGGATAATGGTCATCGTGAACATCGAGGCGTTGCGTTACGCCCAGGCTGTCTCGCGGACGAAGTCCTTCAGTGCCGCCGCGCGTGCCTACGGGGTGACTCAGCCGGCGCTGTCGAACGGCGTCGCCCGGCTGGAGGACGAACTCGGCGTCAAGCTCTTCGACCGCTCACCCCGCGGAGTCAGACCCACCGCGCACGGCGCGCAGACCCTGCTTCTCATCGACCAGGTCCTCAGCGCCCTCGACAACCTTGTCGCCGAGACCCGGCGGCTGGCCTTTCCGGTCACCGACACGATCCGCATGGGTGTGTCACCGATCATCGGGGCCGACCTGGTCGCGCGGGCGTTCCAAGCCGCCCGCACCCTGAAGCGCCCGCGCGACCTGGTCCTCAGGGAAGCGGACCTCGACCCCCTGAGCGTCGACCTCCGAGAAGGTCGCCTGGACATCGTCCTCGTCCCCGCCGTGCCCGGCATGCCCACGCTCCGGCACCGTGTCATCGCCCGCGAGCCGGTGGTCGTCGTCGACCCCGCCGCCTCCCGGGACGAAAACCCGGTGGAGCTCAAGGCCGTGGCGGACGCGGCCTTCATCCTCGGGCCCAGCACCTGCGGACTGACCACCTTCACCACCGACCTCTTCCGCGGCCACGACCTCCCACTGCTCACGTACCCGGGAGAGGCCGCCAGTTTCCGGGCCGTGGACGAATGGGCGGCCATGGGCCTCGGTGCGGCACTCCTGCCCCGCTCCAAAATCACGCACGAGCACACGAGCTGCCGTCCCCTCCTCCAGGCCGGGGAACCCGTCGAGATCGCGTACGAGGCCGTCTGGGACTGCGAGACACCCCTCGGGGCCGACCTGGACGAGTTCGTCATGGCGCTCACGGAGGCCGGGGAGGTCCCACCGGCCCCGGGCGACACGGCACCCTGACGGCGGGCGTGGCTCCGGAATGCGCCCCCGTCATGGTCGAGAGAGACTGGGAAAGCGACGACCGGCCGCCTTCGTGAGCCTCTCCACCAGTGGCGAAGCACCACATGGGGATGGTGAGAGTCCCGATTCCCAGAAGGTGAAAAAGATGGATCTGAAGTTCGAAGTCGTCGTGCTGCCCGTCTCCGACGTCGATCGGTCCAAGAACTTCTACGAGTCGCTGGGATTCCGGATGGACGTCGACAACACGTTCAGCGACGACTACCGACTGGTGCACCTCACACCACCCGGCTCCCAGTGCTCGATCATCTTCGGCAAGGGAACGATCTCCGCCACCCCCGGATCCGCCCAGGGCCTGTACCTCATCGTCTCGGACGTCGAACAGGCCCGCGCGGAACTCGTCGACCGCGGCGTCGAGGTGAGCGAGGTGTTCCACGACGCCGGAGGGCTCCTCCACCACGGCCACGAGGCCGGGGACGCCGTTCACAGCGGCGCCGGGCAGGAGCGCCTCTCCGGGCCGCACCCCGACCGCACCTCCTATGCCTCCTACGCCACCTTCAGCGACCCGGACGGCAACGGCTGGGTGCTTCAGGAGATCACCGAGCGCCAGCCCGGCCGGTGACAACGCCCTGGGTCAGATCCAGAAAGGTCGGCCGCCATGAATTGCTACGACTGCGCCGCTGACGCGCTTCGACCGGTCCAGTCCCCCGCTGTGGCCGTCTGCGCCCGGTGCGGGGCCGGGATGTGCAGCGGGCATCTGCATGCCACCAGAGTTCCGATTCCCGGCACTGCCGGCGCCTCCGCCCAGGCACCCGAGGCCAGACGGATGACGTGCGGAATCTGCTATGAGGCGGAGCGTGCGGCCGCAGGTCTTGCCTAGCGGTGCACGTCAGTTCTCGCCGGCGGGTGGATCGGCGAGGATGCCCTTCATCAGACCTGTGGACTGCCCGACCTCGACGAGATAGCCGTCAGGGTCGCGCAGGTAGCACCGGATCTCGGCTGCGGTCGATCGGTGGCGTGAGGAATTCGGCGCCCCTGGCGGGTTGTGGTGCTCGCCCGTGGCGAACACATCGAGTCCGACCTCCTCGGCCTTGCGCGCGATGGCGACGGTGGCCTGGATGCGCTCCGACTCGGTGGGGGTGAGCCCTGTCGTGGGGTCGGGCGTGACGTCGCCGACGGTGAAGATGCCGAACTGCATCCCAGACGCTTCGGAAGATTCCATTCCGAGCTCCCTCTGGCTGACTGCCCGGGCTCCCTCCCATCTTGTCACTCACCACCCCGTCCCGCAGAGGCCCTCCACGTCGGACCGGCGCGCGCCCGACGGTGGTCGCATCGCGCGAGGATCCGGCGCGCCTGACGGGACCGGCCGGCGAGGGCACCTATAGAGGTGCACATGAACGAGCTGCTCACCCGAGCCATCGAAGCCCACGGCGGGGCCACACGCTGGAATCAACTGACCGAGGTGCGGGCCACCCTCGTCAGCGGTGGCGAGTTGTTCGCCGCCAAGGGCCTGCCGCAGGATTCCGCCGCACGCGAGATGACCGTCCGGCTGCACGAGGAACACGCGTCGGTGAAGCCCTTCGGCGCCCCCGACCAGAGGACCGACTTCACTCCGGGACGGGTGGGCATCGAAAAGCTCGACGGGCGCGTGGTGGCGGAACGCGAGGATCCTCGCGCGTCCTTCGCCGGTCACACCCTGCAGACCCCCTGGGACCCGCTGGACCGCGCCTACTTCAACGGTTACGCGTTGTGGACCTACCTCACCACCCCCTTCCTCCTGGCCATGCCCGGCTTCACCGTCACCGGGATCGACCCCTGGCAGGAGGCCGACGAAAGCTGGGCAGGGCTGCGCGCGACCTTCCCACCCGAAATCGCCGGCCACAGCACCGAGCAGGACTTCTACTTCGGCGCCGACGGCCTCCTGCGCCGTCACGACTACCACGTCGACATCGCGGGCGGATTCGCCGCCGCGCAGTACGTCCACGACTACGTGGAAGCCGACGGCATCCTGCTCCCCACCAAGCGCCGGGCGCACCGCCGCGCCCCCGACGGCCGCCCCGTGCCGGACCAGCTCATGGTCTGGATCGACCTCAGCGACGTCCGCTTCGTGTGAGGGGGCGACACCCGCCGGCACCCTGCGCGAGCCCTCCTCCATAGCCTGCACCCGCCTGTGAGCAGCTTCACCTCGCACATGGAGAAACATGAGGGGGCCCTCAGTTACGCTGGGCCGGGAGAGAACGTGAGGACCCCCTCCGGTTCAGCGAAGCACAGGGAGACGACCATGAAGAAGCTCATCAAGCGACTGCCGATCGCCGCCGCGTCCGTGGCCATCGCGGGCGGCGCGATCCTCGGAGCCGGAGGCACGGCATCGGCGGCGACCCCGGACGCCGGGCACGACCGAGGCTCGTACCAGGAGCGCGACGACGGGCGCGACGGACACCGCGCCCGGTACTCGGACGACGACCACCGTGACCACTACCGGACCTGGCGCTACGACCACGACCACCGTGACGACGCACGGGACCGGCACCACCACGTGCAGTACCGCTGGGACGGTCACCGCCTCCACCAGCTGGTGGACGGCCGCTGGATCGATGTGACGCCGTCCCGCAACGGCGAGGTGGACCGCTGGTACGTGGACCAGGTGCTCGCGTTCGCGCGCTGAGGCCGCCACGTTTCAGGAATCGCGGTACGGAGACGCAACTCATGCGGGGGCGGCTCCGTACCGCCTGCTGCGTTCTCCCTCTCACGCGGGGGTACAACGGATGGAATCATGGAATCGACCAGAACCACAGAGATCGACCTGCCCGTGCAGTTGGTGCGGTCCTTCACCGAATCCGTTCCTGTCCGGATGCGGCTGCACTACGCCGCCCACGATCCCTATGCCCTCACGGCCACCTTCGGCGCCGCGGACGGCAGCGGGTCGGTGGAGTGGGTCTTCAGCCGTGATGTGATCGCCGAGGGTCTGACGCGCCACGCCGGTCAGGGCGACGTCCGGGTGTGGCCGGCGGCCATCGGCCCCGGGCGCGACGTGGTGTACATCGCGCTCGACTCGCCCGCGGGTTCGGCCCTGCTCGAGGCTCCCCTGCTGGACATGAAGTCCTTTCTGAGCAGGACGCGGTCCATGGTGCCGCTGGGGGCCGAGTCCGAGCAGTTCGACATGGACGCCGAGCTGGCACACCTTCTGGCGGACAGCTGAGCATTCCGCGGCCGTCGTCGCGCCGCATGTCCCGCCTCCCCGGCGGCCGACCCCCTCAGCAGTCGTCCGCCACGCAGCACTCGAGCGCTTCGATGGTCTGTCTGACCTGCTGAGGGCTGAGCGGCGGCTCGGGCAACTCGTGGGCGCAGCCCGCGCGGAAGGCGTCCAGCATCAAGGAGAGGTGACGGCGCCAGGCGCGGGGGGCGACGGTCCGCGTGGCCTGGATGATGCCTTCCAGGGACCAGGCGACGAAGGCGATGTCCTCCGGGGTGACGTCAGCGCGCACGACACCCTGCTGCTGGGCCCTGTGAAGGATCCCGATACCCATCTCCCTGACGCGCTCGTTGAGCTGCCCACTGCGGGTGTTCACCGGCAGCCGGGCGGCGGCCATGGCGTTGAACGCGCGGTCACACGCCTGCAGTTCGCAGAACCGCTCCAGGTAGGAGCAGAACCCTTCCCAGGCGTCATCCATGGCGGCCGCCTCTTCGGCGGTGTCCAGGAGAGAGGTGAACTTCTCGGCGAAGAGCTCCTCGACCAGGGCGAGCCGGGTCGGGAAATGCCGGTAGAGCGTTCCGATCGCGACGCCGGCCTGGCGGGCGATGCCCTCCAGGGACGCCTCCAGACCCTGCTCCGCGAAGGCCACGCGCGCCGCCGCCACGATCGCGTCGCGATTGCGCTGGGCGTCACGCCGTCGCGGCTTGGCCTGAGCCTCTTGCGCGCGGGACACGGTTCGCTCGGTCATGCGCCCAGCGTAACATGAGGCACCCCTCCAGATCGGGCTCGCTTCGAGGTCGTCGGCCGTGTCAGGCCGCGGCCAGGAACGCAGGACGCCCTCGGGGTCATAGCGCTTCCACAGGTCGGCCACGCGGGCGCCGGTCGGTCCAGGGTAGAAATGGGCGAACGCCGTCTGGTCGGGGGAGCTCTCGAAGTTGACGTAGGCGCCGTCCATGAAGGGGGCGAGCGGCGCCCAGCCGGTGCGCAAGGTGCCTCGCGCGTCCGGTGGGAACCCCGCGCCGATGACGAGGACGTTCTGATGGCGATGCGCGAACGCGGTGGCGGCGGAATCCGGATCGTGGGTCGCGCCGCCGAGCGAGCGCATCTGCACGAGGATCGGGTCGCGGGCCGCCGACGCCTTCACCAGGGCGCTTGCGGCGCCCGCGGACATCTCGGCGAGAAGTCCGTTGGTGGTTCTGGCCGGCATCTGCCCGGTGTTCTCGTGGAGGTGGAGGGGTGACACCAGGTCGGTGTAGGGGACGAGGTGGGCCTGCTGCCCCATCACGTCGCCGACCTCCAGAAGAGGTTCGAGCGCCTCGCGGATGACAGACGGGCTGTCCGAGGCCACGACGGCCGTGATGACGGCCACGGTGGAGCCGTCGTTCTGCGACGCCAGCCTGACCTCCGTCGACAGCTCGCGCGGCGCCCGAGCCATGACGTCGGCCCAGCGCCGCAGCGTCTCCCCGGCCGGATCCACCGCCGTGACCAGCTGCGCATGGCCGACGTCACGGAGGTCCATGGCCTCGATCTCGAAGGCGACCGCGACGCCGGCGCCCGCACCGGCTCCACGCATGACCCACAGCAGGTCGGGCTCGTTTCGGGCATCGGCGCGGACGATCGTCCCGTCGGCCAGGACGACCTCGAACGCGCGCACGTGGTCGATGGTGAGCCCGTACTTCCGTACCAGCCAGCCGACACCACCGCCGGTCGCGATGCCGCCGACACCGACGTTTCCGTGGTCGCCGGAACTGATGGCGAGCCCGTGCGAGGCGAGCGCCTGGGCGACCTGGGCCCAGCGTGCGCCCGCCTCGACCCGGACCAGTCGGGTGCGACGATCGAGGACGTCGACACGGTTCAGCGCTCTCAGGTCGATGACGAGCCCGTCGTCGTTCGTGCCGGTGCCTGCCAGACCGTGACCCCCACTGCGGACCGCGACCGGAAACCCTCTGTCCCGCGCGAACCGCAGCGCCGCCGCGACGTCCCGCGCGGATTCGGGCAGGACCACGACGGCCGGCCGGCCGACCGTCGTGTAGGTGGAGCGGACCCGCTGGTAACGCCTGTCGCCGGGCGTGACGATCTTGCCCGCGAGTTCCGTCGGCGCGTCGCCGACACCTCCGCTCATCGCCCGCCCCGGATCTTCGCGACGCTCTCGCGCACCGCCGGCACGACCTCGTCGGCGAAGCGGGCGAGCTGCTGCTCGGGGTCGGCGGCCGGCCAGAGGACGAACGTGTCGAAGCCGAGCTCGACGGTCCACTCGGTGAGGGTGTCCACCCACCGCGACACGTCACCGACGAGGCCGGGAGCGCCTCCGTGGCTGCCGATCACACCGATCACGTTGTAGACGCGCCGCAAGGTCCTCGGATCGCGGTCGGCCCCGGCGGCCGCCTCGTCGATGATCCGCTGGCGTGCGGGCACCTCGCGCGGAGGGACGTAGATGTTCAGCGGTGAGATCCAGCCGTCCGCCTGCTGACCGGCCAGGGTGAGCATGCGGCGCTTCTGCGCTCCGAGCCAGAGCTCGACGGGCCTGGGGGGCACCGGTCCGGCCTGGTACCCGCCGATGCTGTGATACGGGCTGTGCAGCCGCACGGCGTCCCCGTTCAGGGCCTTTCGCAGCAGCCCCAGCGACTCCTCGGCGAAAGCCACCATGTCGTGGCCCCGTCGAGCCGGCCCACCCATCGAGGCGATGGCGTCGGGGATGCCGCCCCCGCCGACACCGAGCCGGACACGTCCGCCGGTGAGCACACTCAAGGACGTGGCGGCCTTGGCGAGCATCACCGGCGGCCGCAGCTGCAGGTCGGCGACGTCGGTGAGGAAGGAGATGCGGTCCGTGAAGGCGGACAGGTGCGAGATCAGGGTCCAGGCGTCGAGGTGGCCTGGCTGGTACGGGTGGTCCTGGACGGCGAGGAGGTCCAGGCCGCGGTGCTCCGCCGTCCGCGCGAGCCGCAGGGTCCGCGGCCACGTCTGGGCAGCGGGGTCGAGACTCACGCCGAAGGAGAGCGGGCGTTCGTAGTCGGTCATGCCTCCACGATGCGTGGAACCATTCGCCCGGCCAAATGTCGAGTAAGGTGCTAATCTTTTGTAAGTGGACTCCATTCATGACGACACCTGCCCGAGCTTCGAGGCCACCCTCGAACTCGTCGGACGCCGCTGGACGGGCTCGGTACTGCACGCCGCCGGCCGGGGCGCCCGGCGCTTCGGCGAGTACCGCGCGCTGATCAGCGGGATCTCCGATCGCCTGCTCTCCCAGCGGCTCAAGGAGCTGGAAGCCGAGGGCCTCATCGAGCGCACCGTCATCCCCTCGACGCCCGTGCAGATCCACTACCGGCTGGCACCGGAGGGCCAGGAACTGGTGGAGGCCCTGATGCCGCTCGGGCGGTGGAGCATGCGGCGTTCCGGCACCCGGGGCCCGGGATGGGTCCCGGTCGCTTAGGTGGACGTGAACGGCACTTCGGCTCCGCCGAGTCCGTGCAAGCCTCCGTCAGCGGCGCCCGGGAGCCGGAGCCTGGTAGAGACCTCGTCCGACCCGATGCGCCCGGGAGGTGGCGACGAGGCGGTCGAGGGTACTGCGAACGGCGTTGATGCTGCCCGCGGTCCCATCGCGGCCAAGGGCTTCGGCGACATCCCGGGCCCGCAGGACAGCACCGGGTTTGCTGGTGAGCACGGCGATCACTTGTTCCGTGAAGCCGCGGCCCTGCAGATCGGGCACCGAGTGGCCCGTCTTCGCCGCGCGTTCGCTTCCCGTCCCCGCACCCTCGGCGGGCGCACCTTCGGCAGGTGCACCGTCGACCCGAGCCGGCGCGGCCGACGGAAGGGTGTGCAGTGCGGCCAGGGCTCCCCGGATGGATTCCATGTGGCTCGAGACGACTGCCAGTTGCGCCTGCACCGACTGCTGCTGCATGTAGAGCTCTTCTTGCTGCTCCTCCAGTTGAACCAGCTCCGACTGAAGCAACGCCGTCACCGTTTCGATGCTGTTCGCCGTCGGTCCTGGCGCTGACATGTGTGCTCCCTGCTCCTGAGTCTCTCCCCGCGACGAGCATAGGGCGGCCCGTCCTGGTCGGCGGCGGGGGTGAGTACGGGGCCGTGGTGCGGGCGTCGTCGAGCGAGCGACCTGCCGGACTCCGCAGGGACGTCCGGCAGGCCACTTGGCTCATCGACCGACGAGCACCTCGTCAGTGTGTGGAGCGTGGCCGTCCGGGCACGGCCACCCCGTCCTCCGTCACGTACTTGGTTCCGTCGTCGTACTTGGTGATGGTGAAGGCGTCCAGCACCTCGCCGACCTCCTTGTCGGTGGTCGACCGGTCGTCCCACTTCGCGGCCACGACGGCCTCGTAGCGCAACTGGTTCTTCGTGACCTTGATGCCCTGGAAGGTCGAGGTGTGACCGGCGCGCACGACCTCGGTGGCGCCGTTGCGCTTCCACACGCTCTCGTTCTCGGGGGCCAGTTCGTAGTACTTCGGGCCGGAGACCGCCACGGTGTAGACGGGTCCGGTGGTCACGCCGGGAGTGCCGGTGGCGTCCGAGTCGACGTAGCCGCGCGAGTACACGTGGTCGTGACCCATGAGCACCAGGTCGATGTCGTTGCGCTGGAAGACCGGGAGCCACGCGTCACGGACCGGCTTCTCGTCCCGGCCCTCGGCGGCCGAGAACACCGGCTGATGGAAGACCGCCACCGCCCACTTGTTGGGGTTGTTCTCCAGGACATGGTCCAGCCAGCGCCCCTGGAGTTCGAGCCACAACTTCTCCGGATCGGGGCAGTCCTGGCTGCACACGGGCAGCCAGGGCGGCGTCATCATCGAACGGGCGTCACCGGTGCTGGCGTTGAGGGTGATGAACCTGACGCCCTGGTAGTCGGTGTAGTACGCGGTCTCCGCGATCACCTCGGCCATGTGGGCCTCGTAGACCGCGCGCCGGCGCTCGGCAGGGGTGGTGCCGGCGACCTTGTCCGCTCGCGGACCGTTGTCCGGGAACTCGAACGTCGACTTCCAGGTGCGCAGGAAGGTGTCGCCCGAGTACTCGTGGTTGCCCGGGGCGGCGATGACGTTGGTGGTCTGGCTGTAGCCGTTCATGGCGCCGAACCAGTCGCGCCACTCGCTGTCGTTGCCGCTGGAGTTGATCAGGTCGCCCGCGTTGACGCTGCCGACGGCGTCGGGGTAGCGCTCGTAGGCCTGCTTCACCACCGGCGCCCACTTCGACGACAGGTCGTTCTGGGCGTCGCCGAAGTAGAGGAAGGTGAAGTCCTCACCGGGGCGCTCGGCCGTGGTGAAGGTGTGGACCGGGCTGAACCACTCGCCCGTGCCGACCTGGTACTCGTACGCGGTGCCCGGCCGCAGGCCGCTCATGACGCCGGAGTGCGTGCGGGTCGGGACGCCCGCGCTGACGAGTTCCTCGTTGCCGCGCGCCTCGGCGGTGCGCCAGTCGCGGTCGCCGGCCTTGCGGAACCGCACCTCGCCCGCGGTCACACCGGCGCCGGTGCGCCAGGTGACGGCCTGCGAGGAGTGCGGCGTACCGGTCGGGGTGAGCACGATCCGCTCGGAGGTCGTGCCGGGGACCTGGAGACCCTGCTTGGTGGTCAGCGCGACGTCGAAGACGTGCATGATGCCGCGGTCGGTGCTCTGGGGCAGGACGACCGAGGCGACGCGCTTGGACGGGTCGAGCAGCCGGGGCACGGTGCCGAAGACCTTGGTCTCCACCGTGTCGCTGCCGCCGGCGGCGCGGTTGCGGCCGACGGTGGTCACCAGCGGGGTATTGCCGAACTGGTAGTTGGTGCCCGGGGTCCAGTCGGTGAACTGCACACCCACCTGCTGGGTGGAGCCGTCGGTGTACTCGACGACCGCGGTGCCCTGGGAGGGACCGTTGGTGGCCAGGCCCAGGAAGGAGACGCCGGTCGCCCGCACGCCGCCCATGTCGACGCGCTGGCCGTGGGGGATCCAGTTGTCGGGCCGGCCCGGCGCCGTGTCGGGCCAGGTGAAGGTGACTCCGGTGTCGCCGTGCGGGATCCGCGCGCCGGGGGCGGCGCCGGCCGCGGCGAGGCGCTCGCGGGAGAGGGAGTTGTCGCTGACGTCCAGCGACCCCGTGTTGCCCGCGCCGTCCGGCGTGGTGCCCACGTTGTTCCGCGCGTCGCTGCCGTCGGTGTACGACGGGGGCACGTCCGACTGCCGGGCGCCCCAGGTGCCCTGGCGCGTCGACATGGTCAGGCGGATGTCGCCGCCCTCGCGGGCGAAGTCCTCACCCAGCCAGGAACGGGTGGTGGGGCGGCCGTCGACCTTCATGCCGGTGACGTACGGCTTCGTGGCGGCGCCGTCCGCGTCGATCTCGATGCGGCGCCGGCTGTCGGCGCTGTCGATCACGACACGGTCGAACCGCGGGCCGCTGACGACCAGGTCGGCGGTGCCGGGGATGGCCGGGTAGAGGCCGACGTTGGCCCACACGTACCAGGAGCTGAGCGACCCGAGGTCGTCGTTGCCCGGCAGACCGGAGGGCGTCGTGTCGTACATCTGGGTGGAGGCTCGGCGCAGGGCGTCACGGGCCTTGTTCGGCTGGCGAAGCCAGTGGTAGACGTACGGCGCGCCGAAGCTCGGCTGGTTGCTGAGGTAGGCGCCGCGGGTGTTGTAGACACCCGCGTCGAGGGCGCTGAGGTGTTCGTCCAGGGCGGTCGTGGAGATGTCCTGGCCGCCGCGCTTCTCGATCAGCGTGCCGACGTTGTGCGGGACCATCCAGCCGTACTGCCAGCCGGTGGCCTGCTCGAACTGGTCGCCGCGCTCACCGAGGTTGAAGCCGCGGTCGAAGCCGTTGCGGTCCCGGGGGCGGATGTGGCGGCTGGTCTCGTCGAAGACGTTCTGCCAGTTCTGCGCGCGGGCCATGTAGCGGTCGTACGCCGCCTTGTCGCCGAGACGCTTGGCGAGCTGGGCGATGCCGAAGTCGTCGACCGCGTACTCGAGCGTCTTGGAGGTGGCCGCGTCCGCCTTGCGGTTCTCGATGAAGCCGACACTCATGTACTGGTAGCCGTGGCGGCGCAGCGTGCGGTCGGCGGGCAGCGTCTGGGTGGCCTTCATCGACTCCAGGGCGGCGCGGCGGTCGTAGTCGGTGCTGCCGAAGGCGTCGACGGAGGACAGCAGGGACTGGAGCGAGTCGCCGCTCATCTTCTGCTGGAGCTGGTTCAGGTGCGGCCAGTTGGGCCACTTCCCGCTCTGCGTCACCATGTCGGTGATCGACTGGTTGACGTCGCTGCCGACCTTCGGGAAGAGCAGCGCGACGAGCTGCGCCTGGCTGCGGTAGGAGTCCCAGCCGGCGTAGGTGACGTAGTGGTGACGTCCCTCGGCGACCTTGTGGACCTTGCCGTCGTACCCCTGGTAGTCACCGTTGACGTCGTCGAACGTGTTGGGGTGCAGCAGCGCGTGGTACAGGGCGGTGTAGAACTTCGTCCGCTCCTCGTCGGTGCCGCCGTCGACCCGGACGGTGTCCAGGGCGTCGCGCCAGCTGTCCTCGGCGTCCTCGCGGACGTCGTCGAAGTCGTCGCGTGAGGAGACCTCGTGGGCGGCGTTCTCGGTGGCGCCTGCGATGCCGACGTAGCTGAGGCCGACCTTGGAAGTGACCTTGGCGCCCTTGTCGAAGACGAGGTACGCGCCGGCGCCGTGCTTGGCCTCGGCGGCGCGCGCGGTGGCGGAGCCGGGGGTGACGTCGCCGCCCTCCCAGGTGCCGTACGAGCGGATCGGCTTGTCGAACGTGGCGGAGAAGTAGGCGCGGTAGCGCCCGCCCTCGTCGCAGATGGAGGCGGCCTCGACCCAGCCCTCGACGGTGTTGCCGTTCTTGACGGTCACCTCGCTGCCGAAGACCCGGTTGTTGGAGCCGGCGACGTCGAGGATCAGGGTGGAGCTGTCGGCCTCGGGGAAGTCGAAGGTGCTGACCGCGGTGCGGGTACTGGCGGTCAGCTCCGTTGTGACATCGTTGTCAGTCGTGACGGAGTAGTAGCCGGGTTCCGCTTCCTCACGGGCGTGGTCGAAGCCGAGGTAGTAGTCGGTGATGTCGCTTGCCGGGCTGGTCGGCAGGGCGCCGTCCGGCAGCGCCCCCGTGTACGGCAGCAGCGGGAAGTCGAAGCCGCTGAAGCGGCCCTCGCAGCCGGTGCCGGACAGGCGCGTCATGCCGAAGCCGCGGAGCTTGTCGGCGGTGTACTCGTACCCGCCCTTCTGGTCGCGGTCGGAGGTCCGGTAGGTCACGGGGCTCGACTGCACCATGCCGAAGGGAACGGTCGCCCCGGGCCAGGTGTTGCCGTAGGCGCTGTTGCCCTTGTTCTGTGAAGCGTCGAGCCGGGTTCCGATGAACGGATCGACCGCGTCGAACGCGCTGATCGGGGACGCGGCTTCGGCACCGTGCGCGACGGGCGGAACAACGGCGAGGGAACTGAGGGCGAGTGCGGCCGCAGCGAGTCTGCGGCCGTGGGGCCAGGAGAAGGGCGTGCGCTTGAGGAGCGACCGCCCAGAGGATGTCCACATCTGGGATGCGGCGCCTTTCGATGAATGACCACTCGTCGTGGATGCGACGTCATGACCGACTCACGCTCACTGCCCAGGGGTTCGCTCGTCGGTCGTGCGAACGACAGCTTTGTGAACAGAGGCTGAAGAGAACCCCGACGCGACCGGTGACATGCGGTCCGCCGTCGATGGTGGGTTCCGGTGGCAGGCAGGTGACGGACGGCGCGTGAACACACGACACATGGAGTCGGTGTCGACCTTCACCGCCGTGTCGGGCGGTGGAGCCGCAACTCGTGTGGACGAGGCCGGTGTCGGCGAGGCAGACTGTCGAAGGTGATCAGGGCCCTCTCGCCTCGACCGGCCGATCGCAGCCCCAGCTCTTGAGAGTGGCGAAGACCTTCCATGCAACCACATGCCCTGCCCCGGGCCAGTTCGCGCGGCTCGTGCGACGAGGGTACCGACGGCACCCCGCTCCCCCATCGGCGCATCACACGGTCGCCGACCGTCGCCGTCCTGGCCGGCGACCCCCTCACACAACAAGGTGTGGTCGCCTACCTCCGCTCCCGCCCTCAGGTCGACGTCCTGGAGCGCGAAGACAGCGCGCGGGCGGACATGCTGGTCGTCCTCGACACCGATGTCACCTCCACCACCCTCGCCGAGATCCGAAGTGAGGCGCAGGGGTCGGCCAATGCGGAGATGCGGATCGTCCTGGTCGCCAACAGCATCACGGAGCGTCAGCTCAAGGACGTGATCGGCCATCGGCTGGTGGGCTTCCTGCCCCGCCGGCAGACGGGGATGCAGCAGATCCTTGCCGCGGTCCTGGACGGTTGGGCGGGTAACGCCCGTCTTCCGGCGGCGCTCGTGCGCAACCTGATCGAAGATCTGCGGGTGCTGCAGGGGGCAGGGGCCTCGCCGGTCGGGTTCACCGAGCGTGAGATCGATATTGTCAGGCTTCTGGCGGAGGGCTGGACGACCGAGGAGATCGCCGAAAAACTCGGCTACTCGGAGCGCACCATCAAGAACGCGCTCCACTCCCTGAACGTCCGGCTCGGCCTCCGTAACCGTGCCCATGCCGTGGGCCACGGCGCCCGGCTCGGCATCCTCTGACAGCAGTCCGGATCCTCGGTCGCTGACCGTTGGGGAAGTGTGGTCTTCCCGATCGTCCCCACTCTTCGCCGACGTGCAGTGTGTTCGGTTCTCCGCCAGTACCGTGGTGCGTAAGCGGGCCCGCCTGATCCCCCGTACAGTCGGGCCCGCGCCCCCTGTCCGCCCCTCGGTCCCCCGTGCGCCGGGTCGGTGGCAGTGTGACACCGTGGTGTGTTCCGGCGATCACACTGCCAACGTGCAGGGGCATGATCCGGATGTCGCCGGATGCTGGTACCGCGTTCCCCGGTCGGCGAGCGGATCGAAGGGATCACCCATGACCCCCGGCACGGCGGGAAACCTCCACGCCCCAGCGGTCGCCGCTCCTGCCCTCTCCTCGCCGGGCGAGCAGCGCTGCACCGGCCCTCTATGGGCTGCGTCAGCAGCGCCGGCCTCCAGCGCGTGAGCGATCGGTCGGCTTCCCTGGCCGGGTGCGCGCTGCTCGTCGCAGGCCTGGGCCCGTCGGTGCTGGGGTACGCCGACGCCGAGGCCGGTGTGTTCTTCGACGGCGCAGCCATGACAGGCGCCGGATCCGGCCTCTGCTTCATCGCCCCCGGCAGGGGTTCCAGGTCCCGAGGAGGACCTCAGGCACGGGCCCGTAAGCCTATGCACATCCTTCCCTGGCTGGTCACGGACGGGTGGCAGACGATTGACCTACGCGATGCACAGCTACTTGTGAGGGAGAGCTTCATGACTGTTTGGTTCATCACCGGCGCGTCCCGCGGGTTCGGCCTCGAACTCGCGCGCCAGGCACTGGAGCGGGGCGACCGGGTCGTCGCCACCGCCCGGCGGCCGGAGGGGGTGGAGCAGGCGCTGGCCGGTCACGGAGATCGTCTGCTGGCGGTCCCTCTGGACGTCACGGACGAAGCGCAGGCGGCCTCGGCCGTGCAGGCCGCCACGGACGTCTTCGGCGGAATCGACGTGCTGGTCAACAACGCGGGTCGCGGCGTGCTGGGTGCCGTGGAGGAGACGTCCGACGACGCCGCCCGCGCCGTGTTCGACACGAACGTCTTCGGCCTTCTCAACGTGACCCGGGCCGTGCTCCCCGTGATGCGGCGGCAGGGGCGTGGCCACGTCGTCAACCTCAGCTCCGTCGGGGGATTCAACGGCGTGGCCGGATTCGGCGTCTACTGCTCCACGAAGTTCGCCGTCGAGGGCCTGTCCGAGGCACTGCACCAGGAAGTCTCACCGCTGGGGCTCAAGGTCACCGTCGTCGAGCCCGGATACTTCCGCACCGATTTCCTGGACGGCACCAGCCTTCACGTCGCGGAGCGGGTCATCAGTGACTACGAGGCCACGGCCGGCGCCGTGCGTGGAGCCGTGCCGGGTCTCAACCATGCCCAGCCGGGCGACCCGGTGAAGGGCGCCACAGCGATCCTCACGATCGTCGACGCCGACGAGCCGCCGCTGCGCGCGCAGCTCGGCAGTGACTGCGCGGACGCGATGGACCAGAAGGTCGCGCAGCTGGCCCAGGAGGCGCGCGCCTGGCGTTACTTGGCGCTCTCGACGGACCACGACGACGTCGCGGTGCGCGGCTGATCCGCTCGCCGTCGAAGTGCGCGGTCGAACTGATCGATGAGGAGTGTCACATGACCCAGCTGGGCGACTACCTACGTGCGTGCCGGGCGCGGATCCGCACCGAGGACGTGGGCCTGCCCGCCGTCGGCCGCCGGCGCGTACCGGGCCTGCGCCGGGAGGAACTGGCTTCTCTCGCCGGAATCAGCGTGGACTACATCGTGCGTCTCGAACAGGGCCGCGTGAAGTCCGCTTCACCGACGATTCTCCTGGCGTTGGCTGAAGCGCTGCATCTGCAGGCGGACGAGAAGGAATACCTGCTGCGGGTCGCCGCGGAGGACGCCACCGTCCCCGAGAGGTTCCGGCCGGCCGGCACGCGCGGGCAGCAGGTCTCCCCGGGCACCCGCGTGCTGTTGGAGAGCCTGGTCAATGTTCCTGCCCTGGTCCTCGGACGACGTATGGACATCCTCGCCTGGAACGAGCTCGGAGCGGCGTTGTTCACCGACTTCGCCGAGCTGCCGCAACGCCAGCGCAACCACATATGGCTGACGTTCCTGCATCCCCAGGTTCGCGGCATGTACGAGAACTGGGCGAAGGTCGCGCAGGAATGCGTCGCGTACCTGCGGATGGACGCCGCGCGGTATCCGGACGACCCCGAGCTCGCCCAGCTCGTCGGGGAGTTGTCCCTGAAGGACGACGACTTCGGCTCCTGGTGGTCCGGCCACCGTGTACGGGCCCAGCGGCAGGGACGCAAGAAGTTCCATCACCGGATCGCGGGCGAGCTCGACCTGGACTTCCAGGTGCTGGACGTCAGGGGTGGAACCGACCAGTCACTTCTGGTGTACACCGCTGAACCCGGCTCCGGCTCCGCCGAGGCCCTGACGTTCCTGGCCAACTGGATCACCACGCACAACCCTGCCGCGTCGGCCAGCACCACTCACAACAAAGAGGCCTGAACACCGGAAGCGGCGGACAGCCACGGTGACACCGAAGTGTGGTGTGTCGGTGTGAAGAAGCTGTCAGGGTGTCGGAAGAGACGCGGGTCGGCACACACGCGGATCACGCGGCCGTGGAGCCGACCTCGTCACCCAGGTCGTGGCGGCGCACCGTGTTCACGCGGACACCTTGGGTATCCGCCTGCGCCGACCCGGTGGGAACGGCGCAGGTCCGCGAGAAGGACGTGCCAGGGACTACGAGTGGCGGGGTGTCATGCGCGGGCGTCGAATGGAGGGGGAAGGGGCGGACACGTGGAGGCGCCGTGGGTGTGGAACCGCTGACCGAGATCCTCTCCGGGCCTTTCGAAGAGCGCTACGCCGTGCCGGCCATCAACGTCTTCAACGACCTCACGCTGGAGGCCGTGCTCGCGGCCGCCGTGGAGAACGCGTCGCCGCTGATCGTGCAGACCTCCGTGAAGACGGTCAGGTCGATCGGCAGTGACGTGCTCTTCGCCCTGTGGACCGCGATGACCGCCGGTATCGAGGTGCCTGTCACCCTGCACCTCGATCACTGTCCGGAGCGCGAGGTCATCACCGAGTGCCTGCGGCGGGGGTGGAACTCGGTGCTCTTCGACGCCTCCAGCCTGCCGGTCGAGGAGAACATGCGGCAGACCGTCGAGGTCGTCGCGGAGGCTCGTACGTACGGAGCCGCGGTCGAGGGCGAGATCGAATCGATCACCGGTGTGGAGGACGGCATCGGCAGTGACGTCGCCGCCGCGCGGCAGGACCTCGCGGTCGCGCTGGAGTTCCTGCGGACCACGCGGGTCGACGTCTTCGCACCGGCGATCGGGAACGCCCACGGGTCGTACAAGCAGGCGCCGGTGCTCGACGCCCAGCGCGTCTCCGACCTGGTGGCGGCCCATCCGGTACCGATCGCCCTGCACGGCGGCAGCGGACTGTCCGACGAGCAGTTCCGCGACCTGATCTCCCGGGGGTGCGCGAAGGTCAACATCTCGACCGCCCTCAAGGAGACGTACATGAAGTCGAATCTGGCCTTCCTGGAAACGGCTGCGGAGCGGCAGAAGTGGGATCCGCCGTCGCTGTTCCGGGCCGTACGTCAGGATGTCATCGAGTTGACCGGTTCCCTGATGCGGCTCTTCGGCAGCGCCGGTCGGGCGGGCTGAGGCCATGCCCGCGCTCATCTTCGACTGCGACGGGGTGCTCGCCGACACCGAACGCGACGGTCACCTGCCCGCCTTCAACGCGACCTTCGAGGAGTTCGGTCTGCCCGTGCGGTGGAGCGACGCGGAGTACGCGCAGAGGGTGAAGGTCGGTGGCGGCAAGGAGAGGATGCGCACACTGCTGACCCCCGAGTTCGTCGCCGCCGCCGGTCTGCCCGCCGACCCGGCCGCACTGGAGGAGCAGGTCGCCGCCTGGCACCGGCGCAAGACCGAGATCTACACCGGGATCATCCGCAGCGGAGACATCCCGCCCAGACCCGGCGTACGGCGGGTCGCCGAGCAGGCCCACGAGGCCGGGTGGACGCTCGCGGTCGCCTCCACCTCCGCGGAGGTGTCCGTCCGCAGCGTGCTCGAACTCGCCATGGGGCCCGAACTGGCCGCCCATTTCGGTGTGTTCGCCGGCGACCTGGTCCAGCGGAAGAAGCCCGCCCCCGACATCTACGCAGTCGCCGTGCGCCGGTTGGACCTCGATCCGGCGCGCGTCGTCGCGATCGAGGACAGCCGCAACGGCATGCTGTCCGCGCTCGGCGCGGGGCTGGCCTGCGCCGTCACCACCAGCGCCTACACCGAGGAGGAGGACTTCACCGGGGCACGCCTGGTGGTCACCTCGCTGGGCGATCCGCCCCCGAAGGAGACCGTCACCAGCGTGCTGAGCGATCCGCTGGGCGTCCGCCCGGGGCCGTGGATGGAGCTCGAGGACCTGGCCGCCCTGCTCCCCGACGGCGGCGACCACATCGCGTCGGGTCCGTCGGGAGCTGGGCCGCCGGACTTGGCGCCGCCCGGTCCGCCTCCTCCTTCGCACTGACACCGCGGCAGTCAGGAGAGTCATGTCCTCGCCATCGACACCCGTCGACGACCTCGCCTTCGTCGTCCGGACCATTGCCCGGACGGCGGTCGACAACGAGAAGGAATTCGGTGACCTCGACGCCGTCGCGGGTGACGGGGACTTCGGGTACTCGCTCGCGCGCGGCTTCGAGATCGTGCTCGCCGAGTGGGACACCCTGACATCGGACTCGCCGGCCGAATTCCTGAAGAAGGTCGCCCTGGTGATCTCCAAGCGGGTCGGCGGTACGTCGGGGCCGCTCTGGGGCACAGCCTTCCTGCGGGCGTCGGGGGCCGTGAAGGACCGGCCGGAACCGGCGGCCGCGGATGCCGTGGCCATGCTGCGAGCCGCGGCCGAGGGGATCAAGGCGCGGGGCAGGTCCGACCTCGGCGACAAGACGTTGCTGGACGCGCTGATACCGATGACCGACGCCCTGGAGCAGCGGTTGGCGGACGGCGGACCGGGAGCCGAGGCGGCAGAACTGGCCCGGCTGGCCGCCGAGACGGCCCGCACCGCGGCCGACGCCACGACCTCCATGCAGGCCCGGCGTGGCCGCCAGAGCTACACCGGGGAGCGCAGTATCGGCTCGCCGGACCCGGGCGCGGTGGCGGTCGCGGTGATGGCGGAGCGCGTCGCCGCCGAGTGGGAGGCACGCGACTGACGGCGGGCAGCGGGCCCCGCTCCCCGAATCGCACCTCAGCGGCGGGCACCGGCACCACGAAGGAGTTGCGGGATGAAGAAGTTCGTGAACGACCCCAAGGACTATGTCGCACAGATGCTGGAGGGGCTCGCCCTCGCCAACCCCGGCACCCTGAAGTACGTCCCCGAGTACAACCTGATCATGCGCGCCGACGCCCCGCAGGAGAACAAGGTCTCCCTCGTGCAGGGCTCCGGGTCCGGTCACGAGCCGGCACATGTGATGACCGTCGGCAGGGGGATGCTCGACGCGGCCTGCCCCGGCGACGTGTTCGCGGCGCCGCCGGCCGACTTCGTCTACGAGACGGTCAAGCTGGTCGCCTCCCCGAAGGGCGTTCTGCTGCTGGTCAACAACTACACCGGGGATCGGATGGCCTTCGAGATGGCCGAGGAGCTCTCCCAGGCCGAGGGGGTGACGGTCCGTACCCTCTTCATCGATGACGACGTGGCCGTACAGGATTCGACCTACACCGTCGGACGGCGCGGGGTGGCGGGCAACTTCTTCGTGATGAAGGCCGTCGGCGCCGCCGCCGAGCGCGGCGCGGACCTCGACGAGGTGCACCGGATCGGGGAGAAGGTCAACTCCGTCACCAGAACCATGGGCATGGCGCTCACCGCGTGCACGCCGCCCGCGAAGGGCTCCCCGCTGTTCGACCTGCCGGACGACGCGGTGGAGATGGGCGTGGGCATCCACGGCGAGCCGGGCCGGAAGCGGGAGAAGCTCCAGCCGGCCGACGCGATGGTGGGCGAACTCGTCAGCGCGGTGGTGGACGACCTCCCGTACTCCTCCGGCGACCGTGTCGCCCTGATGGTCAACGGCCTCGGCGGCACCCCGATCGGCGAGCTCTACCTGGTGTACGGACGAGCCCACAAGCAGCTGGCCGGGCGAGGCATCGAGATCGCGCGCAGCTACGTGGGCGAGTACTGCACCTCGCTCGACATGGCCGGCGCCTCCGTCACACTGGTCCGGCTGGACGACGAGATCGCCGAACTGCTCGCCGACCCGGCCGAGATCCCGATCCGCGTGTTCTGACGGACCCGGCCTCGGTGCGGCCGGACCGCCCCGTCGCGTCGCGCGTCCGGCACCGCGGCGAAGATCACGACGCGTACCCTCGGGCGCATGGTTGAGCATCGCATGGTCGACGTGAACGGGATCCGGCTGCACATCGCCGAGGAAGGCGAAGGCCCCCTGGTGGTGCTCCTGCACGGCTTCCCCGAGTCCTGGCACTCCTGGCACCGGCAGTTCGCTCCCCTGGCCGCCGCGGGATTCCGGGTGGTCGCCCCTGACCAGCGTGGCTACGGCCGCAGCGAGCACCCCGACGATGTCGACGCCTACAGCATCCTGCACCTGGTCGGCGACGTCGTCGGCCTGATCCGGGCCCTGGGCGAGGAGAAGGCGTACGTCGTCGGCCACGACTGGGGCGCGCCGGTCGCCTGGCACACCGCCCTGCTGCGGCCGGACATGGTGCTCGGGGTGGCCGGCCTGAGCGTGCCCCCTCCGTTCCGGGGCCCGGAGCCTCCGCTGGTCGCCATGGGCAGGAGGTTCGGCGGCCGCTTCTACTGGAACTACTTCAACCGCCCGGGTGTCGCCGACGCCGAGTTCGCCGCGGACACCCGCACCGCCCTGCGGAAGTTCATCTGCTGGGCTTCCGGCGAGGCCCCCCGCGCGGTCGAGCAGCCGCTGGTCGACCCCGAGGTGGGCTGGCTCGCGACCATGCCGGACCCCGGGACACTGCCCGAGTGGTTCACCGAGGACGATCTCGACGCGCTCACCGAGAGCTTCTCCGGCGGCTTCACCGGAGCGCTCAACTGGTACCGCAACCTGGACCGCAACTGGGAACTGACGGCCCCCTGGGACGGCGCCGTCGTCACCCCTCCCTCCCTGTACGTCTACGGCGACCGCGACGTCGTCCCCGCCTTCCCCGGCACGCCCGAACTCATCGCGAGGCTCCCCGCCCTGATGCCCGGCCTGCGGCGCGAGCCCCTCAAACTGGCGGGCTGCGGCCACTGGACCCAGCAGGAACGCCCGGCCGAGGTGAACGCCGCGTTCATCGAGTTCCTGACAGCCGTCGCCTGAGCCCGCGCCGGCGCTGCCGGTAGGGCCGCGACGTCACTTCCCGTGCTCTGCCCGCCATACGGGTGCCGACACACGTACCACCTGGGCCCGGCGCACGCGGGGCGAGTATTGCTGGCTCATGAGTTTCGATCTCCTGAGCGCGCGCGACGGGCGGCGACCGTTATGGGTTGCCGTGCCGCTGGTGCTGATCGCGGTCATCACCCTCGTGGATGTGCTGACACCGCCGCAGGTCCGCCTCAGCCCCTTCCTCGTCGTGGCGCCGGCGATCACCGCCTCCTTCGCCGGCGCCCGGCTCACCGCGGCTGTCGCGGCTCTGGCCCTGGGCGCGGAGGTCGCCGTCGACATGACTCAGGGACCGCCCGCCCTCAACCAGAGCGTGGCCACCCTCGCGCTGGCAGCCGTCTCCGCCGTCGTGGTCTTCTTCGCCTACCTGCGCGACCAGTACGCACGGCACTACCGCCACGCACGCTCCCTGGCCCTGACCGCCCAGAAGGCGGTGCTGCGGCCGCTGCCCGAACGTGCCGGCCCGCTGCACATCGCGTCCGTCTACCTCGCGGCCGAGGCCGAGGCGGTCATCGGCGGCGACCTGTACGCCGCCGCCCGCAGACCGCACAGCACCCGGCTCATGATCGGCGACGTGCGCGGCAAGGGCCTGGACGCCGTCGGTGAGGCCGCCCTCGTCCTGGGGGCGTTCCACGCCACGGCCCACCGCGAGCCCGGCCTGCCCACGCTCGCCGCGGCCGTGGACGGCGCGCTCGCCGCGACGCCCAGGACCCCGGACCGGGCGGCCGGGGAGGACTTCGTCACCGCACTGCTGCTCGACGTGCCCGACGACGCAGGCCCGATCAGCTGCCTCTCCTGCGGTCACCCCCCGCCGCTCGTCATCCGCGACGGCCACCCCGTGGAACCGGCGCTGCCCGACCCGGCCCCGCCGCTCGGTCTCGGCCTGGCGACCGCGTACGGCCGCACCGGATCCTTCCCCTTGGGGCCGGACGACGTCGTGCTGCTGTGCACCGACGGCGTCCTGGAGGCGCGGGATCGGGCCGGCGCGTTCTACCCCCTGCCCGACCGCATCCGCACCTGGCCCCGCGGTGACCCGCAGTCGCTCGTCTCCTTCCTCCGCGCCGACCTGCTGCACTACACCGGCGGCGGAAACCTCGGTGACGACGCCGCGCTCGTCGCCTTCCGGCGGGGCGACTCCCCGGACACCGGACGGACGCCTCGCGAGGGCCCGCCCTGACGCGCCCCAAGTAGTGGAATATTCAACCACTCGGGTCGGTTGAGTCGCTCGAAGGAGGTCAGGAGTGGACACGACGTACTACGACCACGGAACCGCGGCCGAACGCTGGGACCGCGCGCGGATGTTCTTCGACGCCAAGGAGTACACGGCGGCGGCACGCGTCCTGGACGGGCTGGTCGAGGAGGTGCCGGAGCAGACGGGACCGCGGCTGCTGCTGGCCCGCGCCTACTACCACTCGGCCCAACTGCGCCGCGCGGAGGACGAGTTGCGCACCATCGTGGAGCGCGACCCGGTGGAGCAGTACGCCCGGCTGATGCTGGGCCGTACGCTCGAACGCCAGGGCCGGCAGACGGAGGCGGAGCCGCATCTGCGGATCGCCGCCGCGCTCGCCGGTGACTTCGAGGAGCGCGTCTGACCGGTGCACTCACCCTGACGGCGATGCCGGCCCGGCCTCTTTCCGAGAGGCCGGGCCGGCGCTCATCCGGCGGCCGCTTCCCCGCCCGCCCCTCCCCCGGTGCCGTACGTCCGCCGCCCCCGCCGGTGCGCGATCTCGCCCAGGATCACGTCCACCACGAGGAAGGCGGCCAGCGGTATGCCGAGCAGCGGCACGAAGTAGCCCACGACGGCGACCACGGCCAGCAACGGGACCAGGATCTGCGGCGGCACCTGCGCCCAGGCGCCCCGCGGGATCGGCCGGCCGAAGGCGGATCCGCGGCCCCGCTGCCACCACATGCGGTAGCCGAGCACGATCAGCACGACCAGGGACAGCGCGAGCAGCATGAGGGCCAGCTGGTTCACCACCCCGAACAGCACGCCGGTGTGCAGGTCGATGCCCCACCGGGTCAGCTTCGCCAGCAGCGGATAGTCGGCGAACCGCAGCACGTCGGTGACCTCGCCGGTGGCCGGGTCGACGGCGACCGAGTCCTGCTTCCCGGGCCAGCCACGCTCCACCTGCTTCACGACGTATGCCGAGCCCGCGTCGGCCGGCGGCACGATCTCGACGGGGTCGCCCAGCCCCTGCGCCCGGGCGGAGGTCAGCACCTTGTCGAGCCCGACACCGTGCTCGCCGGAACCTCCGGTCCCCGCGGCGGCGCCGTGGCCCCCGTGGTCGCCGCCCGCCGAGGCCGACACGGACGGCGTGGAGTGGCCTAGGGAGGTGCGCAGCTCGTCGATGTTCGCGCCCGCGTACGTCGACCAGGTCAGGCCGGTCGCGGACAGGAAGAAGAAGCCGATCCCGGCCCAGACACCGATCGTGCCGTGCAGGCCGAGGGTGCGGCGCCGACCGGTGGTGCCGCGCACCTTGCGCCGGGCGCGGCGGCGGGAGAACCACAGCACCAGGCCGCCGCCCGCGATCACCCACAGCCAGCTCGCGGCGAGTTCGCTGTAGAGGCGTCCGCTGTCGCCGAGGTGGAGGTCACGGTGGAACTCGTCGATCCAGGTGCGCAGCGGGAGCGCCCCGGTGGAGCCGTACTGCTCCAGGGCCCCCCGCACCTTCCCCGTGTACGGGTCGACGAACACGGCGAGCGTGTGGTCCTCGTCGACGCCGGGCACCCCGGAGAGCATGACGCGGGTGGTGGCGTCGTCCTCCGGCGCGGGCCGCACGGCCGAAACCGTTCCCTCGGGGTGCGCCTCGCGGGCGGCGGCCACCTGCGCGGATATGGGCAGTTCGGTGCCGCCGGCCTCGGGGACGGTCATCTCGTCGGCGTACACGATCTTCTCGGCCTGGAACGAACCGGCGTACAGGAAACCGGTGGTGGCCGCGACGAGCAGGAACGGGGCGACGAGGAGCCCGGCGTAGAAGTGCAGGCGCAGCACGAGCGGGCGCAAAGGCGCCCACGGGCTCGGTCTCGGCGGTGGCGCGGCGGGTTGCGGGGGCGCGTCCGTGCTGGTCGGGGGAGCTGTGGTCATGGGGTCTCCGGGGAGCGGGGGACGATTTTCGGCCGTAGTGGTGCAGTAGTCGGGGCGGGGGCGCAGGGAGTTCCCGGAGATTTCAGTGGCCTGCGTCACACGACAGGAGTCATGGCATCCTGGCCCGATGTCTGCACCCCGTGACCGTATGCCGCTCGCCGAGCATGTCGAGCAACTCCTCGCCACAGGCAGCCCGTTGCCGATCGTGGCGGCCGGCGATCCCGTGCTGCGGCAGCCCGCCGAGCCGTTCGGGGGCCAGCTGGAGCCCGCGACGCTGGCCCGGTTCGTCGAGGCCCTGCGCGTCACCATGCACGCGGCCCCGGGCGTCGGTCTGGCGGCACCGCAGGTCGGCGTACCGCTGCGGATCGCGGTGATCGAGGACCCGGCTCCGGTGCCGGAGGAGGTGCGGCTGGCGCGGGGGCGGGTGCCGCTGCCGTTCCGGGTACTGGTGAATCCGTCGTACGAGTCGGCCGGCGCGGCGCGTGCCGGGTTCTTCGAGGGCTGTCTGAGCCTGCCCGGCTGGCAGGCGGTGGTGGCCCGGCCCACCCGGGTACGGCTGACCTGCTCGGACGAGCACGGCAGTGCCGTGGACGAGGTGTTCACCGGGTGGCCCGCCCGGATCGTGCAGCACGAGACGGACCACCTGGACGGCGTGCTGTACGTCGACCGCGCCGAGCTGCGCTCCCTGTCCGCGAACGGGACGGTGGCTCAGCGCTGGGCGCAGCCGACGCCTGAGGAGGCGGCGCGGGAGCTGGGCTTCGCTCTGCCGGAATGAGGGGTCCCGCTCAGTTGTCCCGGTAGCTCTCCAGCAGCCGCAGCCACACTTCGCTGATCGTCGGGTAGGACGGCACCGCGTGCCAGAGCCTGCTCAGCGGCACCTCACCGGCGATGGCGATGGCGGCCGAGTGGATCAGCTCCGCCACGGCCGGGCCCACGAAGGTCACCCCGCGCAGGATCTCGCGCTCCACGTCGACGACCATCCGGGCGCGCCCGCGGTAACCGTCGGCGTACAGGCCCGCTCCGGCGACCGAGGAGAGCTCCACGTCGACGGCGCGGACCCGGTGGCCCGCCCGCTCGGCCTCCGCGAGGGTGAGCCCGGCGGACGCCGCCTCCGGGTCGGCGAAGACGACCTGCGGTACGGCCACGTGGTCGGCGGTGGCGGCGTGCGCGCCCCAAGGGCCGCAATCCAGGGTCCGTTCGCCGGAGGCCCGGGCGGCGATGGCGGCGCCCGCGATCCTGGCCTGGTACTTGCCCTGGTGGGTCAGCAGCGCACGGTGGTTGACGTCGCCGACGCCGTACAGCCAGTCGGTGCCGGGCACCTGGAGGCTGTCGTCGACCGGCAGCCAGGAGCCCGGCTCCAGGCCCACGGTGTCGAGGCCGATGTCGTCGGTGCGCGGGGCGCGCCCGGTGGCGAAGAGGATCTCGTCGGCCTCGATGCGGTCACCGCGGTCGGTGACGGCCACGACCGTGCCGTTCTCCCGGGTCACCGACTCGACCGAGGTGCCGGTACGGATGTCCGCGCCGGCCTCGGTGAGCGCCTCGGCGACCATTTCGCCGGCGAAGGGCTCCATCCGGTTCAGCAGCCCCTTGCCCCGCACCAGGACGGTCACGCGGGAGCCGAGGGCCTGCCAGACGGTGGCCATCTCGGTGGCGACCACGCCACCGCCCACGACGATGAGCCGCCCGGGCACCTCCGGGGAGCTGGTCGCCTCCCGGCTGGTCCAGGGCCTGACGTCGGCGAGTCCGGGCAGCTCGGGCAGCTGGGCGCGGCTGCCGGTGCAGACGGCGACGGCGTGGCGTGCCGTGAGGGTGCTCTCCTCGCCGTCGGGGCCGGTGACGACGACCGTGCGCGGTCCGGCGAGGCGGCCGTGGCCCCGGTACAGGTCGGCCCCGATGCCGTCGAGCCACGCGACCTGGCCGTCGTCCTTCCAGTGGGAGGTGTAGTAGTCGCGGTGGGCGAGCACCGCGGTCACGTCGAGGTCCCCCTGCACCAGCTGGCTCAGCCCCGGCACCCGGCGGGCGTCCGCGCGTGCGGTGACCGGGCGCAGCAGGGCCTTGCTGGGCATGCAGGCCCAGTAGGAGCACTCGCCGCCGACCAGCTCGCTCTCCACGACCGCGGTGGTCAGACCGGCCGCGCGGGTGCGGTCGGCGACGTTCTCCCCCACCGGTCCGGCACCGAGCACAACGACGTCGTAGGCGATGGATTGCTTTTCCGTCATGGTGGTCAGTCTGATGGGTGGTGTGACGCGTCGGCCACATGGGTACGCGCGCCGTTACATGATCGATCGGACGCCCGGAATACCCGGCGGTCCGGCCGTGTTCTGCCGACGGCTTCGCCCCCACACCAGGAAGTAGGGATCACGCCATGAGCCAGACAGTTGAGCTCACCAAGGACAACTTCGACCAGACGGTCACGGACAACGAGTTCGTCCTGATCGACTTCTGGGCGTCCTGGTGCGGGCCGTGCCGGCAGTTCGCCCCCGTGTACGAGAAGGCCGCGGAGGAGAATCCGGACCTGGTGTTCGGCAAGGTGGACACCGAGGCGCAGCCGGAGCTGGCCGCCGCCTTCGGCATCCAGTCGATTCCGACGCTGATGATCGTGCGCGACCGGGTCGCCGTGTTCGCCCAGCCCGGCGCCCTGCCGGAGGCCGCCCTCACCGACGTGATCGGCCAGGCCCGCAAGCTGGACATGGACGAGGTCCGCAAGGCGGTCGCCGAGCAGCAGGCGCAGGAGGGCGAGGCCCAGTAAGCGGGTCGGCACAGTCGGTCCGGCACCTGGCAGGGGTAACGCGCCGCATCCGCGCCTGCCGGCGCCCGGTGCACGCCGGTGAAGGCCCGCCGATCGGCCTCGCCGCCGCGGCGGGCGACGGCGAGCGACGCGGCGGCCCCGCCGCCCGGTGTCAGCTGGAGTCGCGGTGCACCACCGCGGCGCCCAGCACCTCGTGCCTCTCGGGCGCGGCGCCCGGGTCGCGTACCGCGCGGTCGACCAGTTCCGCGAGTTCCCGGCCGGACGGCAGCTCGATGTGGACGGTGCTCAGGCGCGGCCTCAGCAGCCGGCCCAGCATCAGGTCGTCCGCGCCGATCACCGCCGCGTCCTCGGGGATCCGTACGCCCTCGTCCTGCAGGGCGCGCATCAGCAGCATCGCGTACTCGTCGTTGTACGTGAACACCCCGTCGAGACCGAGCTCGCGCCAGCGCGTGGCGAGGTGTGCGGCGGCCTGCTCGTCGTAGGCGAGGGGCAGCTCGGTGACGACGGCGTCCGTGCCGTGCAGTGCCTGCCGTACGCCGTCCAGACGCGGCCGGGAGTAGGCCTCCAGGCCGGGTTCCGCGGGCGCCACGACGCCGACGTGACGGCTTCCGCGTTCGTAGAGATGGCGCCCTGCCACCTGGCCGACGGCCGTCTGGTCCATGAGCAGGGCGTGCGCGCCCTCGACGCTCGCCGGGCCGAGGGTGACCACCGCCCGGGCGCCGGAGCGCTTGAGCACCGCCACGCCCTGCGGGCCGAGGCCCTGGCCGGGCACGAGCACGGCGACCGGCCGCAACTCGGCCCAGGCGCGGGCGGCTTCGTCACCGTGCGGGCCGAGCGTGCCGTACTGGACGACCGTGTAGTCGAGGCGGCTCAGGGCCCACTGGAGTTCGTTGATGAACCGCGCGTACAGCGGCCCGGCGGGGATGGCCGGGGAGGGCATCAGGACCATCCGGCTGTGCCCGGCGCGCAGGCTGCGGGCGGCCGCGTGCGGGACGTATCCGAGTTCCTTCGCGGCCTCGTGGACCCGGCGGCGCGTGGGCTCGCTGATCCGTACGGCGCTGGTGTTGTTGAGGACGTACGAGACGGTCGCACGCGAGACGCCGGCCAGGCGGGCCACATCGGCGCTCGTGGGCACGGAGCGCCGAGCGGGCGGCGCGGACGCGGGCGTGTTCGGTATCTGCACCATGACCTACCGCATCTTGGCAGAGGCGGCGGCACGGGAGGCGGGCGGGGGAACGTGCTCCCGCCTTCAACGAACGAAGGCGTGCCGAACAGGCCGCCGGGGACTCAGCAGGGCGGTTCGGTACAGGACCGCTCGGCGGCGTGGGGCTGCTCGGTCAGGGCTCCGGCGGGCGGGCACTCGGTCCGCGTGATGCGCGCCACCAGGTCGACCCACCCGGCCTCCAGCCGCTCCAGCGGCATGCCGCAGCGCTTGGTCAGGTGGTGGACCACGGCCGGGTCGAGGTAGCTCATCAGCGTCTGGGCGAGCAGGGCGCAGTCCGCGTCGGGCACCACCTGCCGCACCAGCATGACCAGGTGCTGGTGGAGCAGCTGCCGGGGCGCCGCGCTGTGCCGGCGGTCGGGGGTCCCCTCGGCGGCGAGCTGGAGGTCCAGCTCCTCCACCGACCTGCGCAGCGAGGCACAGCCGAACGCGCGCATCCGCTCCACGGGCGGCGCGCCGGGCCCCAGCGGTGGCGGTCCGCCGAGGAACGCGGCCTGGAACTTCTTCTCGGAGTGGTCGAGGAGCGCCGTCAGCAGGCCGACCCGGTCCCCGAAGCGGCGGAAGACCGTCCCTTTGCCCACCGACGCGGCCGTGGCCACCGCCTCCATGGTCAGCGCCGCCGCGCCGTGCTCCGCCACCAGCCGGCCCGCGGCCTCCAGCAGCCGGGCGCGGTTGCGCGCGGCGTCCGCGCGCAGGCACTGCTCCTCGACGGAGGGGCCGAGTTCCAGCAACTCGGATGCACCCAGCGGCTCACGAGACTCCGGGAGGGGCGGCAGGGAGGCGGACATGAAGACAGCGTAAAGCACGAGGAAGAAACTGGACCGCGGTCCGGTTAGGGTGATAGAAATTTAAACGGACCTCGGTCCGGATACCCCACGTTGCATCCCCCATGGAGTTCCCATGTCTGTACGCATCCTCGCCCTCGTCGGCAGCCTCCGCGCCGGCTCGCACAACCGCCAGCTCGCCGAGGCCGCCGTCAAGCTCGCTCCCGAGGGTGTCGACGTCCAGCTGTACGAGGGCCTGGCCGAGATCCCCTTCTACAACGAGGACATCGACGTCGAGGGCACGGTCCCGGCCGCCGCCGCACGTCTTCGCGAGGCCGCCGGCTCGGCCGACGCCCTGCTGCTGTTCACCCCCGAGTACAACGGCACCATCCCGGCCGTGCTGAAGAACGCCATCGACTGGCTGTCCCGCCCGTACGGCGCCGGCGCGCTGGGCGGCAAGCCCGTCGCCGTGGTCGGCACCGCCTTCGGCCAGTACGGCGGCGTCTGGGCACAGGACGAGGCCCGCAAGGCGCTGGGCATCGCCGGCGCCACGGTGCTGGAGGACATCAAGCTCTCCATCCCCGGCTCCGTGACCCGTTTCGCCGAGACCCACCCGGCCGACGACGCCGAGGTCGCCGCGCAGCTCACGGAGGTCGTGGCGCGCGTGCACGGGCAGGCGGTGCCGCAGGCCGCCTGATCACCGGCCCCGAACCCGGCCGGCTCCGACCCGCATGAGCGGGGGTCGGAGCCGGCCGTTCGCGTTTCCGAGGGCCTGTACCCAGCTCAACTCCCTTACCTCAGCTCTTACTTCACGCCTTGACTAAAATGGTCCATACCTTTAGTTTCACCGGACGATACCTCCCCCGTCCGCGCACTCGGCCGTCCCCAGGATGAACGTGGCCCCGAACGTTGCCACCTGACGAACCTTCCGCAGGGCGTCCGAGCGCGTGATGACGCGAACCCCCACCCAAGGAGCGTCGTCCAGCATGCGCATCTCCCACCTCAGACGTCCCGGTACCCGACGGAGCCTGATCGGCCGGTTCACGGCCTTCGCCGCCCTCTCCGCCGTCGTCACCGCCCTGTTCACCGCGACCCCCGCCCAGGCCGCCGACGGCACGATCACCGGGCTCGCCGGAAAGTGCGTCGACGTGGCGGGCGCCGGCAGCGCCAACGGCACCGCCGTACAGCTCTACGACTGCAACGGGACCGGCGCCCAGGTCTGGTCCAACCCGGGTGACGGAACCCTCCGCGCGCTCGGCAAGTGTCTGGACGTCGTCGAACGCAGCACCGCCGACGGTGCGGCGGTACAGCTGTGGGACTGCTCCGGCGGGGCCAACCAGCAGTGGGTCGTCACCGGAGCGCGGGACATCGTCAACCCGGCCGCGAACAAGTGCCTCGACGTCCGGGACAACAGCAGCGCCAACGGCACCCGGCTGCAGATCTGGAGCTGCACCGGCGCCGCGAACCAGAAGTGGAACGCGCCCGGCAGCGGTGGCGGCGGCAACCCGTCCGGATTCGTCGTCTCCGAAGCCCAGTTCAACCAGATGTTCCCGGGCCGGAACTCGTTCTACACCTACAGCGGACTGACCGCCGCCCTGAGCGCCTACCCCGGTTTCGCCAAGACCGGCAGCGACACCGTGCGCAAGCAGGAGGCCGCCGCCTTCCTCGCCAACGTCAACCACGAGACCGGCGGCCTCGTCCACATCGTCGAGCAGAACCAGGCCAACTACCCGCACTACTGCGACTGGGGCCAGTGGTACGGCTGCCCGGCCGGCCAGGCGGCCTACTACGGGCGCGGTCCCATCCAGCTCAGCTGGAACTTCAACTACAAGGCCGCGGGCGACGCGCTCGGCATCGATCTGCTCAACAACCCCTGGCTGGTGCAGAACGACCCGGCCGTGGCCTGGAAGACCGGCCTGTGGTACTGGAACACCCAGTCCGGCCCCGGCACCATGACCCCGCACAACGCCATGGTCAACGGCGCCGGTTTCGGCCAGACGATCCGCAGCATCAACGGCTCCCTGGAGTGCGACGGCAGGAACCCGGCCCAGGTGCAGAGCCGCGTGGACGCCTACCACCGGTTCACCTCCATCCTCGGGGTCTCGCCGGGCGGCAACCTCTATTGCTGACGGCAGCGCCGACCAAGGAGGTGTGATGCGCAACGCGAGACCCCTCGCCAGAGCCGTCCTCGGCGCGCTCGGCGCGATGGCGCTGCTCGTGGCCGTCCCGGCGAGTGCCCACGCGAACGTTCTGCAACTGCTGCCCCAGAACGCCGACGGGCTCGAACAGACCTTCTCCCCCGCCTACGACTACGACGGCGACGGCTGCTACGCCACCGCTGCCATCGGCGCCGACGGCACCCTCAATCCCGGTCTTGAGCTCGGCGGTGACGTCAACGGCCGCTGCCACGACCACGCCCAGCTGGCCAACGCCAACACGTACTCGCGCGCCAAGTGCAACAACGGCTGGTGCGCGGTGATGTACGCCAGCTACTTCGAAAAAGACCAGGTGACCCTCGGTCCTGCGGCCATCGGGCACATCCACGACTGGGAGCACGTGGTGGTGTGGGTCAACGACAACGAGGCCCGGTACGTGTCGGTGTCCCGGCACAACACCTACGAGGTGGCCGCCCGTTCGTCGATCCGCTTCGACGGCACCCATCCGAAGATCGTGTACCACAAGGACGGCGCCGGCAGCCATTGCTTCCGGTTCGCGGGCGGCAACGACGAACCGCCGGAGAACGCCACCGGCGGCTGGTTCTTCCCGCGACTCGTCGGCTGGAACGGTTACCCGGCCGGATACCGCGACAAGCTGCTGAGCGCGGACTTCGGCTCGGCCACCATCAAGATCGACGACGGCGACTTCCAGTACGCCCTCGCCCACTCGATGCCCGCCGGAATCCCCTTCGACCCGAACGCCTGACACCCACCACGGCCGGTGCCCCCGCAGGACCGCGAGGGCACCGGCCGTCCATGCCCCCACCCCTTTGCCCCAACCCCGTTCCCCCGCGGGCCTCCTGACGTTACCGTTCGGTAGACCACACGCTCCGGAGGTGTCCGCATGACGCTCGACCCTTTTGCCGGTCTGGCGGAGACCGCCCGCGCGCTCGCCGCCGGCGAGATGACCTCGCGCGCGCTCGTCGCGGCGGTCCTGGCCCGGATCGAGGCGACGCAGGGGACACTCAACGCCTTCCGGATCGTGCGGGCCGAGGCGGCGCTCGCCGAGGCCGAGGCCGCCGACCGCGAACTGGCCGCCGGGGCGCGACGGCCG
This sequence comes from Streptomyces sp. NPDC059861, assembly GCF_042731435.1. Taxonomy (NCBI): domain Bacteria; kingdom Bacillati; phylum Actinomycetota; class Actinomycetes; order Kitasatosporales; family Streptomycetaceae; genus Streptomyces; species Streptomyces sp. NPDC059861. The sequence continues at coordinate 15,892 of NZ_JBHWJQ010000016.1, read as the reverse complement.
CTCCTCGGGGTGCCCGTCGCCGTCAAGGACGACATGGACGTGGCCGGCGAGCCCACCGCGTTCGGCTGCCCGGGCACGTTCGCCCCGGCCGCCGAGGACTGCGAGGCGGTACGGCGGCTGCGCGCGGCCGGTGCGGTGATCGTCGGCAAGACCAACACCTGCGAACTCGGGCAGTGGCCGTTCACCGAGGGACCCGCGTTCGGCGCGACCCGCAATCCGTGGAACACCGAGCACACGCCGGGCGGTTCCTCGGGTGGCTCGGCGGCGGCGGTCGCGGCGGGGCTGGTGCCGGCGGCGCTCGGCTCGGACGGCGCCGGTTCGGTGCGCATCCCGGCGTCCTGGACGCACCTGATCGGCATCAAGCCGCAGCGCGGGCGCATCTCGACCTGGCCGCGGGGCGAATCGTTCCACGGCATCACGGTCAACGGCACCCTGGCCCGTACCGTCGCGGACGCGGCCCTGCTGCTGGACTCCGCCTGCGGCAACCACGACCAGGATCCGCACCGCCCGCCCACGGTCGACGTGTCCGGGGCGGTGGGCCGTGACCCCGGGCGGCTGCGCATCGCCCTCGCGCTGAAGCCGCCGTTCACCGCGGTGCCCGCCCGGCTGCACCCCGAGATCCGCGCCCGGGTCGTCGAACTCGCCGGGAAACTGGCCGCGTCGGGCCACACGGTCGAGGAGGCCGACCCGCCCTACGGGCAGATCGGGCTGACCTTCGTGCCCCGCGCCACGGCCGGTGTCGCGGACTGGGTCCGTGAGGCCCCCGACGCCGCCCTGCTCGACCCGCGCACCCGGGACGCCGCGCGGCTGGGCCGGCTGCTCGGCGGGGCGCCGCTGCGGGCCGCCCGGCGCGCGGAGGCGGCGCTGCACCGCCGGATCGGCGCGTTCTTCTCGTCGTACGACGTGATCCTGGCGCCGACCACGGCCGCTCCCCCGCTCCGGATCGGTGCCATGCTGCGGCTCGGCGGGCTGGCCACCGACCGCGCGATGATCGCCGCCTGCCCCTATGCCTGGCCGTGGAACGTGCTGGGCTGGCCCGGCGTGAACATCCCGGCGGGCTTCGTCACCGGCGGTCTGCCGGTCGGTGCCCAGTTGCTGGGTCCCGCGCACAGCGAACCGCTGCTCGTCTCGCTCGCCGCGCAGCTGGAGGCGGAGCTGCGCTGGCACGAGCTGCGCCCGCCGGAGCCCCTGGCCTCGGAGTCCCCGGCGGCATAGGGGTGTTCGCCCGCCCGTCGGCCGGGGTGTCACGGCCGCCGGTTACCGTGACCCCGTGACTGCCTTCACGGACGAGAACGTCCCCGGCCGCTTCGGCCCCACCGCCACCACCCAGGCCGACCCGCGCGAGGTGGGCCGGGTGCGCACCGAGTACTCGCCCGCGCACGACGGCGACCCCGACCCGGGGGAGATCGTGTGGACCTGGGTGCCCTACGAGGAGAACGACGGGCGGGGCAAGGACCGGCCGGTGCTGGTGGTGGCCCGGGAAGCCGCCGGCACGTTCCTTGCCGTGCAGTTGTCCAGCAGGCGGCACGACGGTGTAGCAGGGGGCGCGGCGAAGCCGCTCCAGGGGAGCCGGGGCTTGCCCCGGTGGGTGCCGATAGGGCACGGGCCGTGGGACCGGTCGGGGCGGGACTCCTGGGTGGATGTGGACCGGGTGCTGCGGCTGCACGAGAAGGGCATGCGCCGGGAGGCGTGTGCCCTGGACCGGATGCGCTTCAACTCGGTCCGGCACCGGCTGCGCGAGCGCTACGGCTGGAGCTGACGCTCCGGGAACGTGCGTTCGAAGGCGCGGCGGGTGACCGCCCCCGGTGTGCGGTCCAGCACGCCGAAGACCACGTGCGCGAACCTCCCCGAGAATCGCCCGTCCGGCCCCAGCAGGTCCCGGAAGACGCCCGCGACCTGCGCCGGATCGTTCTGGAAGACCCCGCAGCCCCAGGCGCCCAGGACCAGCCGCCGGTAGCCGTGGCGGGCCGCGACCTCCAGGACGCGTTCGGCGCGCGCGGCGACGGCGCGCGGCAGGTCGGCCGCCCGCTCCGGTGCCGTACGGCGCACGACCCCGGCGTTGGGGGCGGCCGCCGTCAGGAAACCGGCCGTGCTCGGCTCCTCCAGCAGGCGGCCGCGGTCGTCGCGGAAGACCGGGACGGCCGGTGAGTGGATCACACGGTCGGTGTAGAACGGGTCGCGGTGGGTGCGGTGGTGGTCGTAGAACTCCGGGACCCGCCGCAGGCACGCGTACAGCGCGGAGGCGCGGCACAGGGCCTCCTCCTGCGCCTGGGCGCCGTTCAGGAAGCCGCCGCCGGGGTTGCGGGCCGAGGCGAAGTTCAGCACCGCCGCGTCGCCGATCCGGCGGGCCGCCTCCAGGCTGCTCTCGCCGGTGACCTCGACGATCGTGTCGACCGCGGGCGCGGCCGCGACCGGCACCGGCTCCGGGCCGTGCATCCGGGTCCCGTCGCGCGCGGCCGCCACCGCCGCCGCGATCGAAACCGTACGCCCGTTCGACACCTGATAGGCGCCCGCGACCACGATTCCCTCGGTCTCCCGCGCGATGCCGCGCAGCCGCGCGCTCATGGCGCCACCCCCGTGGGCGCCACGACCGCGCGCCCCGCGATCTCCCCCGTCGTGCTCATGAACGCATCGTGAGCGATGCTGGTCCTGCGGTGCAACAGAGTTTCCCCCGGCCCCGAGGCGCGGGCATCCGGTCCAGGAAGTCCGGATGTGCACCCTTGTGCGAAGCGACACGAGGGGCTTGGGTGGGACGAGTGTGCCGGTCCGACTTGCCGTTTGGCGGTCCGGCGGCATGGTGGAATCTCAGGAGGATCCCGACATGTCCGACTCAATAAGCGACTGTACGGAGCCACGTACAGCCGTCACCGAACCCGAGGTGGAGGCCCTGGTCCGGGGCATCTGCTTCAAGACCGGACCGCCGCGCACCGTCGGCGTAGAAGTGGAATGGCTCGTCCACGAGCTGCGCGGTCCGCAGCTTCCCGTGACACCCGAACGACTCGAAGCGGCCTACGCCGCACTGCGCACGGTCCCTCTGAGGTCGGCGCTGACCGTCGAACCCGGCGGCCAGCTGGAGCTGAGTTCTCCGCCCGCCGCCTCCCTGATGGAGTGCGTGGACACCGTCTCCGCCGATCTGGACGCCGTTCGCGCGGCACTGCGCGAGCACGATCTCGGCCTCCTCGGCATCGGCCACGACCCGTGGCACTCCCCCCGCAGATTCCTGCGGGAGCCGCGCTACGAGGCGATGGAGACCTTCCTCGACCGCACCGGCCCGGCCGGTCGCGCCATGATGTGCACCTCGGCGTCGGTCCAGGTGTGCCTGGACGCCGGGTACGAGGAGCCCGGCCCGCTCGGCCATGTCCGGCGCTGGTGGCTGGCGCACCAATTGGGCGCCGTACTGCTGGCGGCGTTCGCCAACTCCCCGCTGGCAGGCCGCGAACCCACCGGCTGGCTCTCCACCCGACAGCTGCGCTGGGTCCAGATCGGCGCGGGCCGGGCGGGCGCGCCCGCCCTGGACGCCGAGCCGCGCGGCACCTGGGCCCGGCACGTCCTGGATTCCCAGGTGATGTGCGTACGGCAGGACGACGGCCCGTGGCACGTGCCGGACGGACTGACCTTCCGGGAATGGACCAGATCGGGGGTGCCCAGGCCGCCGACCTGGGACGACCTCGGCTATCACCTCACCACGCTGTTCCCGCCGGTCCGGCCGCGCGGCCATCTCGAACTGCGCATGATGGACGCGCAGCCCGGTGAGGACGGGTGGATCGTGCCGCTCGCGGTGACGACGGCGCTGTTCGACGACCCGGAGGCCGCGGAGACCGCGTACCGCACGGTCAAACCGCTGACCGAACGCACCGGGGCCCTGCCGGCGCCGCACAACCCGCTGTGGCTCGACGCGGCCCGGTACGGGCTCGCCGACCCGGAGTTGCACGAGGTGGCCGTCGCGTGCTTCGCGGCGGCGCTGCGGGCACTGCCGCGGCTCGGCGCGTCCACCGCGGTGACGGACGCCGTCGCCGCCTACCGGGACCGCTATGTCCTCCGGGGCCGCTGCCCCGCCGACGATCTGCTCGACAGGCAGCGCGGCAACGGCCGCCGCCCGCAAGGGAAGGACCCGCGCACATGACCGACCCCGTCATCGGCACCGAGACGGACAGCGAGATCGACAGCGAGGCCTTCCGGGACCGCGCCCTGGCGTCGCTCGTCGCCGCGCGGGACCGCACCACGCTGCTCACCAGCTGTGTCGAGGAACCCGACCTGACCGCACAGCACTCGCCGCTGATGTCCCCGCTGGTGTGGGACCTCGCGCACATCGGCAACCAGGAAGAGCTCTGGCTGCTGCGCGCGGTCGCCGGCCAGGATGCGATACGGCCCGAGATAGACAGCCTGTACGACGCCTTCGAGCACCCGCGCGCGGAACGGCCCACGCTGCCGCTGCTGGCACCTGGCGAGGCCCGCCGGTACGCGGCCGAGGTGCGCGGCCGGGCCCTGGACGTGCTGGCCGGCACCGCGTTCCACGGCACCCGGCTCACGGAGGCGGGCTTCGCCTTCGGCATGATCGCGCAGCACGAACAGCAGCACGACGAGACCATGCTGATCACCCACCAGCTCCGCAAGGGCCCCCAGGCCCTGCACGCCCCCGACCCCGAGCCCGTGCCGCTGTTCACCGGGCCGGCCGAAGTCCTGATGCCCGACGGCCCGTTCACCATGGGCACCTCCACGGAGCCCTGGGCGCTGGACAACGAACGGCCGGCGCACCGGCGCGAGGTGGCGTCGTTCTGGATCGACACCACGCCGGTGACGAACGGCGCCTACCAGGCGTTCATCGAGGACGGCGGCTACGACGGCGACCGCTGGTGGACGGCGGACGGCTGGGCGCACATCCGCCGCACCGCCATCAAGGCGCCGCTGTTCTGGCACCGGGACGGCGGGCAGTGGCTGCGGCGCCGCTTCGGCGTCACCGAGGTGGTCCCGCCCGACGAGCCGGTGGTGCACGTGTGCTGGTACGAGGCGGACGCGTACGCCCGCTGGGCCGGGCGCCGGCTGCCCACCGAGACCGAGTGGGAGAAGGCCGCCCGGTTCGACCCGGCGACCGGCCGCTCGACGCGCTACCCGTGGGGTGACGCCGACCCGACGCCCGAGCACGCCAACCTCGGCCAGCGCCATCTGCGCCCGGCACCGGCCGGAAGCTACCCCGAGGGCGAGTCGCCGCTGGGCGTACGGCAGTTGATCGGTGACGTGTGGGAGTGGACGGCCAGCGACTTCCAGCCGTACCCGGGCTTCCGGCCGTTCCCGTACAAGGAGTACTCGGAAGTCTTCTTCGGCCCGGAGCACAAGGTGCTGCGCGGAGGTTCCTTCGCCGTGGACCAGGTGGCCTGCCGGGGCACCTTCCGCAACTGGGACCTTCCGATCCGGCGGCAGATCTTCTCCGGCTTCCGCACGGCTCGCACGGGGGACGTCTGATGTGCCGTCACCTCGCGTACACCGGACCCGAGGAGTCCCTCGCCAGGCTGCTGGTGGAGCCCCCGTTCGGCCTGTACCGGCAGTCCTGGGCGCCCCGGCGGCAGCGGTACGGAACCGTCAACGCCGACGGTTTCGGGGTGGGCTGGTACGCGCAGGGCGATCCGCTGCCGGCCCGCTACCGGCGGGCCGGGCCCATCTGGGCGGATCTGTCCTTCGCCGATCTGGCCCGGGTCGTCCGCACCCGGACGCTGCTCGCCGCCGTGCGGGACGCGACGCTTGCGGGTGCCGACGCGGAGGCCGCGGCGGCGCCGTTCGCCGCCGGATCCTGGCTGTTCAGCCATAACGGCGCGGTCGTGGGCTGGCCCCACTCACTCGCCGAAGTGGCCCGGAGTCTGCCCCCCGTGGACCTGCTGTCCCTGGAGGCACGCAACGACTCCGCGCTCGTGTGGGCGCTCGTCCTCGCCCGGCTGCGTGCCGGCGACGACCCGGGCCGGGCGCTGGCCGACACGGTCCCCGAGGTCGCGGCGGCGGCTCCGGGCTCCCGGCTGAACCTGTTGCTGACCGACGGCGAGTCCATCGCCGCGACCGCCTGGGGCGACACCCTCTGGTACCTCCGCCCGCCGGGCGGCGGCACGGTCGTGGCCTCGGAGCCGTACGACGACGATCCCCGCTGGCACGAGGTGCCCGACCACGCCCTGCTGGTGGCGAGCGGCACCGATGTGCAGCTCACCCCGCTCAAGGAGCCGAGCGACGCCTCGGCGGCCCCACCCTCGAAGGAGCCCCGCACGTGAGTCCGTTCCTTCTCACCCGCACCCTGCCCGAGGACGCCACGGAGGCCGCACTGCGCGCCGACGTCCTGAAGGGCCTGACGAGTTCGCCCAAGACACTGCCGCCGAAGTGGTTCTACGACGCCCGGGGCAGCGAGCTCTTCGAGCAGATCACGGAACTGCCCGAGTACTACCCGACCCGGGCCGAGCGGGAGATCCTCATCGACCGCGCCCCCGAGATCGCCGCGGCGAGCGGCGCCCGCACCCTGGTCGAGCTGGGATCCGGCTCCTCCGACAAGACCCGGCACCTGCTCGACGCGCTGACCGGGCTGCACACGTACGTCCCGGTCGACGTCAGCGACAGCGCCCTCACCCAGGCCGGTGAGGCGCTCGTCGCGGAACGGCCCGGCCTGGACGTGCACGCGCTGATCGCCGACTTCACGGTGGCGCTCGAGTTGCCGGACACACCGGGTCCGCGGCTGGTGGCGTTCCTCGGCGGCACGATCGGCAACCTGCTGCCGCAGGAGCGCGCGGCGTTCCTCGCCTCGATCCGTTCCCTGCTCTCCCCCGGCGACGCGCTGCTGCTCGGCACCGACCTGGTCAAGGACGAGCAGGTGCTGGTCAGGGCGTACGACGACGGGGCCGGCGTGACAGCCGCGTTCAACAAGAACGTCCTGTCGGTCGTCAACCGCGAGCTGGGCGCCGACTTCGACCCCGGCGCCTTCGCCCACGTGGCCCTGTGGGACGCGGGGAACGAGTGGATCGAGATGCGGCTGCGCTCCCTGACCTCGCAGACCGTGAAGATCCCCTCCCTCGACCTCGCCGTCGACTTCGCGGCGGGCGAGGAACTGCGCACCGAGGTGTCGGCGAAGTTCCGCAAGGAGCGGGTGCGCACCGAACTGGCTGCCGCCGGACTGGAGTTGTCCCACTGGTGGACGGACGGTGAGGGACGTTTCGCGCTGTCGCTGAGCACCGCCGGCTGATCAGCCGAGGGGGACCGCCAGCGCCTCGGTGATCCGCCGGGAGGCGCGGCGGGCCTCCGTCGCCGGGTCGGCGCCGGTGAGCACCCTGGTCATGTACTGCTTGATCGGGTTGTCCGCCTCGACGGCGGCCCACTCGGGCGTACTGGGGGTCGCCCGCCCCTGCGCGGCACCCGCCGCCATGGCGGCGACCCCCTCCTCACCGGCGACGGCCGCGGCGAGGGTCGTCTTGTTGGGAACGTAGTTCATGGCCCGGGCCAGTTCGGTGTTCCACTTGGCGCCGGTGAGTTCCTCGACGACGGTGACGGCGCCGTCGCGCTGGTCGGTGCGCTTCGGTACGACGAGGTCGGAGCCGCCGGTGAAGACCGCGCCGGGCTTGCCGGCGGACGTGCCGGGGACGGGGAAGAAGCCCAGCTCGCCAGCCAGTTCGGGGTTCTGCTGGACGATGGCGCGGGCCTGGCCCGGTACGGCCACGATCTGGGCGATCCTGCCCTTGGCGAACTCCTCGGCCTGCGGCGGGTGTTCCTCGTCGGCGTCGACCGGTCCGCCGCCGAGCGCCTGGAGCCGGCGGTAGAAGTCCATCCCGCGCAGGGCGGCGGGGGTGTCCAGGGTGCCGGTCCAGACGCCGCCGCTCTCATTCGCGAGGTCGCCGCCCTCGTCCCAGATGAATCCGGAGAGTGTGTACCAGTCCTCTCCGGCCAGATAGATCCCCTGGTTCCCGCCGGAGTTGAGCTTCTCGGTGGCGGCGAGCCAGTCCTCACGCGTCTTCGGTGGGCCGGCGATCCCGGCCTGCTCGAACAGGTCCTTGCGGTAGATGACGACACGGTTGGCCGCGTACCAGGGGATGCCGTACTGCGTCGAGCGCTGCCGGCCCGGTTCGGCGAGGCCTGGCAGCCAGTCGCGCATGCCCCAGTCCCGCAGCGACTCCAGCGTCAGGTCGAGCAGGCCGCCGCCGTCGACGTACTGCGGCACCTGGGTGTTGCCGACCTCGATGACATCGGGTCCGTCCGGGGTCTCGGCCTCCAGCGCCGCCTGCACCTTCTCGCCGATGCCGGTCCACTCCTGGATACGGATGTCGAGGTCGAGGTCCTCGTGCGTGCGCTCGAACTCCTCGGTGAACCGTTCCAGGAACTGCGCCGAGGCGCTGCCCTTCATCAGCCAGACGGTCACCGTGCGCCGTTCGGCCCCGCTCGACGGCACGAGCGCGCACCCGCCGAGGAGGGACGCGGAGACGCAGGCGAGGGCGAGGAGACGAAGCTTCACGGCGGTCCTGTTCTGACTGGAGGACAGGGGAAAGGGGGGCCCGACGTGGGGGGAACGAGCAGGGACTCGTACGGGTGTCTGAATTTTGGTATGGACCAATACGGAGGTCAAGCGATTCCGGAAAGGTGGCCGACGCCTCGCGCTCCGCAGCCACTTCGGGCACGGTGGAGTGACGCGGGAGGCATCTGACGCCTTCGTCACCGCGCGGAGAGGAGTAACCGCATGTCGAATCACACCTACCGGGTCACGGACCTCGTCGGCACCTCACCCGAGGGCATGGAACAGGCCGTCCGCAACGGCATCGAGCGTGCCTCGCAGACCCTGCGCAACCTCGACTGGTTCGAGGTGACGGAAGTGCGGGGCCAGCTGGAGAACGGGGAGATCGCGCACTGGCAGGTGAGCATGAAGGTCGGCTTCCGGCTGGAGGAGACCGGCTGAGTCCGGACCTGTCAGGTCCGCCCCTCGCGCTCCTGCGCCACCTTGAGCTCCGCGGACGGGGTCGCCCAGCGCGCCCGTACGACGGTGAACCCGGCCCGCTCCGCGTCCTCGCACACCAGTTCGTCGTCATCCACGAGCATCCGGATCTCCCGGGTCCGGGCGAGCCTGCGCAGCGTCTCCAGCTTGGTGTGCCGGGCGGGCCTGCGGTCGGCGTCGCGCCGCATGTGGACCCGCCCCTCGGGCAGTCCCTGGGCGGCGAGCCAGTCGAGCGTGTCCTGCCGGCACCGCTCGGGCCGCCCGGTGAGATACACGACCTCGCACTCCCCGGCGCTCGCCCGCACCATCGCGACACCCTCGGCGAGCGGCGGATCCGCGGGCGCGGCGGCGAAGAAGCCGTCCCAGTCCCGCGGCCTTCCCTCCAGGAAGCGCTGCCGGTGGGCCGTGTCGGCGAGGGTGTTGTCGAGGTCGAACACGGCGATCGGGCGTTGGTCGCGAGCTGTCACACGCCCACCCTAGACAGACTGCGGCCCCGTCCTCCCACGACCACCCCGCGTCGCGCCCCGCGACAGCAGGGCGACAGCCGCGCTGAGGCGGACCTGCGACGGGCACGCGACCGTCACGATCCGCGCCCGTCGCTCGTAGCCGTGCCCGCCCTCGCCGATCCACCGGCGGAAAGTCCTCCGTCTGCCGGAAGGAGGCCGGGGTGACCGAGATCCACGAGGCGACGCGCTGCCCCGAAGGGTGACAGGCCCTCGGCATGGTGCACGCGTACCGACGAATCGAGCGCAAGCCCATACACCTGCCGGCTGCTCGCGGCCGCCGGGGCGGGAATGCCGGGCCCCGTCAGGCGTTGAACGGTGGGTGACCTCCTTGATCGCCTCGACCCGTTTCTCCGTGCTGGACCGCTCGCGTACCCGCGAGGGGCACACGGCGCCGGAGGCGCTGCGTGACACCGTCCGGCTGGCGCGGGAGCTCGAGGAACTCGGTTACCACCGCTTCTGGGTGTCGGAGCACCACGGCGTGCCCGGCGTCGCCGGATCCGCGCCGACGGTGCTGGCGGCCGCCGTGGCCGGCGCGACCCGGACGATCCGGGTGGGCACCGGCGGAGTCATGCTGCCCAACCACCAGCCCCTGGTCGTCGCCGAGCAGTTCGGCGTGCTGGAGTCCCTGTTCCCGGGCCGGATCGACATGGGGCTCGGACGCTCGGTGGGATTCACCGACGGTGTGCGCAGGGCGCTCGGCCGGGACAAGGACCACGCCGAGGACTTCGCGGCCCAGTTGCAGGAACTGCTCGGCTGGTTCCGCGGCACCTCCCCGACGCGGGTCCACGCCCGTCCCGCGGAGGGCCTGAGCGTGCCGCCCTTCGTGCTCGCGATGGGCGAGGGCGCCGCGATCGCGGCCCGCGCGGGCCTGCCGATGGTCATCGGCGACCTCCGCGACCGGGAGAGGATGCGACGCGGCATCGACCACTACCGCACCCACTTCCGCCCGTCGCAGTGGGCGCGACAGCCGTACGTCGTCGTCTCCGGCACCGTCGCCGTGGCGGCGACCCCCGAGGACGCCCGGCGGCTGCTGATTCCCGAGGCCTGGTCGATGGCGTACTCCCGCACGCACGGCACCTTCCCGCCACTGCCGCCCGCCGAGCGCGTCGAAGGGCTGCCCATGACGGACAAGGAGCGCGGCTTCTACGACTCCGGCCTCACCGGCCACCTCGCGGGCACCGAGGAACAGGTCGCCCACGAGCTGGAGACGGTGTTGAAGGAGACGGGCGCCGACGAGGTGCTCGTCACCACCAGCACGTACGACCGCGAGGCGCTGCTGGACTCCTACCGGCGGCTGGCCGCGGTCGTCCGCTCATAGTTCGGCCGGCTGCTCGGCCCGCACCTCCACCACCCCGTCGACGGCGTCCACCCGGGCCCGGTCGCCCGGCTTCAGGTCGCCGGACAGCAGCAGGTCGGCGAGGCGGTCGTCGACCTCGCGCTGGATGGTGCGGCGCAGCGGGCGGGCGCCGAATTCGGGCTGGTGACCGATGTCGGCCAGCAGGTCCTCGGCGGCTTCGGTGACCTCCAGGGTGACGTCCTGGGCGCGCAGGCGGCGCCGGGTGTGCTCCAGCAGCAGCTCCACGATCTCGCGCAGCTGGGCGCGGTCCAGGCCGCGGAAGACGATGATCTCGTCGATGCGGTTGAGGAACTCGGGCCGGAAGTGCTGGTTGAGCACGTCCGTCACCGACTCGCGCACCGTGGCGTAGTCCTCGACACCGGCGGCGAGGATCCGGTCGGCGCCGATGTTCGACGTCATGATCACGACCGTGTTCTTGAAGTCGACCGTGCGGCCCTGGGCGTCGGTCAGCCGGCCGTCGTCCAGCAGCTGCAACAGCGTGTTGAACACGTCCGGGTGCGCCTTCTCCACCTCGTCCAGCAGCAGCACGGCGTACGGCTGCCTGCGCACCGCCTCGGTGAGCTGGCCCGCCTCCTCGTGGCCGACGTATCCGGGCGGGGCACCGACCAGCCGGGAGACGGTGTGCCGCTCCTGGAACTCGCTCATGTCGAGGCGGATCATCCGGTGCTCGTCGCCGAACAGCGCGGCGGCGAGGGCCCGGGCCAGTTCGGTCTTGCCGACGCCGGTCGGGCCGAGGAAGAGGAAGCTGCCGACGGGGCGGTTCGGGTCGCTCATGCCGGCCCGGGCCCGGCGTACGGCGCGCGCCACCGCGGTGATCGCCTCCTCCTGGCCGACGACCCGCTCGTGGAGGTGCTCCTCCAGCTTCATCAGCCGTTCCCGCTCCTCCTCGGTGAGTTCGGCGACGGGGATGCCGGTGGTGCGGGAGACGACCTCGGCGATGTCGTCGGCGGTGGCCCTGGGGGTCTGCGCCTCGGCCTTGCCGGCCTCGGCGAGCCGCTCCTCGGCCTCCTTGACCCGGTCGCGCAGCTCCTTGGCCCGCTCGTACTCCTCGTCGGCGACGGCCTGGTCCTTCTCCCGGTTCAGGGCGGCGATCCGGTCCTCGATCTCGCGGGTGTCCGCGAGCGGCGTCCGGGCGCGCAGCCGGACCCGGGCGGCGGCCTGGTCCATCAGGTCGATCGCCTTGTCGGGCAGGAAGCGGGAGGTGATGTACCGGTCGGACAGCTCAGCGGCCGCGACGAGCGCCTCGTCGGTGATCCGGACCTGGTGGTGGGCCTCGTAGCGGTCGCGCAGGCCGCGCAGGATCTCCACGGTGTCGTCGACCGACGGCTCGCCGACCAGGATCGGGGCGAAGCGGCGCTCCAGGGCGGCGTCCTTCTCGATGTGCTTGCGGTACTCGTCGACCGTGGTGGCGCCGATGAGGTGCAGTTCGCCGCGGGCCAGGGCGGGCTTGAGCATGTTGCCCGCGTCCAGCGCGCCCTCGCCGCCGCCACCGGCGCCGACGACGGTGTGCATCTCGTCGAGGAAGAGCACCAGTTCGTCGGCGTGCTCGCCGACCTCTTCGAGCAGCTTCTTGAGCCGCTCCTCGAACTCGCCGCGGTACTTGGTCCCGGCCACCATCCCGGCCAGGTCGAGCGAGACCAGCCGCTTGCCGGCCAGCGTCTTCGGCACGTCGTCGGCGGCGATGCGCTGGGCGATGCCCTCGACGACGGCGGTCTTGCCGACGCCGGGGTCGCCGATGAGGACGGGGTTGTTCTTGCTGCGCCGGGACAGCACCTCGATCGTCTGCTCGACCTCCTCGTCCCGGCCGATCACGGGGTCGAGCCGGCCCGCCCGGGCGTCCTCGGTGAGGTCACGGCCGTACTCGTCGACGGTCGGCGTGTTGCTGGGTCCCTTGCGCTCGCCCGGGCCCTCGCTGGGCAGCCTGGCGCCCTCCCAGCCGCCGGCGGCGAGCGCCTCGCCGGCCGTCGACTCCGGGTTGGCGGCGAGGGCGCGCAGCAGGTGCTCGGGGCCGATGTACGAGGAGCCCTCGGCGCGGGATATCCGGTAGGCGTCGAGCAGCGCCCGCTTGGCGGCCGGGGTGAGCGTGCCGGGCTCGGTCTTCTCGGCCCCCTCGGTGGCGCCGCGGAGCCGCTCGCGCAGCCGGTCGGGGTCGGCGCCCGCCTCGGTGAGCAGCCGCCGGGTGGAGTCGTGCTCGGTGGCCGCGGCGAGCAGGTGCCGGGCGTCGAGTTCCTCGCTGCCCTCCACGGCGGCGATGTTCCTGGCCTGGGCGACAAGTTCACGGGCCCGTTCCGACAGCAGGCTGCCGATGTCGACGCGCTGCATCCGCCGGGCGGACGAGGCCGGTGCCGCGTCGCCGAAGAACCGGGACATCAGCTCGTCGAACTCCTCGAAGGGGCTGCGTCCGAAACCGAAACCGGGACTAGTCATGGTCACGGACCTTCCATGCGTGTGTCGACGGGCATCGTGCTTTCCAAACTCGCACAGAGCCGTAGGCGCCGCACCCGCGCCGGTCACTGGGTGTCACCGGGCCGCGTCGCATAGAATCGCGGGGTTTGTCCCCTGCCGGAGCCGAAGGCCGGAGTGCGTTCCCATGTCCGACCCCCACGATCCCTACGTCCGGGTGCGCGGCGCCCGAGAGCACAACCTCAAGGGCGTCGACGTCGACGTCCCGCGCGACGTGGTGACCGTGTTCACCGGCGTGTCCGGCTCCGGGAAGTCGTCACTGGCGTTCGGCACGATCTACGCGGAGGCCCAGCGGCGCTACTTCGAGTCGGTCGCGCCGTACGCCCGCCGGCTGATCCACCAGGTCGGCGCGCCGAAGGTCGGTGAGATCACCGGCCTGCCTCCGGCGGTCTCCCTGGAGCAGCGCCGCTCGGCACCGACGTCCCGCTCGTCGGTCGGCACGGTCACGAACCTCTCCAACTCGCTGCGGATGCTCTTCTCCCGGGCCGGCGACCACCCGCCGGGCGCCGAGCGGCTCGACTCGGACGCCTTCTCGCCCAACACGGCGGCCGGGGCGTGCCCGCGGTGCCAGGGGCTCGGCCAAGTGCACCGCACGACTGAGGAGTTGCTGGTCCCCGACCCGTCGCTGTCGATCCGCGAGGGCGCGATCGCCGCGTGGCCGGGCGCCTGGCAGGGCAAGAACCTGCGCGACGTCCTCGACGCCCTCGGGTACGACGTGGACCGGCCGTGGCGGGAACTGCCCGCCGAGCAGCGGGAGTGGGTCCTGTTCACGGACGAGCAGCCCGTGGTCACCGTCCACCCGGTGCGCGACGCGCACCGCATCCAGCGCCCGTACCAGGGCACCTACATGAGCGCCCGGCGCTACGTCATGAAGACCTTCTCCGACTCCAGGAGCCCGGCGCTGCGGGCAAGGGCGGAGCGGTTCCTGACCGGCGCGCCGTGCCCCGCCTGCGGCGGCAGCCGGCTGCGGCCCGAGGCGCTGGCGGTGACGTTCGGGGGCCGTACGATCGCGGAGCTGGCCGCGCTGCCGCTGTCCCGTCTGGCCGACGCCCTCGTCGCCACCGGCGAGACGGCCCGGTTCCTCACCGCCGACCTCAAGGCCCGGATCGCCCCGGTCGCCGAACTCGGCCTCGGTTACCTCAGCCTCGACCGCGCCACCCCCACCCTCTCGGCGGGCGAACTGCAACGACTGCGCCTCGCGACCCAGCTGCGCTCGGGGCTGTTCGGCGTGGTGTACGTCCTGGACGAGCCGTCGGCGGGGCTGCACCCGGCGGACACGGAGGCCCTCCTCACGGTGCTGGGCCGGCTGAAGTCGGCCGGGAACTCGGTGTTCGTGGTGGAGCACCACCTCGACGTGGTGCGGGACGCCGACTGGATCGTGGACGTCGGCCCGCTCGCCGGGGAGCACGGCGGCGAGGTGCTGTACAGCGGTCCGGTCGCCGGTCTCGCGGAGGTGGCGGACTCGGCGACGGCCCGTTTCCTCTTCGACGACTCCCCCGCGCCGGTGCGTGAAGTGCGGACGCCCCGGGGGTGGTTGAAGGTCGGGCCGGTCACGCGGCACAACCTGCACGGGGTGACGGCGGAGTTCCCGCTGGGGGTGTTCACGGCGGTGACAGGGGTGTCGGGGTCGGGGAAGTCCACGCTCATCGGCGAGATCACGCGGGAGCCGGCGGGCGTGGGGCGCCTCGTCTCGGTCGACCAGCGGCCGATCGGCCGCACCCCGCGCTCCAACCTGGCGACGTACACGGGCCTGTTCGACGTCGTCCGCAAGGTCTTCGCCGCGACGGATGCGGCACGCGAACGGGGGTACGGCGTCGGGCGGTTCTCCTTCAACGTCGCGGGCGGACGCTGCGAGACCTGCCAGGGAGAGGGGTTCGTCAGCGTCGAGCTGCTGTTCCTGCCCAGCACGTACACGCCGTGCCCGGACTGCGGCGGGGCCCGGTACAACCCCGAGACCCTCCAGGTGACGTACCGGGGACGGAACATCGCACAGGTGCTGGACCTGACCGTCGAGGCCGCCGCGGAGTTCTTCGCGGACAACCCCGCGGTGTCGCGCAGTCTCGGCACGCTGCTCGACGTGGGCCTCGGCTATCTGCGGCTCGGACAGCCCGCGACGGAGCTGTCCGGCGGGGAGGCCCAGCGCATCAAGCTGGCGGGCGAGTTGCAGCGTGGCCGCCGTGGCCACACCCTCTACCTCCTCGACGAGCCCACGACCGGGCTGCACCCCGCCGACGTCGAGGTCCTGATGCGCCAGCTGCACGGTCTCGTGGACGCCGGCCACACCGTGGTCGTCGTCGAGCACGACATGTCCGTGGCCGCCGGCGCGGACTGGGTCGTCGACCTCGGGCCCGGCGGCGGCGAGGCGGGCGGCCGCGTCGTGGCGGCCGGACCGCCCAGGGAGGTGGCGACGGCGCGCCGAAGCCGGACCGCACCCTATCTGGCGCGCGTGCTGGCGCGGGGACGGTAGTGCCCCTCCGGCCGCCGGTGGACGCCCCACGGCGACCGGAAGACCCTCGGCCGGCCAGGTCCTAGGTGTATTGACCCGCAGGGTTGTTGACTCGGCTGATCGGGGGTTGGCCTCCGAGTGCGGTGTGGCACCGATGGTAGTTGTAGGCGTGAAGG